>JAURJU010000103.1 GCA_030832085.1 Chitinophagales bacterium | reverse complement strand
TGCAGCCATCAAGGATAAAAGCGGATTCTACACACCAGAGGAATTGCTCAAGCTTCATCCAATGGAGAAATAAAAAACATGATTTTTCATTACCTTGAAAAATACAATTGACCAACAATGATGAATAAACATACCATGCTAAAAACAGTCTCATTTTTTAGTTGCTTCATGCTTTGTCTGGCAACAGGATTCAGCCAAAATCAAAAAGGAAAATCCAAAAAACCCTTGATTGTTTTTGTAACCGGCGATCATGAATACAGTGGTGAAGCAACCCTGCCCATTATTGCAGCAGAACTGGAAAAAAACTATGGATTTCGTACCATCGTTTTGAAGGCTTATCCTGACCACAATGCAGAGGAGAACATCCCAGGACTGGAAGCCCTCAAAGAGGCTGACATGGCTGTATTCTTTCTCCGCTGGAGAAAGCTCCCTGCTGATCAGGTGCAGTTGATTGAGGAATATCTCAAGACCAAGAAACCGATGGTCGGTTTTCGTACCACCACCCATGCGTTCAATTATCCCAAAGGACATCCACTGGAAAAATGGAATGCATTTGGGGAGTTTGCGTTCAATTCTCCTCCCGGCTGGGGCGGCGTCAATAGGCATACCCATTACGGTCATGAATCATCCACCGATGTTACCATGATTGATTCGGTATCCAACGACCCCATCCTTACTGGCGTAGGCAAAACTTTCCATGCCCGTTCTTGGCTCTACCAGGTATTGCCCAAATATCCCTCCAACGGCTCAAAAGCCTTGATGATGGGGCATTCTGTCAATCCTAACAACAAGAATGCTTACGATAACCCTGTAGCATGGACAGGCATCAACAGCTTTGGTGCCCGCATCTTTTTCACCACTCTTGGTCATCCTGAAGATTTTGACCAGGAGCCTTTTCAACACATGGTCATCAATGCCATCCATTGGGCTGCAGGCAAACCTGTACCCAAAAAATGGAAAGGCCCTATGCAGATCAATGTACCCTATAGAAAATAAAACAGCATGTATAAAATTGGATTCAATACATTGGTTTGGTCTGCCGTGGTGTCTGATGAACAATTTCCCATCATCGATCGCCTGAAGGAAATTGGCTACGATGGTGTGGAATGTTTTATCGGTGCTCCGGATGATGCAGCATACAAACGTTTTGGTGATCATGCTAAAAATATTGGACTGGAAACCACCAGCGTATTTGTAGTAGATGCAGACCATAATCCTGTAGACCCTTCCACTGCTGTTCGTGCCAAGGCATTGGACCGCATCAAATGGGGTATCGATCGTGCACACGACATGCAATCCAGCATCCTTTGCGGTCCCTTTCATTCAGCCCATGGCAATTTTTCCAAAAAACCGCCTCAGGAAGATGAATACAATTGGTGTGCAGAGGTCCTGCAACAGGCGGGTGAACATGCAGCTCAGGCAGGCATCACCCTTGCCCTTGAAGCATTGAACCGATTCGAATGTTACCTCTGCAACACGATGGTGCAACTCAAACATCTTGTAGACAAATCAGGTCATCCGAATGTAAAGGCGATGTACGATACCCATCACGCCAACATTGAAGAGAAAAAAGCACATGAGGCACTGTGCACCATTGCTCCAGTTTTGGCGCATGTGCACATCAGCGAAAATGACCGGGGAACTCCGGGAGATGGACACGTTCACTGGGATGAAACCTTTGCCAGTCTTGCCTCAATCAACTACAACGGATGGCTGACCATCGAAGCATTCTCCCGCAATGATCCAGACTTTGCCAACGCCATCAATGTGTGGAGAGAATATTCAGGACCCTGGGACATGGCCATCAACGGGCTTTCTTTCATCAAGTCCCAGGCGGCAAAACACAAACTTTAATTTTTCCAATAAAACGCAACCATATGTCTGAAAACAATTATCCAAAACTGCACAACGCTACATGGCCTGGCATCGTAGGAAAAGGCCCGGATTCAGAACCCCCTATTTCCCTGGACACATTGATTGATTTCACCGCCAATGCCGAAGTGGATCGTGTGAAATTTGATGGTATTGATATCGGCCTTTTTGAGCCCCATTTCAATATCGATGAATCAGAAGATGGAATCAAAAGACTGGCTGACAAAGTTGGCGCACTCAACCTCAACATCGGTTCATTGGTGGCCCCCATCTGGGGTGGCCCTGCCATGGGCAGCAAAGAAGACCGGGCCGTATTTGTAGACATGGTCAAACGCTCCTGTGAATTTGGAAAAAAACTTCGCAATGCAGGTGTTCGCCCATACGGCATCATCCGCATCGACTCTGCCAGCAAGCCAGAGGCCTGGGCTCAGGATCCTGCGGGCAATACCAAACTGATTGCAGAAACTTTTCGTGAAGCATGCGATGTTGCTGCTGATTATGGTGAGCGACTGGCTGCTGAAGGTGAAATCTGCTGGGGCGGTATGCACAGTTGGAAGGCCATGATCGACACCCTTGAGGCTGTTGACCGTCCCAACATTGGATTCCAGGCCGACATGGCCCATACCTTGCTCTATCTGCTAGGCTACAATGCCCCTGAACACCGCATCCTCCCTGAAAATTTTGACTGGAGTGATGGTGCCGTTCTGGATGAGGGACTCAAGAAACTGACCAGCGCATTGCGCCCCTGGACCATTGATTTCCATGTTGCACAAAACGATGGAACCGTTCATGGCACAGGATCTCACGACAAAACAGGAAGGCACTGCCAGGCACTTGACCCCAATGGAAAGCTCGACATTGCAAAGCATGCAGGCTTCTGGCTGCGCGATGAAAATGGAGAACTCACCAAAGCGTTTCAGCACATTTGCTGGGATGGCTGCATGTTCCCTAATGAAGTATTGATGAAACAACAAACCTGGAACGATATTCTTGGTGCCCTAATCAAGGTTAGGAACCACCATGGCTGGACAGGCGCATAACAATTTAAACACGAACAAAAATTTGTATACAATGGCAACAAAAAAGACACTCAATATTGGGTTGATTGGCGGAGGTTTCATGGGCAGAACCCATTCCAACGGATACAACCGCATCCGCAACTTTTTTCCTGACCTCGAGTACACCCCAGTACTGAAAGCAGTTTGTTTTCGCAACGAAACCAAGCTAAAAGCATTTGCTGAACAATGGGGATACGAAAGCACTGAAACCGATTGGAGAAAACTGATTGAGCGGGATGACATTGATGCAGTTGACATCTGCACTCCCAATGATACCCATGCTGAGATTGCCATCGCAGCAGCTAAGGCTGGCAAGATGATCCTTTGCGAAAAACCATTGGCCAGGAATCTTGAAGAGTCTCAGGTGATGGTGGATGCAATTGAGGCAGCAGGTGTAAAAAACACGGTCTGGTACAATTATAGGAGAATTCCTGCTGTTACCTTGGCCAAGAACATCATTGAATCTGGCAAGCTGGGCAAGATCTACCATTATCGTGCGAACTTTCTGCAAGACTGGACCATCAATGAAAACCTGCCCCAGGGCGGAGAAGCCCTTTGGCGCATGGACGCTGCTGTAGCTGGTTCAGGTGTGGTAGGTGATCTGCTCTCTCATTGTGTAGACACTGCCATCTGGCTCAATGGTGGCATCAAGGAAGTTTCTGGTATGACGGAAACCTTTGTCAAAGAACGCATGCACCAGCTGACCGGAAAAGTGGAGCAGGTGCACATTGATGATGCCTGTTCATTCTTTTGCAAGTTCAACAACGGCTCGCTCGGACTTTTCGAATCTACGCGTTATGCCAGAGGACACAAGGCGCTGTATACCTTTGAAATCAATGGTGCCAATGCCTCCATCCGCTGGGACCTCCATGACCTGAACCGCCTGGAATATTTTGACAATGGTGATGAATCCAACCTCAGGGGATGGCGCTCTATCCATGTTACCGATGGCGAACAACCCTACATGAACAAATGGTGGGTACCGGGTCTTGGCATCGGGTATGAGCATTCCTTTGTTCACCAGGTGGCTGATTTCCTGAAGAGCCTCGAAACCGGTGAGCCTTGCTCTCCTACTTTCAAGGAAGCCCTTGAAACACAGAAAGTTTGTCAGGCCGTGTTGGATTCAGCTGACACCCGCAGCTGGAAAACCTGTTAGTGTCTGCAACAACCAATAACAATCAAGCATCAATCCGCTTTCATGATTAAATACAACCGCCTCAGCATTCTTTTTCTCCTTTGCTTCATGGGTTCAACTTTTGTCTCGGAAGCACAGAAAAAAGATGGTTTCAAGAAGATCTTCAACGGAAAGAACATGAAAAACTGGGAGGGTGATACCACCCACTGGCGCATCGAGAATGGATGCTTCGTCGGTGAGGTATCCAAGGAGAAACCGCTCAAGATCAATACGTTCATGATCTACCGTGGAACGATTCCTGAGAATTTTGAATTCAAGGCTTCTTACCGCCTCAGTCCGGAAGGCAACAGTGGCGTGCAATACCGCAGTGCGGCCTTAGACAATCTACCTTACGCCTTGAAAGGATACCAGGCTGATATTGATGGTACCAATCGCTACACAGGACAGAACTACGAAGAACGTGGCCGTGGATTTTTGGCCATGCGGGGTGAGCAGTCCGTATTGAAGGAAGGACAGAAGCCAACCATCACCGGATCTGTTGGCAAATCTGATGAATTGA
>JAURJU010000102.1 GCA_030832085.1 Chitinophagales bacterium | reverse complement strand
TTCACCCAACACATAAATCATGTTACAAAAAACATACTACAAGACCAAGGACTATTGCAAGGTGAAGTTCAGCTTCAAGCCTGAATTGGCTGAGACGGTTGAAATCCTAGGATTGAACAGCGACTGGCAAAATGCCATCATCATGCATAAAAAGAAGGATGGCAGTTTTAATGCTGAAGTCAATCTTCCCAAGGATTCCACCCATGAGTTCAAGTATCTTGTTGATCATGCAATGTGGTTGAACGATCCTGAGGCCGACAAACAGGTTTCCAATGCATTTGGAACCAGCAACAGCGTCGTCAGTCTCTGATGCTCCTCAATAATTAAGAAGTCCTGGCTTGGGTGTTCAACTGCCTTGTTTCCTGTTTGTATGGCTGTCTTCGGAAGAATATTTGCATGAAAGGGGCATTCCTTTGCCCCAATCATTCCCCTGAACGGAAATTAACAAGCCCAAACGAAGGATGTTAGCCATTTTTTCCGGAAATTTGCGTTCCCGATTGAATTTATTCAACCCTTATTCAACAATCTTGAAAAATGAGCAGTAAACCTTCAACCCTGTTTGACAAAGTATGGGATGCGCATGTGGTAAGAGATATCCAGGATGGTCCTGATGTTTTTCTCATTGACCGCCATTTCATCCATGAAGTTACCAGCCCTGTTGCTTTCCTTGGCCTCAAAAACAGAAATGTCGGTGTGATGTTTCCTGAAAGGACATTTGCAACCGCTGACCACAATACTCCTACCATCAACCAGCACCTTCCTGTGGCGGATCCGCTTTCTGCCAACCAGTTGAAAGCTTTAGAAGAGAATACACAAAAACATGGCATTTCCCATTGGGGACTGGGCAATCCCAAAAACGGGATTGTTCATGTGGTGGGACCGGAGAATGGCATCACCCTTCCGGGGATGACCATTGTTTGCGGTGATTCACATACCTCTACCCATGGTGCATTTGGGTGTATTGCTTTTGGCATCGGTACTTCAGAAGTGGAGATGGTGCTGGCTTCGCAGTGCATCATGCAGCCCAAGCCCAAGAAAATGCGCATCAATGTCAATGGGGAAATGCACAAGGGTGTTACTGCCAAGGACGTTGTGCTCTTTATCATTTCAAAATTGACTGCAGCAGGAGCTACGGGCTATTTTGTGGAATATGCTGGTTCAGTATTTGAAAGCATGAGCATGGAAGGCCGCATGACGGTCTGTAACATGAGCATTGAAATGGGTGCGCGTGGAGGAATGATTGCTCCTGATGAAACCACATTCAATTATATCAAGGGCCGCGAGAAAGCGCCAACCGGTCAGGCCTGGGATGATGCCTTGGCTTATTGGAAGACATTGAAAACAGATGAAGGTGCAACCTTCGATATTGAATACAATTTTGATGGCGCTGAGATCGAGCCGATGATCACTTATGGAACCAATCCCGGCATGGGCATGGGCATCACAGAATTGATCCCTTCTGCTGAAGACATCGATGCAGGAAAGGCAAGCTTTGCCAAATCCCTTCAGTACATGGGATTCCATGAAAAGGAGCCGATGCTTGGCAAGCAGATCGACTATGTTTTCATCGGAAGCTGTACCAATGGTCGCATTGAAGATTTCAGGGCATTTGCATCCATTGTCAAGGGCAGGAAAAAGGCTGAAAATGTGACGGCCTGGGTTGTTCCAGGTTCACATGTTGTGGAAGCGCAAATCAGGGAAGAGGGCATTTATGATATTCTGATTGAGGCAGGATTTGAACTGCGTCAGCCAGGGTGTTCAGCCTGTCTTGCGATGAACGATGACAAGATTCCCGCAGGAAAGTATGCTGTCAGCACCAGCAACAGGAATTTTGAGGGCCGTCAGGGGCCTGGTGCGAGAACCTTGCTTGCGAGCCCACTTGTTGCGGCGGCAGCAGCGGTTACAGGAAAAGTTACAGATCCAAGAACATTGATCGCTTAAATTCATACCATGGCGTACGATAAATTCACAGTATTGACCAGCAGCGCAGTTCCGTTGCCCATTGAAAACGTAGATACAGACCAGATCATCCCTGCCCGCTTTTTGAAAGCGACAACAAGAGAGGGTTTCGGAGACAACCTCTTCCGTGACTGGAGATACAATGGTGATGATTCACCCAAGGCGGATTTTGTATTGAACAATCCCATTTACAGCGGTAAAATTCTTGTTGGTGGAAAAAACTTCGGAAGCGGGAGCAGCCGTGAACATGCAGCATGGGCCATTTATGATTATGGATTCCGTTGTGTGGTTTCCAGCTTTTTTGCGGACATCTTCAAGAACAATTCAATGAACATTGGTATTCTGCCTGTGCAGGTTTCCGATGCTTTTCTTCACAAGGTTTTTTCTGCCATAGAAGCAGACCCCAACGCCGCATTGGAGGTCAACCTGCCTGAACAAACCATTACCATCCTGGCAACTGGAGAAAGCGAGTCATTCGACATCAACGGTTATAAAAAGCACAACCTGGTGAACGGGTTTGATGATATTGATTATTTGCAGGCGATGAAAGAAGAAATCGTGGCCTTTGCACAAAAAAGCAGATACTAGGTATTGCCTGGTGGAAAAAATCATGCCCAAAACAATCAGGTATATCGAGATCATGGACACCACCCTCAGGGATGGTGAACAGACCAGTGGCGTTTCATTTTCAGCAGCTGAAAAACTCACCATTGCACAAATCCTGTTGACAGAAGTGAAAGTGGACAGGATAGAGATCGCTTCTGCAAGGGTCTCTGACGGAGAGTTTGATGCAGTGAAAAAAATCACCCGCTGGGCAAAGTCCAAGGGCATGCTTGGAAAGGTGGAAGTGTTGACATTCGTGGACGGAACGGTTTCCATCGATTGGATGATCAAGGCAGGTGCCAAAGTGCAGAACCTCCTGACCAAGGGATCCCTCAATCACCTCACCCATCAATTGAAAAAAACGCCGGCACAACATTTTGCTGAAATCGCAAAGGTGATCGCCCTTGCAAAGAAAAAAGGCATTGAAACCAATGTATACCTGGAAGACTGGAGCAATGGAATGCGCAATTCTCCTGATTATGTGTTTCAATACCTGGATTTTCTGTCTACACAACCTGTCAAAAGAATCATGCTGCCAGATACACTGGGGGTGCTGACACCAGATGAAGTCACTGAATTCATTTCCCAAACCATACCCCGCTATCCGGCCATTCACTTTGATTTTCATGGTCACAATGACTATGATCTGGGAACGGCGAATGTACTTGAAGCGGTCAAATCAGGTGCGCATGGAATTCACCTTACGGTCAATGGAATGGGAGAAAGGGCAGGGAATGCCCCGCTGGCAAGTGCTGTAGCGGTATTGCATGATTTCCTGCCCAAGGTACGCACGGGTGTTGTTGAAAAATCATTGTACCAGGTGAGCCGTTTGGTAGAAACCTTTTCAGGATTCCGCATTCCTGACAACAAGCCCATTGTTGGAGAAAATGTCTTTACCCAAACTGCAGGCATCCATGCTGATGGCGACAAGAAAAACAACCTCTACCACAACGACCTCATGCCGGAGCGTTTTGCGCGCCAGCGAAAATACGCACTCGGTAAAACCAGTGGAAAATCCAACATTGAAAACAACCTCGCACAGCTTGGCATTGAGCTTTCTGATGCAGACCTGAAAAAGGTAACACAGCGCATCATTGAATTGGGGGACAAGAAAGAAGTGGTCACCCAGTCCGACTTGCCATACATCCTTTCAGACGTATTGGACAACAGTGTTACCGAAGAGAAAGTGCAGGTAGACAATTATGTATTGACCCATTCCAAAAACCTGAAACCTTCTGTAACCCTGCAACTCAACATCAATGGTCTGGTTTTTGAAGAGCATGCCCAGGGTGATGGACAGTACGATGCGTTCATGAATGCCCTCAGGAGCATTTACAAAAAGAAAAAAATGGAGCTGGCGGTGTTGACCGATTATGCAGTGCGTATACCGCCCGGTGGCAAGAGCGACGCCTTGTGTGAAACCATCATCACCTGGGAGTACAAGGGCCGTGAATTCAAAACACGCGGATTGGACAGCGACCAAACGGTTGCAGCCATCAAGGCAACACAAAAAATGTTAAACCTGTTGTGAGTTCATGGCATGCATGTTGATGCCCAACACCCACACGACAAACCATATACATGAAAAAAAATATACTCATCGTTCCAGGTGACGGAATTGGACAGGAAGTTACAGCGGCAGGAAAAAAAATATTGGACAGGATCGCTGAGAAATTCGGACATGAATTCAACTATGATGAGGCGCTGATCGGACATGTTGCCATTGAGGCAACAGGTTCACCATTGCCCGATGAGACATTGGCCAAGATGAAAGCATCCGATGCGGTGCTTTTTGGTGCAGTGGGTCATCCAAAATACGACAACGATCCTACTGCGAAAGTAAGGCCAGAGCAAGGTTTGTTGAAAATGCGCAAGGAGCTTGGCCTCTATGCAAATCTTCGCCCCATCAAATTGTTTGACGAGTTGTTGGACGCTTCCAGCATCAAACCTGAAATCCTCAGGGGTGCAGACATCTTGTTTTTCCGAGAGTTGACCGGTGATATTTATTTTGGGGAGAAGGGAAGAAAGAATGATGGTGATACCGCGTATGATGTAGCAGAATACAGCAGGTTTGAAGTAGAGCGTATCACAAGAAAGGCATTTGATGCTGCAAGGACCCGCAGAAAAAAAGTATGTTCTGTAGACAAGGCCAACGTTTTAGAGACCAGCAGGCTTTGGAGAGAAGTGGTTCAAAAAATTGCCCTTGAATATCCTGATGTGGAGGTTGAGCACCAGTTTGTGGACGCTACTGCCATGTTGTTGATCAAGGATCCAACCAGGTTTGATGTGGTGGTTACTGCCAATCTTTTTGGTGATATCCTTACCGATGAAGCATCACAGATTGCAGGCTCCAT
>JAURJU010000101.1 GCA_030832085.1 Chitinophagales bacterium | reverse complement strand
TGTGAGGACTAACCCTGGCGTTGCTTGTAACGTGGATTTTTCTTGTTGATTACAAAGAGTTTACCTTTCCTGCGGACAATCTTGCAATCCGCACTGCGCTTCTTGATGGATGCTCTTACTTTCATATCTCTGGTTTGGGCTCCTGGGAGCGGTTTTTATTTATACCTGAAAATGATTCTTCCCCTTGTCAAATCATATGGACTCATCTCAACTCCAACCCTGTCACCAGGTAATATACGGATGTAATGCATCCTCATCTTACCTGAAATGGTGGCCAAAATCTCATGCCCATTTTCCAACTTCACCTTGAACATGGCATTGCTCAGCGCCTCTGTAATGTTACCGTCCTGTTTAATGAGTGCTTGTTTTGCCATGGTTTTTGGGAGCGCAAAGATAAGATAATCAATGGAATTAGTAAAAAAAGTTTGATATATTTTAACGAAAAATCAAATTATCTGACTTTTTATTGATTGCCTGACTGGGTACAAAAATAGTACTAATTTGCAACTATTTGATTTTCAATGATATGAAAAATATTATTCTGCTTTCAGACACACATGGGTGGATGGACAAGCGTTTCTTGGTGCACCTGGAAGGGGCTGATGAAATATGGCATGCGGGAGACATTGGTGATAAGAGCATTCTTGAGCAACTGTCGGCAATGGCTCAGGTAAAGGCAGTTTATGGAAACATAGATGGCGCTCCCCTCAGGCATGAACTGCCCGAATGGCTGGAGTGGGAAACAGAACAGGTCAAAGTAATGATGACACATATTGGAGGGAGGCCTCCCAAGTATGCCAAGGGGGTAAGGGAAAGAATTGAAGCTTCAAATCCTGGCATCTTCATATGTGGACATTCCCATATTTTACTGATTCAGCATGATCCCGCACTCAACTGCCTTCACCTCAATCCTGGGGCGGCAGGAAAATCCGGCTGGCACAGGGTACAAACATTGCTTCGTTTTTGTATTGATGGAACTGATGTCCGCAACATGGAAGTGATTGAACTCCCGCGACTCCCCATCTCCTGATTTTTTAAGGCTACATTCCAGGCAAAAGTGGTCTTGCCACCAGCTCCCTGAATGGCCAGGGTACTGCAACTAAAATCAACACCAATGCCAACAGGAAGTACCTGAAAGCCTTCTTGTATTTTGTGTTGTCATCCACATTCTTTTTTGCCATACCATGCCCCAACGTAACCATCACTATGGCCAATACCATTGAAACAGGATGCTCCATCTGAAAAAATCTCAGGTAAGGGTCCTTCATCATTGAAATGCCCTCAGGCCTCACGTATGAAAAAATGCCATAACGTCCCAATAACCATTGGTACAATCCCAACAGCAAGGTGATATGGGAGACGATCATGGTAAACAACCAAACTTTTTTATCTCCTGCTGAAAATGGCTTTCCGCCTTTCCAACCTGTATAGCTTTTGTAAATGGAAACGATCAACAAAACCAAAATAATCCAGCGCAACAAATTGTGTAAGTGAAGCAATCCTGTTTCCATGTTTGTTTTTTTATGCTTTTCAAAAATAAACGAAGCAGCCGAATAAAATGAAATTGTGCTGAAAAAAAAATCATCCCCCTTTCTCTTTAACTTGCAGCATGGCCGCATTGAAATTTGAATTGGAGAAAAAAGACCCCGCTTCCCAAGCCAGGGCAGGTACAATAATTACTGACCATGGCGTGATCCAAACGCCCATTTTCATGCCAGTAGGAACTGCCGGGACGGTAAAGGCAGTATCACAACAACAGTTGAAAAAAGATGTGAGCGCACAAATCATTTTGGGCAATACCTACCATCTCTATCTGCGTCCAGGATTGGAAGTACTGCAGACTGCTGGTGGTTTGCACAAATTCAATGGCTGGGAAAGGCCTATTTTGACTGACAGTGGCGGATACCAGGTTTTTTCGCTGGCAGCCAACAGAAAAATCAGCGAAGAAGGTGTTGTTTTCCAAAGCCATATTGACGGTTCAAAACACTTGTTCAGTCCTGAGAAAGCGATAGAAATCCAGCGAGTGATTGGAGCAGACATCATCATGGCTTTTGACGAATGTCCACCCTACCCCAGTGCGTACAAATATGTTAAAAACTCAATGGAGCTGACCCATCGTTGGCTGGACAGGTGTTTTACCCACATGAACAATACAAGTTCCTTATATGGTCATACCCAGAATCTTTTCCCTATCGTGCAGGGTGGAACAGAAAAAGACTTGAGAAAGGCCTCTTGCGAATTCATTGCATCAAAAGACGCCGTCGGTAATGCGATTGGAGGCCTCAGTGTGGGTGAACCCACTGAGCTGATATATGAATACTGTGGTTGGTCTTGTGAGCACCTGCCTGAAAACAAACCCCGCTACCTCATGGGCGTTGGAACACCTGCAGATTTGCTTGAATGTATCGCGCTTGGTGTAGACATGTTTGACTGTGTAATGCCTACAAGAAATGGAAGAAATGCGATGCTTTTTACCACAGAGGGGATCATCAACATCGACAACAAGAAATGGGAAATGGACCATTCAGTTGTTGATCCAGGCCTGGAGAATGAGACTTCTAGATATTATTCTAAGGCATACTTGCGCCACCTGATCAAAAGCAAGGAAATACTTGGCCTTACCATTGCAAGCATTCAGAACCTGGCATTCTATATTTGGCTTGTTACTGAAGCGCGTGAACAGATTGTAAAAGGAAGCTTTTCCTCCTGGAAAAAAGAAATCCTGCCTGTCATTACACGCAGGTTGTAATTGATTTTTCTTATTTTACAGTGACCAGGCATCCAAGATAAACACCACCATGAAAAAATCATTCTTTCTATTCTTAAATGTATTGCTGGTTTCAACCTTATCAATGGCGCAATCAAAATCGCTTTTCGAAAAACAACTTTTCATTTCGGGTGAAGACAGCTTGTTGTGCAGGATACTTACACCCCTCGACTTCAAGATTGGAAAGAAATATCCGCTGATAATATTCCTGCACGGCTCAGGTGAAAGGGGCAATGACAATGCATCACAATTGGTTTGGGGCGGGGATTTGTTTTTGGATGCTGCAAACAGGTCCAATTTCCCTGCCATTGTTGTGTTTCCACAATGTCCCAAAAATGACAAATGGGCCGAATACACCAAAAACAACCTGAAAGACAGTACAGGATATGATTTTTCCAAAGAAGCTCCAATAAGAAAACCATTGCAGCTGGTGAGTGACTTCATCGATTCGCTGATCAGTGGAGGTCAGGTGGATAAGAGGCGCGTATACATCGGAGGGTTGTCAATGGGCGGTTTTGGAACCTTCGAACTGTTGTGGAGAAAACCGGGCGTATTTGCAGCAGCCATTCCCATTTGTGGAGCAGGGAACCCAGAAAAAACCAAAGCATACAGATCCAATTTCCCCATTTGGATTTTTCATGGTGAAAAAGATCCGGTAATACCCGTTGCCAATTCCAGGTTGATGTACACATCCATCAAAAAAAACAGCAACAAGGTGCGCTATACTGAATATCCTGGTGTTGGACATGACAGTTGGAAAAATGCCTTTGAGGAACCGGAACTTTTACCCTGGCTTTTTGCCCAAAAATTACCTGCAAACAGAAAATAGATCAAAGGTTAACCGATATTCCCAACTGGAGATTTCTTCCTGGAGCCGGATTGTAAAACCTGCCACCGAATGCGTTGATGTCATTGCCCAAGCTGTATAGAGCATTGCCCATGTTATCAATGAGGGTAAACAATTCCATTTGCTTGCGTGCAATTATCCCCTGCCATCCAAATTTTCCCTGCCACAAACGGTATGGCGCAGCAAAGAAAGCGTTGGCATCGTTAAGGGGAATTTTGCCTACATGATTGAAATTGACATTGCTGAAGAAATGTTTTAAAAATGAGATCTGGACTGCGATTGCAATCATTTCACTGGGAACTCCAGTCAATTTTTTTCCTGAATAATTTGATGTACCAACAATGTAGTTCCCAAAACTAAAATCATTGAAGGTCATTGCATGTGTTATTTTGACCTGTTCAATCCATTTTGCATTGGGCTTGTTGAGCAACAGCCAGGAAAGTTCGGATTCAAGTCCTCTCTGAACAACAGTTCCGGCATTCACAAAATACTCTGCGCCTGCGGCGTTTGTCTTCCTGACGATGGCATCTTTCAAATCAAACCGAAATACAACCGCACTGAAAAACAACCTGCCTTTGTTGGATGACAACTTCAAGCCCACCTCCCGGTTCAAGCCATGTTCAGCCTGAAGTCCGGTGTAAAGCCCTCCAGCTGAAGGCCTGATTTCTGCAACCGTGGGAGACGAATATCCCTTGGAAACCTGTGCATACAAAGCAAGCCCTTTCATTGGATAAAGAGATAAAGCAACACGCGGCAACAACTGGGGATCAAAGACGATATCCTTAGGCCCAGACGCAGGCAATCCCACGGTTCTTTCAATGGCATAATTGAAACTGTTGACACTGATTCCTGCCTGTATTTGCAGAAAATCAACCGGTCTGACGCTGAGTTGTGAAAACAAAAATTGTTGTCGTGCAACAACGGCGTCCCGTACCATTTTCCCATCAGACACCCCCCTGTTGTTTCCACTGCTGTCAATGGTATAATCACCCCTTTGTGCTTCAGCACCATTCACCCACTGCAAAAAAATGGGCAACTTTTTTTCATAGACAAATGTAGTACGCATGCCCAAGTTAAACTCGGTCCTTTTTTCAAAATTGGTGATGAATGGGTTTTTGAAACCTGTCATGGAAGTGGAGAACGAAATGATGGATTTCCAATGATCCGATAAAACATACGTATTGGAAAATCCAAGCAGGGCTGATGTGTTGAAAATACCGGCTCTTTGCAGTTTGGGAGAAGGAATGGTATTGGTGCCAGGCCTTGCTTGCCGTGGGTTTTCGTTTTGTTGCGCAAGGGTCAACCCACCGGGAGTTTGATATTTCAGGTCCACAAACATCAATAGCATCTCTGTTGTCATGCGTTCGCTGCCGTTGATCTTCATCCGCAACTGAAGATTGTCCTTCCGCATGCTGCTGTGGTCACGAAATCCTTTTGACTGGATATGCCCCTGCAAAAGATCAAGAGAATATGCACTTCGGTTCAATTGATACTGGACAGTTTCGTTGAATGTCCCAAACCTTCCACCTGAGGCCTTGATACGAAACATGCTGGTGTCCTTGCCTGACGAAGTCAGAGATGCACCTGACAAAAGCACGGCCCCTCCTGTCCCTGCACCATATATGCTTCCTGCTGGTCCTTTGATGACTTCTGCGCCACTGATGCTGTTCACGTCCAACAGATTGAAATATGCATTCCCCCCTGCATCAGTAAAGAGAAATTCATCCAAGTACATCTTGACATTCCTAACGCCAAAAGGAGACCTCAACAAACTTCCACGAACAGACAACCGATAACTTCCAGGCGATCTTTCTTCCATCCTGACTCCAGCAAGGTTGTTGAAAGCAGGCAACAAACTGTAAGCAGCATTTTTCTGCAAATCCTGACGGCTGATGTTAGAGATTGACGCAGGTACCTGAACAAGTTGGCTGTTGGTCAAAAAGCCTTTCACAACAGCAGATTCCAAACCAACCACAGAATCATTTTTTTCCTGTGCATTTGCGTTGAAACAAATAAAAAAAACAGCAAAAAAGACAACGTTGATTTTCATGATCATGGCATACAATGGTCAAAAAAAAACCCGGAAAAACCGGGTTTTCATATCGATTCAATCCATCTATTTATTCATGTACATCACTTCCTTCACCAGCTTCACAGTTCTGCTTACATCTGGAAGGTAGGCGGCTACAAGGTTTGGCGCATAGTGCATTGGTGCATCAGCAGCTGTGATCCTTCTGATGGGTGCATCAAGGTAATCAAACCCTTCCTTTTGAATCCTGTAGGTAATCTCGGAAGATATGGATGCATATGGCCATTGTTCTTCAACGATTACAAGCCTATTGGTCTTTTTTACACTCTCAAGGATGGTATACCAATCCAATGGTCGGATGGTCCTGAGATCGATGACTTCAGCACTGATGCCTTCTTTTTCCAGCTCTTCAGCAGCACCAAGAGCAACCTTCATCATTTTATTAAACGATACGATGGTTACATCCCTGCCCGGTCTTTTAATGTCAGCCTTTCCGATAGGAATCAAGTATTCTTCTTCAGGCACCTCTCCCTTGTCACCATACATCACCTCACTTTCCATGAAGATCACCGGATCGTCATCGCGTATAGCACTCTTGAGAAGGCCTTTTGCATCGTATGGGTTAGAAACTGAAATAACCTTGAGGCCGGGGATGTTGGCATAGAGGCTCTCAAATGCAGTAGAGTGTTGGGCACCCAATTGACCTGCTGAACCATTGGCCCCTCTGAAAACAATGGGACAACCTACCTGGCCTCCACTCATGGCCAGCATTTTGGATGCAGTATTCAGGATCTGGTCCAGCGGCAGCACGGCAAAGTTCCAGGTCATGTACTCAACGATTGGCCTGAGGCCATTTTGAGCGGCACCTACGGCAATGGCAGTGAAACCAAGCTCTGCAATGGGTGTGTCAATGATTCTTTTGGGACCAAACTCGTCGAGCATACCCTGGCTCACCTTGTAGGCTCCATTGTATTCAGCAACTTCTTCTCCCATCAGAAAAACCCTGTCGTCTCTTCTCATTTCTTCCTGCATCGCCTCCCTGAGGGCTTCGCGAAAAGCAATAATCCTTCCCATAAAAACAGTTTAAAAGTGACGCAAAAGTATTGCATGAAGGGGATTCCAACAAAAGTTGTTTCATCCTTGCTGCTTGAGCCCATGGCCAACATCTCATGAGGCCAGTCCAGGTTCTGCATGAGCAGCCCTGTAGATTTTTTTTATACGCATGGGGAAAGAATTAAAATTTAATGCGTTTCCGGAGCCAAGGACCAATGTTCAGGAGAACGCCAGAGGCCAGACAAGAGCAATTCCCGCATGAAAAAGAACTCTTTGGGCAATTTATCATACATCCTGGAAAACAATTCCTCATGTGCCAATATTTCTGTTTTCCATGCTTCACGGTCAACATCCATTACAGCATCATATTGTTCAGGTGTAAATGCCAATGTACCCCAATCAATGTCTTCGTATTTAGGCACCCATCCGATAGGGCTTTCGATGGAAACAACTTCGCCATACACCCTCTCCACTACCCATTTGAGCATGCGCATGTTTTCCCCAAATCCAGGCCAGATGAAATTGCCATCCTTGTCTTTTCTGAACCAGTTTACACCAAATATTCTGGGCGGGTTTGGAATGTTGCGGCCCAGCTGTAGCCAGTGGTTGAAATAATCTGCCATGTGGTAACCACAGAATGGCAACATGGCAAATGGATCTCTCCTGACTTTCCCAATCTCTCCAAAAGCAGCTGCTGTGGTCTCAGACCCCATGGTAGCAGCCAGGTAAACACCGAAATTCCAGTTGAAAGCCTGATACAGCAGGGGAACGGTCGTACTTCTTCTCCCCCCGAAAACAAAAGCACTGATGGGAACTCCCTCCGGATTCTCCCACTGGCCATCAATACTGGGACATTGGTGAGCAGGAGCAGTGAAACGGGCATTGGGGTGGGCAACAGGCTTCCCTGATGCCGGATCATGCAATTCCCCTCTCCAATTATAGACCACGGCAGGTGGCTCCTTGGTCAACCCTTCCCACCAAACATCTCCTTCGGGAGTGATGCCAACATTGGTAAAAATGCTGTTTTTTTTCAATGCCGCTATGGCGTTGGGGTTGGTTTTTGCATTGGTGCCCGGAGCAACACCGAAGTAACCATGCTCTGGATTGATTGCATACAATTTTCCATCCTTGCCGGGCTTGATCCAAGCGATGTCGTCTCCAACAGTGATCACTTTCCATCCCTCCATGTCTGCCGGAGGAATCAACATGGCAAAATTCGTTTTTCCGCAAGCACTTGGGAATGCTGCAGCAACATATGTCTTTCTGCCCTTGGGATCTTCCACCCCCAAAATCAGCATGTGTTCAGCCAGCCAACCTTCTTCCTTGGCCATCACAGAAGCAATGCGGAGCGCAAAACACTTTTTTCCGAGCAATGCGTTGCCCCCATAACCAGAACCATAAGAGGCAATGGCCCTGTCTTCTGGATAATGAACAATGTATTTGGTGGTTGGATTGCATGGCCAGGGAACATCTGCCTGCCCTGGCTCAAGTGGCGCCCCCAAGGAATGGAGACACTTGATGTATTCTCCATCCTGTCCCAACAATCGAAGCACTTCATCGCCAACCCTTGTCATGATGTGCATGTTGACCACCACATAAGCAGAATCGCTGATTTGAACACCAATTTTTGAAAGCGGTGATCCCAGCGGCCCCATACAAAAAGGAATAACATACATCGTGCGTCCTCTCATTGAACCGCTGAACAATGCCTTCATCCTGGCCTTCATTTCCCTTGGATCCTCCCAATTGTTGGTAGGGCCGGCGTCCTCTTTTCTTCTGCTGCAAATGAAGGTTTTGTCCTCTACCCTGGCGACATCGCTGGGGTCTGAGTTGCATGCGAAACTATTGGGCCATCGCTCTTCATTGAGTTTTGTAAATGTTTTGTTGTCGACCAGCAGCTGGCACAGTTCATCGTACTCCTTCTTTGATCCGTTGCACCAGCGAATATCTTTGGGGCTGCATACTTCTGCCATTTCCATCACAAATTTCAAAAGGTCGGCATGGGTTAAAAACGGGGGGTGATTCAAGGTCATGTATTTGGGCTTTAGGTTCAGCAAAACTAAACAATTCATGCTGCCTTAAGCATGCAAAACATCATGCACTTGGTTTAAACAATTAATCCATAAAAATCATTAACTTTCAAGCTGAAATGATGCCTGTAAAATGACAAACGCCCAACTACTGATCAAATTGGCCAAAAACAAGATTTTGGTAACCTCCTCAGCGATTGTGCTGATGGGAATTGGCTTTTATTTTTTTACTTCCGGGAATGAGCAAGAGGATGCCATTCCTGATGTGGTAGACTTTAATTTCCATGTCAGGCCCATCCTGTCTGACCGCTGCTTCAAGTGCCATGGGCCCGATGCCAATAAACGACAGGCAGATCTTCGGCTGGATACAGAAGAGGGTGCTTTTGCAGCACTAAAAGAAGACCCTTCAAAACACGTGATTGTTGCAGGAGACCCAATGCAATCTGCTTTGTATGCCCGTTTAATCACAACAGACACTGCGGAAGTGATGCCACCACCCTCCTCAAATCTTTCCCTAACCAAAACAGAGATTGCCATCATCAAAAAATGGATCTCCCAAGGAGCCAAATACAAGAAGCATTGGTCTTTCATTGCTCCCGTCAGGCCCAAAATTCCAGTTGCGGATGAAGACCTGAACCCAAGAAACCCCATCGACCATTTCATCTTTTCAAAATTGGATGAGGTTGGCATGACACCCAATCCAGAGGCAAGCAGGGAAGCATTGCTGAAAAGGGTTTCCATGGACATCACAGGGCTTCCACCAACCATTGAACAACAGGAAAGATTTCTTGCAGACCAATCTCCCAATGCATATGAGAAAGTTGTCGATGAGCTGCTTTCCAGCAAGCATTACGGAGAGAAAATGGCCATCCAATGGATGGACCTTGCAAGGTATGCAGACAGCCATGGTTATCAAGATGATGGCTTGCGCACGATGTGGCCCTGGCGCGACTGGGTCATCCACGCATTCAACAGCAATTATCCATTTTCCAAGTTTCTGACCTGGCAGATTGCTGGTGACCTCTTGCCAAATCCTACAAAGGAGCAACTGCTTGCAACCGGTTTCAACAGAAACCATAAAATTACCCAGGAAGGGGGCGTCATTGATGAAGAATACAGGATCGAATATGTCAGCGACAGGACAAATACTTTTGGCAAGGCATTCCTGGCCATTACATTGGAATGTGCCAAATGCCATGACCACAAATACGATCCCGTTTCCCAGAAGGATTACTACAGCATGTTTGCCTTTTTCGATAAAGTACCGGAAAAGGGGCTTGTTGGAACCATAGATGCTTCATTTGCAGATCCACCAAGCATGAAAATCACCAGTGCTGATGTTTCCACAGTACTGAATTTCATCAACAAGAAAGACACTATGGATGTCAGTGTGATGATCATGAAAGACAGTCTTTCCATCCGTGAGACCCAATTGCTTAGAAGAGGTGTGTATGACCAAAAAGCAGATACAGTGCAGATGGCAACACCTGCCGCCATCTTGTCTTATAACACAAAGAAATACCAACAAAACAGGCTTGGCCTTGCAAGGTGGATGATTGATCCGGAAAATCCATTGACAGCAAGGGTTTACGTAAACAGGATTTGGAATGAATTGTTTGGACGTGGATTGGTCAAAACTTCGGGTGATTTTGGTATGCAAGGCGAGTTGCCATCACACCCAGAATTGCTGGACTGGCTCGCAGTAGAATTCAGGGAGACAGGATGGGACATCAAAAAACTCATTCGCCTCATTGTTACTTCTACAACATACAGGCAATCCGCCAAAAGACCCACTGACAAAGCACAAAAAGACCCGGACAATAAATACTACAGCTTTTTCCCAAGGTTAAGGCTGAGTGCGGAATTGCAGCGTGATCTGGTACTCAGTGCAGCCGGCATCATCAATCCCGAAATTGGTGGTCCCAGTGTGAAACCATACCAACCAAAAGGGGTTTGGGAGTCTACCACATCCGGTCGGGGTGAGCTTGCAAAATATGTACAGGACAAGGGTGATAAACTCTACAGAAGAGGGTTGTACAATTTCATCAAAAGGACAGCCCCTCCTCCCTCCTTGCTGATCATGGATGCCAGTACCCGCGACCAATGCGAAGTGACCAGGTCAAGGACCAACACCCCCCTCCAAGCCTTGGTGTTGATGAATGACCCTCAACTGCTTGAGGCTGCCAGGGTTTTGGCACAGCGAACTGCAAACATGAAACTTTCTGAGGACCAGAAATTGGACAGGATGTTCCGTCAGGTACTGTGTAGAAAAGCAACTGAAAACGAAATGAAAATGCTCAAAGCCTACTACCAGCAAGAAAAAAACAAGTTCACCCTTCACAAGGAAAATGCTGAACAATTCTTGAAAGCTGGAGAATTTGAACAGATCAAAACAAAAAACATTGCTGAAACAGCCGCGCTCATGCAGGTAAACCAAATGATATTCAACTTGGACGAAACCACCGTAAAATAAAACCATGGAAAACCAGGAAAAACAATTCAGGCTGAATGTCACCAGAAGACATTTTCTTACAAAGGCCGGTTTAGGATTCGGAAGTGCTGCATTGGGCTCAATGCTGTTCAAGGACCAGCTGTTCGGTGTCGATCAACAGCAAACCATTCCATTGGGACTTGCCCAATATGCACCCAAGGCCAAAAGGATCATTTACCTCTTTCAAAATGGGGCCCCTTCCCAACTGGAGACCTTTGATTACAAACCACTGCTCAACAAAATGCATGGTGAGGAACTGCCAGCCTCCATCAGGATGGGCCAAAGACTAACAGGCATGACCGCCAACCAGGAAAAGTTCCCTCTGGTAGGATCAACCTTTGGGTTTTCACAACATGGTCAATCAGGTGCTTGGATTTCGGAGCTTTTCCCCAATATAGCGTCCATTGCTGATGACATATGCATTGTGAAAACAATGAACACAGAAGCCATCAACCATGACCCTGCATTGACATTCTTTCAAACAGGTGCACAACAGGGAAATCGACCCAGCATGGGTGCCTGGATGAGCTATGGATTGGGCAGTGAGAACTCCAATCTACCCTCCTACACTGTTCTTTTGTCGCGTGGAAGGGGCAACGGCCAGGGCGTTTATTCAAAGTTGTGGACCAATGGTTTTCTTGACAGTGTCCACCAGGGAGTTGTATTCAGCAGCGGTGAAGACCCAGTACTTTATCTTAAAAATCCCGAAGGACATGACAAGCAAAGCCGTCGAGACATGCTTGACCAGCTTGCAAAGTTCAACTCAGAAGCATTTGAAAATTTTGGAGACCCGGAAATCAATACCAGGATCAAGCAATACGAAATGTCCTACAGGATGCAAAGTGCAGTGCCTGAATTGACCGACCTCAGCAAGGAATCTGATACCACCATCAAGCTGTATGGCCCGGATTGTCTTGTTCCTGGCACATACGCCGCCAACTGCCTGCTGGCCAGAAAGCTTTCAGAATCAGGAGTCCGCTTTGTTCAACTCTATCACCAAGGCTGGGATACACATGGGAACCTTGCCAACGACATGCGCATGCAAGCTGAGGATGTTGACAGGGCATCAGCTGGCCTGATCAAAGACCTCAAACAACGGGGATTGCTGGACGAAACGCTGGTGATTTGGGGAGGTGAATTTGGAAGAACCAATTATTGCCAAGGCAAAATTGATGTGGCCAATTATGGACGCGACCATCACCCAAAATGTTTCAGCATCTGGATGGCCGGTGGCGGGATAAAACCTGGAATGGTTTATGGAGAGACGGATGAATTTGGCTACAATCCCATCAAAGATCCCGTGAGCGTTCACGATTTTCATGCAACTGTTCTTCACCTGATGGGAATCAACCACGAGCAGCTTACCTATCGGCATTTGGGCAGGCGTTACAGGCTTACCGATGTTGCAGGGCAGGTGGTCAATGGAATCATTGCCTAGCTATTTTTCCCTAAGAAAAAACATCTATGTCAAGACATCTTTTTATCGTCTCCAACCTGCTCATTGTGTTGCAGGTTTTTCTGCTCGTATTCTGTTTCGTAGACTTGAGTGTACTTCCCCAGCTTGTTTTATTTACCGGAAGATTTCATCCTGTTGTATTGCACCTGCCCATCACGCTTATTCTCTTGTCAATACCCTTTTCCATCTACCTGCAGAGAAATAAAGATGCAGAAAATCTTTCAACACTGTTTGATCTGTTGCTTCACTATACAGCATTGATCTCAACACTTACTGCACTGGCAGGATTTTTGCTGGCAGCTGAAGGCGGATATGACGAAGAATCACTTCGTTTTCACAAATGGCTTGGTGTTGCAGTTGCATTTTCAACACATGCACTGGTGTACATCAAAAAAACTTTTAGACAGCGTGCCATTGTTTGGAATACTGCCATGACAACAACCTTGGTTACAATGCTTGTCGGAAGTCACTATGGAGGGAGCCTAACGCATGGCGAGGGATTTTTTACATTTAACGCAGACCCAAAGCCTTCAATTGCTGTGGCCACTTTTACAGACAAAACAACTGTCTTTGATGGTGCTGTACAACCAATTCTTGCAGCAAAATGTGTGGAATGCCATAACGATCAAAAGACAAAAGGTGGGTTGAACATGAAAAACCTGTCTTCAATGATGAAGGGCGGGAAGTCAGGATCCATGTGGGTTGCAGGAGATCCGGAAAAGAGTCCAATGGTCGAAAGGTTGTTGTTGGACATGGATGACAAAAAACACATGCCGCCCAAAGGAAAGGCTCAGCTCAGTGCTGCAGAAATTCTTTTGTTCCAGGAATGGATCAGGGCAGGAGCAAATCCCAAAACCACTTACCATTCATTGCCAGACACGAATGTGCTGAGAACAATCGTTGCCAAGATCATCAAAGATGTCCCTGTTCCAAAACTGGAAAAAACATATTCGTTTTCAGCCGCTTCCACATCTACAATAGAAACACTCAACTCCCCCTTCAGAAGAATTCTGCCATTGTCCTCAACATCACCAGCCCTCAGCGTCAAGTTTTATCTCAAGGAGAAATACGACCTGAACATGTTGAAAGAATGCAAGAGCATCGCTTCACAAATCATTGAGGTCAACCTGTCCAGCATGCCTGCTGATGATAATGCCATCCCTGTCCTGTCTTCGTTCGAAAATATTGAACGCATCAACCTCAACGGCACTTTAATTTCAGGCAAAAACCTGAACATTCTGAAAGCCAACAAGCAACTGGAACAGATTTCTCTTGCAAGTACATCAGTTGGTTTGCCAATGATGGATGCCTTGGGAAACATGCCTAACTTAAAAAAGGTATTCCTTTGGAACACTTCCATCACAGAAGCTGACATTGCTGGTCTCCGGAAAAAATATCCCAAAGTTGGTTGGGACCTGGGCTACATTCCCGATAAGAATGAATTGCTGAAGCTCACCATTCCAAGATTCCTTGATGCAGACAAGCGGATATTTGGCCCTGACGAATTGATTGCCTTTAAAACCCAAATGAAAGGTGTTCAAATCCGCTACACTACGGATGGCAGCCCGCCAGACTCCCTGAGCAGCACACTCTACACAAAGCCCTTTCCTGCAACCGGCATGATGCGCATAAAAGCCATTTCGGTAGCCCAAGGCTGGAAAACCAGCGACACAGCAGACAATACCTTCTTTTTGAAGGGCTTCAAGCCTGATTCCATCAGAATGATCAACCCTCCTGATAAACAATACAAGGGGCAAGGTGCACTGACGTTGACTGATCTTGTCAAGGGTTCTTCAGGCAACCTCAATGTGAATTGGCTGGGATTCCGCGACAACTCCTTCAAGGCTGGCATATATTTCTCAAAAGGCGAGGAAATAAAAGAGATTTTATTGAGCACCGTTGAAAGTGTTGATGGCTATGTGATGCCCGCAAAAAAAATAATCGTCAAAGGTGGGGAATCTCCCGGTTCCATGAAGGTGTTAAAGACCCTTGTTCCGGAACAACCCAAAGAAAAAAGGAGGAAGCACCTTATTCCATTTGTCATTCCAGTTGAAAAAAAGAAATACAAATACATCGAAATCGAGGCAACGACAGTAAACGTATTGCCCAAATGGCATCCAGGAAAGGGTGACAAAGGATGGGTGTTTGTAGATGAGGTATTTTTTTACTGATGGGTTACCGGTTTTGGTGCTGGCAATTTCTTGTACCTGTTTTACATGCATCTCACCATTGAATAAAAACACATGGGTAAAATGTGATGAACCGCCTCACCATATTATCAAACACAATTCTTGTATTGCAGGTATTCATGCTGATGTTCTGCTTTGTGGACCTGAGCAATTTGCCTCCGTCAGTTTTGTTTGCAGGCAGAATTCATCCAGTTGTTTTACACCTGCCCATTACCCTCATCCTATTATTGCTTCCCCTCTCCTGGTTTGCCAGAAATAGAAGTAGCCAAAAAAATATTGCCGGGGCACTTGAACTCATGTTGTACTGCACAACATTGGCTTCAACATTGACAGCCATTGCAGGCTTTCTGCTTGCAGCATCAGGAAAATACGAGGAAGGTTCACTTAACATTCACCAATGGCTAGGGATCTCCACTGCATTGCTCAGTCATGCACTCATCTATCTGAACAAACTGCTTCAGACAAAACCAGTTTTATGGTACACAGTCTTGGTATTTACCGTTGTGACAACAATTGCAGGGGGACACTTTGGAGGAATCCTCACGCATGGAGAAAATTTTTTTAGTTTTGGCAAAAAGAAATCAGACAGCGACAACGAAACTGCATTTGAAAAAAAATATTTTTTTCCTGCGGCTTCTGCATCAGCAATTGAAAGTTTGAACAATCCGTTCAGAAGGGTCTTGAAGGTTTCTGCAACAAGCCCTGCACTTGTTGTAAAATTCTCACTGAAGGAAAAATTTGACATCAAACAATTGAGAGAATGCAAAAAAATAAGTGAACAAATTGTTGAAATCAACCTGTCTGGGATGCCCGTTGACGACCAGGTTTTTTCAATCCTCGCAGATTTTGTAAACTTGGAAAAACTAAACCTAAATTCAACATCCATAACTGGTGATGGCATCAACAAATTGTTGTCACTAAAAAAACTGGAGCAGCTCTCTGTTGTAAATACATCCATTGGCCTTCAGGCAATTTTACCGCTTGTAAAAATGACTTCCCTCAAACATGTTTTTGTTTGGAATACAAGCATTGGAGTGAAGGATCTTGTTGTGCTGAAAAGCAAGTCCTCCAACATAAAATGGGAAATGGGCTATCAGGCAAATAAAAATGAAGTCTTGCAACTGTCCCCACCCTACCCTGAAAACGATGAAAACCTGATCTTTGAAAATGAGGTAAAGGTTGCATTGAAAAATCCGTTTCCCAACGCAAAAATCAGGTACACGACAAACGGATTGACTCCTGATTCAGCCAATGGGAAATTTTACAATGGAGAATTGTACACAAGGGATTTGATGCGCATCAAGGCAGTGACCACTTTGGAAGGTTGGATAACCAGTGAAATGATAGACTTTACAGTTTACCCAAAGGGCATTGACTGTGACTCCGCAACCTTGCTGAGCAAGCCGAACAGGGGTAAAACATTTGGGGCCAAAATTCTCATTGATGGCAAAAAGGGGTTCAGTCAAACCGCCGATCAGCTTTATAACAGCTGGCTCGGATTCAAAAAGGAAAACTTCAAGGCTGGTTTCCATTTTGGCCGCAATCCGAACCTCCAGCAAATTGTTATAAGTGCAGCAGACATGACAAATTCTTCTGGAGCATCTGTTTTCCCTCCCACCAAAATCACCATCAAAGGAGGAAAAAACCCAAAAAGCCTAAAAACAATCGGAAGCCTTTCCCCAGAAATGCCCCTCAAGCGAAGACCCAATGCATCCATACCATATGTGGTTCCCATAAAACCTGGCCATTATGCCTACATTGAAATAGAAATGTTTCCACTCAAATCACTTCCCGCATGGCACCAGGAAAAGGGGCAAATGGGCTATGTGTTTTTGGATGAAGTGTTTTTTTATTGACATTTTCAGCCTGTTTATTTTTTTGAGCTGCGCAACTGACTCCCCAGCACAGGAGTCCCATTTTGGAAAAACTTCGTAATTTCACTTATTCCATTTAACAGGTCACCCCCCGCGCACCCTCAACCCTTACACCACTTTGATCTCTCAACAAACCATACAGGAAATTCAGAACAGGATTGATATCCATGATGTCGTGGGATCGTTCGTAAAACTGAAAAGACGTGGAACCAATTACATCGGGAACTGCCCGTTCCACAATGAAAAAACACCTTCCTTTACCGTATCGCCTTCCAAGGAAATATACAAATGCTTTGGGTGTGGCAAAAGCGGAAATGCCATCGGCTTTGTCATGGAGCATGAAAAGTACTCCTACGTTGAAGCACTGCGCTGGCTTGCCAGCCGTTACAATGTCGAAATTGAAGAAACAGAAACAAGTCCGGAGTACAGGGAACAACAGCAGCTGGCCGATAGCCTGCACATCCTCAACCAATTTGCAGCAAAATATTTTTCGGTCCAGTTGACCAATACTGAAGAGGGCCAAAGCAATGCACTGGGTTACCTGAAGGAAAGGGGGTTTAACGATGTAATCCTGGTAAAATTTCAAATAGGATATTGTCCAGAACAGGGAGATGCATTCTCAAAAGAAGCCCTGAAAAACCAATACAGTGAAGCACTCCTTAAAAAAAGCGGCCTCTGTGTTGAGCGAAATGGCAGGCTCGTAGACAATTACAGGGGTAGGATTATTTTTCCCATCCACAACCAAAGTGGCAAGATCATTGGCTTTGGCGCAAGGGTCATCGGAAGCATTGACCGGGGTCCAAAATACATCAATACGCCTGAAAATGAACTGTATGTCAAAAGCAGAATCCTGTATGGCTCTTACTTTGCAAGACATCCCATCGATAAGGCTGATGAATGTTTTCTGGTTGAGGGATATACAGATGTCACTGCCATGCACCAGGCAGGGATTGAAAATGTCGTTGCCTCAGGTGGTACATCGCTCACACCTGACCAACTCAAGCTCGTAAAAAAATACACCAACAACCTCACCATCATTTACGATGGTGATGCTGCAGGCATTAAAGCAGCACTGAGGGGGTTGGACCTTGCAATTGAAGAAGGCCTCAATGTGCAACTGGTTTTGATTCCCGACAAGGAAGACCCAGACAGTTATGTGAAGAAAGTCGGGGCAGACGCTTTCAGGGAATTTGTAAAGGAGAACAAAAAAGAATTCATCCTTTTCCAGCTAGAGGTAGCCTTGAAGGATGCAGGCAACGACAGCAATCAAAAGGCAGCAGTGGTCAACCAGATTGCCGAGTCCATTTCCAAACTCAGCAGAACTGAGGATTTTACACGTCAGCAGGATTATATAAAACGTTGTGCCTCCATCTTAAAGGTTGATGAACAGGGCCTCACAGCCCTTGTATCCAAATTCACCAAAGACAAAATTGGCAAAGAGGAAAAAAAGTTTCAACGCGATAATCCAGACCAGGTTACTCCTGTAGCCGCACCTGAAATTGAAGATGCAGGCATTGACTTGCTGTTCAAGGATGAATTGAATGAGCAGGCCGTTATCAGGGCACTCATCGAATTTGGCTCCATGGAATGGGACGAACACCAAACAGTTGCCGCCTTTATCTTTGGAGAAATCGAAAAAGATGGCTTGGAAGAATTGTTTGACAACAAACTGCTCGTCAGCGTACTGCATTCTTACAAATCAATGCAACAGGAAGGCCAAAATCCAACAGAAAAAAATTTCCTTTACCACCAAGACCCCCAAATTGGGCAAATGGCGGTCTCACTCTTGACAGAGAAACACCAGATCAGTCCCAATTGGACAAAGTATTACAAGGGAGACATTCCCCAAAGAACCGATCTTTATAAAGAGGAGGTATTGTCCAGCATGACCTACCTGAAACTGAGGAAGGTCAAACGGCTTATCCTTGAGAACCAGGTTGACCTCGAACAGGAAAACAACGAAGACGACACCATGATCCTTTTGCAGACCCACCGTCATTTGAAACAAATGGAAATGGATTTGATGAAAGGAATCGGCACGGTTATTTTCCGATGACTCCAACCATAACCATCATTCAAATGGGAAACAATAAATCCCCAACCCTTTACTGCGGATCCACATTCACCTGAACATGAACAGATTTGAAATGCGGATCATTCAACATAACGGCCATGACCTGTTGGATATGGTTTCTTGCCATGGTATTCTTTGACCCGTCCCTTGGCAATTTGAGCAAGATCTCATAAATATACTTGTTGCGAACACGGTTCACAACTGGCTCTGCAGGGCCAATCAAATAATCACCAAACATGGGCTGAATCCTGCTGGCAAAAAAGTCTGCAGCATTCAATGCTTTCAACTTGTCGGTGTGGCGGAAAAAGAGCTGAATCAGCCTTGTGTAGGGAGGATAATGAAACAGCTTTCGGGATTCCATCTCCTGGGTATAAAAAGCCTTGTAATCGTGTGCTGCCACCAACGCAATGATGGGGTGGCCGGGATTGGAGGTCTGGACAATGACTGACCCACGTTGGCCCCGTCTGCCTGCGCGGCCACTCACCTGCTCCATCAATTGAAAACTTCGTTCATTGACCCTGAAATCCGTAAAACCCAGGAGTCCGTCAGCATCCAATATTCCCACCAAAGCAACATGCTCAAAGTCCAAGCCCTTGACAACCATTTGGGTACCAACAAGAATATCCATTTGGTGTTTCTCAAAACTTCGGATCATTTCATCGTGTGCATATTTTCCTTTCACTGTATCGATGTCCATTCTTGCAACGGTATGATCAGGGAACATCGCGATCAGGTCTTCCTCCACTTTCTCTGTACCAAAATTCCTTTCCACCCAGGTTGCACCCCCACATGCGTCACAGGTGAGCTGCACAGGATAAGACGTTCCGCAGTAATGGCACTGAAGCCTGTGGTGCAATTTGTGGTAAGTAAGGGTGACGTCACAATGCGCACAATGGGGAATGAAACCACATGTACCACAGATTTTATATGGTGCATAGCCCCTTCGGTTCTGAAAAAGAATGACCTGTTTTTTTTCTGCCAACGCCTTGTCAATGGCCTCTTTCAAGATGGGTGTGATCATGTGCCTGACCATCTTGTTGTTGACCACTCCCCTGGTATCTGCAACTTCTATTGAGGGAAGTTCAACGCCGCCATAACGCTCAAACATCTCAACAAGGCCATATTTTCCACTGACTGCCTGGGCATAGGTTTCAATGCTGGGTGTAGCACTTCCCAAAACCAGTTTTGCATTGCACATTCTTGCATAATAAAGGGCAGCATCACGCGCATTGTAGCGGGGTGCCGGATCTTGTTGCTTGAATGACGCATCCTGTTCTTCATCTACAATAATGAGCGACAAATCAGCATATGGAAGAAACAGCGCTGATCTTGCCCCAAGTATAACCCGTATTTCGCCTTTTTTCACCTTGTTCCATAGCTCTACCCTTTCATTTGGATTGAACCTTGAATGGTAAATGGCAATATACCCTCCGAAATGTTCTTGCAAACGGCGGATAATCTGTGCTGTCAGGGCAATTTCAGGAAGCAGGTACAGCACTTGCTTGCCTGCAAGAATTTGTGCTTCTATCAGCTTGATATAGACCTGTGTTTTTCCGCTGGATGTTACGCCATGCAACAGGCAAACTTCTTTTTCCTGCAATACCTTGAACAGCTTTTCAAGTGCAAGGGTTTGTACCGGCGACAAGGTGAAGTCAATTTTTACTTCCTTGGATTGCATGGGCAGCCGGTCTACGGCATGCTTTGAGACAACAAGGATTTGCTTGTCTACAAGGCCCTTCAACTGTGATGAGGTGGCATCGGCTTTTTTCAGCAATGCTGGTTGCCTGACCTCGCCTTCAGTTCGCTGCAGGTGCAGAAAGGCCAACAACAATTCCAGTTGCTTTGGGGCCCTGTTGTTCCATTGGTTGAGCAGGTCGGCCAGTGCCTCTTCACTGTGGTAATTGGCATGCAAGTGAACAAAATTTTCCCTCTTGGGTACATATTTTTCCTTGAGTGATTCCCATGCAATACATGCTTTTTTTTCAAGGAGCCGCTTTACTACAGGATAAACATGGGATGCATCCAAAATATCCTGCACCTCTTCCATTTTCAATTCCTTTTTCAACAACAATCCCTCTGCCACCAAATATTCCTGGTCGTCCAGGTCACTGAAATCTTCTCCGTATTCCTCATTCAGCATCAAAATGGTTTCACTGCTGAGCTTGAGTTGGGTTGGCAATGCGGCTGCCATAACTTCCCCCTCGCTGCACATGTAATAATTGGCCATCCAGTTCCAAAAAGCCAGTTGCTGCTCATACACAACAGGTTCCGGGTCCAACACCTGTAGGATGGGCTTTGGGTCAAATCCCTTGGGACCAATGGCTGATATGGATTTTATGATACCAGAGTACCTTTTTTGCCGCCCAAAACTTACCTCAACCCTTACGCCTGGTATTGCAGACTGTTGCATCCCTGCAGGAATGGCATAGGTATAGGTTTTGGGGATGGCTAAGGGTATGATGACTTCTGCAAACAAATGTTGTCCTCCCTATGGTTTTGTGAAATATTGTGTGCCTATCCAAGATGCCTTGTATTCGATCAATTTTTCTGACATTTTTTGTTTTGCTATCGCCTTCAGGGCTTTGGGATCAGCACCTGGGTAGTCAGCAGGGTCGATTGGATCCAGGTATACAGCCCTTGATCGGCCTGGTGTCAGGGTAAATACATGGCGGTAGTGCAGACGATCGTATGTATCCAGAAAAAGGACGGGCTGTAACTTCTTTCCTGTTTCCACTGCCAATTTAAAGGCCCCATCGTACATTTCTGCCATAGGACTGTCTCCCATGTTGAATGTACCCTCAGGAAAAACAGCGATTGATATGCCTAGGGAAAGGGTTTTTCGAAGATCAGCAAGACTTCTTGCACGGTCCTCAGGACTTGCCCGATTGACGGTAATTACACAGAACTTGTACAAAAATCCGAAAACCGGTACTTTCAACAACTCATATTTACCAATGGCCCTGAAATGGTGCTTTATGGAAAGAATGACTGCCAATGCATCCAAATATGAAATATGGTTTGCGATAAAAATATATTGCTCATTCGGGTCTGGTGTTGACTCGTAAATGTTGTAATGCCGTATTCCCAACAAGGGCAACAGAAGGTTTCCCATGATCCTGTAGATCTTGAACATGATGTTTCCCCCCTTGAATTTACCCATTGGTAAACAGACCAGCAGACAGGGAATAAGTGCCAATATGGCTGCAAACAAAAGGATATAGGCATACAGGCAATATAGAAATTGTATGGGGGCGAAAAGGATCCTGATTTTGCTCATATATTAATTCAAATATACACTTTCCCGTTTGTATCTTTGTTGGTCAATGACAGCGGGAAAGACCATAGCACTGCACACACTGGGTTGTAAGCTGAACTATTCAGAAACTTCCACTTTGGGAAGAATGCTCGAAAAAGAAGGCTTTTCCAAAAAGGAATTTGATGAACCTGCAGATGTATATGTCATCAACACCTGTTCCGTAACAGAGAATGCCGACAAGGAATGTCGTCAGCTCGTTCGTCGCATCCAAAAACAAAATGCAGATGCTGTCGTCGTGATTACAGGATGTTATGCCCAACTGAAGCCAAAAGAGATTGCTGAAATACCCGGAGTGGACCTCGTACTGGGGGCTTCAGAAAAATTCAATCTTCCCGAACACCTGAGAAATTTCACCAAAGGGGACTCTACCAAAATTTGCAGCTGTGACATCAGCGAAGTAAATGATTTCAATGCCTCCTTTTCCGTTACTGACCGCACCAGGACTTTCCTAAAAGTACAAGATGGATGCGACTACAATTGTTCATTCTGCACCATCCCCATGGCGCGAGGAAAAAGCAGGAGCAATACCATTGACAATGTCGTGAAGCAGGCCCGTGAGATAGCTTCAAAAGGAGTAAAGGAAATTGTACTTACTGGTGTCAATTTGGGAGACTTTGGCATCATTGATGGTGAGAGAAAAAACAACTTCGGTGAGCTTTGTTGTGCATTGGACCAGGTTCAGGAAGTCAGTAGATACAGGATATCTTCTATCGAACCCAATCTCCTGACAAAAGAGATCATCGAACTGGTTGCCTCAAGCAAAAAATTCATGCCCCACTTTCATATTCCATTGCAGAGCGGAAGCAACAAATTGTTGGGCCTGATGAGGAGGCGCTACAAGCGGGAACTCTATGCGGAAAAGGTCGATCTGATCAAGGCCATGATGCCAGATGCTGCTATAGGAGTTGATGTTATCGTTGGATTCCCTTCGGAAGATGAACATGAATTCAAGAAGACATTCGAGTTTCTTCATGCACTCGACGTTGCTTACCTGCATGTTTTTACCTATTCGGAAAGGCCAAATACAAAAGCACTGGAGATTGACAATGTAGTTCCCATGCACATCAGGAATGAACGCAACAAATTGTTGAGAAACCTCTCTTACCAGAAAATGCAGTATTTCCGTGCAACGCAGGAAGGAAAGACAAGAACGGTATTATTTGAGCAGGAAAATAAAAATGGAATGATAGAAGGCTATACAGACAACTATATCCGCATCAGTACGCCATTCAGTGATGATTTGGTGAACAGAGAAGTTGAATGGCTGATCAGATAATCTGCATCATCTTACCACAATCTTCAATTCAGGCGCTATTTGCAGCTTACCCATGGCATTTCGAAAAAGGATTTTATTGATCAAAATGGTATCCCCCACCTTGACATTGTCCCTGATGCTTTCAGCCCATGCATTGCTCAATTGTGCAGTATTGTTGAAGTCACCCACGCGAAGATCGGACACCGTTTTTGTCTGACCCGATTCATCATCCCGATAGGTGCTCTTGAATTTATAATTGATGCGAAATGCATTGACCGTATACAACTTACCGGCATTGTCCCTGACCAAAATTGCCGCAGGAGCAATGGCTGCAATGTGGGCTGCCAGGGCTTCGCCCCTACCCACTGGTCCCCAGTAAGATGAAAAAACCAGGGGCGCAGATGCGTCTGTCTGTGGAATTGTGGCCTTTTTCGGTTGGGACATTGCAAAAAAAGAAGCCATTGAAAGAACGACAATTAACAAGATTCTGCCCATGACGCAAAACTAAGGGTAGTGTAATGAAATGAACCGTTAAATCTGATAATCCTTATTCCAAATTTTTAAGGCTTTCCCTTAATATTTGAAGTTTTTCCATTGCATCGGACTGTTTTTTTCTTTCCATATCAACCACTTCCTGCTTTGCATTGGCAACGAACTTTTCATTGGAAAGCTTCTTTTCAACAGATTCCAGAAATCCCTGGAAATAAGCAATATCTGCCTCAATCGCTTTGCGTTGAGCAGAAGTATCAAGGACCTGATCGGTTTTGATATAAAAACGGTCTCCTCCTATCACCAACTGGATGGTTTCAGGAACAGCATCAGCTGTAAATTCGAATGCAGTTGCATTGACTTGCTTGCAAAGCAGTTCTTGTATAGACAACCAAATTGCTTTGTCTTTTGCACCAACAAATATTGAAACGGCATCCTTGTTTTTGATTTGGGCTTTCACTCTTGCATCTCGGATGGCAGTGATGGCAGATTTGAGCAATATAGCCTCTGACAGAACTTTACTGTCCACCGGTTTGGCAATAAAAGAAGGGTCAATTTGTCGAACACAAAGATCAACAGGTTGATCTGTTCGCAACATGTGATACATTTCCTCAGTTACAAATGGCATGAAAGGATGTAACCTTTCCAACAGGATTTCAAAATAACCGATGGCCTTCTCCAAATGGGCTTGGTCCATGGGCTTTTCAAAACCGGGCTTGATCCATTCAAGGTACCAGCTGCAAAAATCATCCCACACCAATGTATACAAAGTCTTCAGGGCCTCACTCAATTTGAACTGGCTCATCAATTGGTCCACTTCAGTACATACCTCGCGAAGCCTGGCATCAAACCATTCATGAGGCCAATCTGAACCCAATGTAATTTCTTCTGCAGAGAGCCCAGGCTTGGAACGCTCTTTCCATAGTTGGACAAGCTTGAGTGCATTCCACATCTTGTTGATGAAATTTCTCCCCTGTTCGTTGGAAGACTTGTCCCACAACAAATCATTTCCGGCAGGTGATGCAATAAGAATACCAAAGCGCACAGCATCCGCTCCAATGTCATCGATCATTTCAAGAAGGTCGGGAGAATTGCCGAGTTGTTTGCTCATCTTTCTTCCCTGAAGATCACGCACAATTCCAGTGAAGTAGACGTCATTGAAAGGCTTTTTTCCCATGTACTCATAACCTGCCATGACCATCCTGGCCACCCAAAAGAAAATAATTTCGGGTGCAGTCACCAATGTATTGGTTGGATAATAATAATTAACATCCTTGTTGCCAGGGTTGGAAATCCCCTTGAACACTTCAAAGGGCCATAGCCATGAAGAAAACCAGGTATCCAAACAATCTTCATCCTGCTTGAGCTGGGGATTGTCAATCTTGTAGATTTCGGTAAATTTTCTTCTGGCATCTTCCTCATCCATCGCAACGACAAACCTTCCTTCAACGTCATACCAGGCAGGAATCTGGTGTCCCCACCAAAGCTGACGGGATATGCACCAGTCCTTGATGTTTTCCATCCAATGCCGGTAAAGGTTTTTGAATTTGGCGGGATGAAAATTGATCTCCCCATTTTGTACAGCGGACAGTGCAGGGGAAGATATTTTTTTCATGTCCACCCACCACTGCAATGACAGTCTTGGCTCAACCACTACATCTGTTCTTTCAGAAAAACCAACCTGGTGTACGTATTCATCGATTTTAGCCACATGGCCAGCTGCCTTCAAGGCTTCAACGATTTGCTTCCTGGCTTCAAAACGATCCATGCCAATGTAAAGCTGCGCATCAGCGCTCATGGTACCGTCTTCGTTCAAAATGTCATATACAGCAAGCCCATGCTTGATTCCAATTTGATGATCATTCATGTCATGGGCAGGAGTGATTTTCAATGCGCCTGATCCAAAATCGATTGCAACGTATTCATCGCCGATGATGGGAATTCGTCTGTTGATCAATGGTACAATTGCTTCCTTTCCAATATGGTGCTTGAAACGTTCATCATTAGGATTAACAGCGATTGCAGCATCACCAAGGATTGTTTCTGGCCGAACTGTCGCGATGGTAATCGCACCTGCTTCCAATGGAAGTGCATTGCCCCCATTATCAGCAAGCTGGTATTGGAGGAAATACAGTTTTCCTTGTACTTCCTTGAATATAACCTCCTCGTCACTGAGTGCCGTCTTTGCGCGTGGATCCCAGTTGATCATTCTTTTGCCACGGTAGATATAGCCTTTGGCATAGAGATCGTTAAAGACATGGATGACCGACCTGTAATAGTCCGGGTCCATGGTAAAGCTGGTTCTGCCCCAATCCAGTGAACATCCGAGTTTTTTCAGCTGCTGTAAGATGATGCCGCCATATTTCTCTTTCCATTCCCAGGCATATTCCAGGAATTCTTCCCTGCTCAAGCTTGATTTTTGGATACCCCTTTCGCGCAACATATGAACCACCTTGGCTTCTGTTGCGATTGAGGCATGATCGGTACCGGGCACCCAACAGGCATTTTTACCCATCATGCGTGCCCGCCTCACAAGTATATCCTGTATCGTATTGTTAAGACAATGTCCCATGTGTAAAATACCGGTAACATTGGGGGGTGGGATAACAACCGTATAAGGTTCACGATCATCCGGGGCACTTTCAAAATAACGTTGATCAAGCCAATGCTGGTACCATTTTTGCTCAGCTGCCCTGAAATCAAATGTTTTGGAGATCTCCATGAAATGTTAACTTTTTAGAATGACAAAGGTAACAAGAAAGTTAGACCTGGGCGTGGAGATATTGCCAAAATGAACTTATGCGGTAGCCCGAGAGCAAAAGAAAAGCAGGGCAAGCTTGAAATGCCAAAATATGTCAATGGCGCCAACAAGGTTGACAAGGTCCTGGAAGGATTTACCATAACAAATACGTCACCAAGGCAATCAAGGCATAAATGGACAACACCACCAACAAGATTTTTATGGTATTTCCACTTGGACCAGATGTCTGCATGTTATCGGTATTGTTGTTCATGTTCATATCAATTGAAATCAAAAAATCTGCCAATGAGGCTGGGACCAACTTGAGGAGCATTCGTCCAAATTATGGTCGGAAGTTGTTCAAATCTAACATTATCATCCGGCCACACAACCTGACTTGGATGTCTCCTGACATGATCTTGATGGGAATCGGGATTGACCACAATCATCTTCCAAATGATGCTCCTGGCATATTATTGTAGCTGAAAATTCTATTTGATTGGCAATTAATTTTAATATGAAAAAATCAACGAACCAGGCCCTTTATGTTGTATGGATTGATCGCAAGCATGCGATGATCATGAGAACTACAGAGCAAGGCACAACGACCTACAAGGAAATAAAATCAAGTGCCGGAACAAGGGAAAGATTCAATGGTGAAACCACCAATAAGACAGGTATGCTGGGAACTTCAATTGCCTGGGAAAAGAAAAAACAGGAAAAGGAAAACAACCATGTGCAGCAATTCCTGAAAAAAGTAATGGCAGAATTTCATCAGGCGAAGGAGATATTGATACTGGGATCGGGAGATACAAGATACGAGCTTCAAAATGGAATTGAAAAAAGCAAGGCCTTCAATGGTGTTAAAATCAGCAACAGGGCATGCAGAAAAATCACAAAGCGTGAATTGGAGGTAGAAATGGAAAAGGAATACCATCTTCATTTGGGTTAAGTTTTCAACAAGGCCATTGGCTTCGGAATTATCTTATTAGTTTTGGATAATATTCGATGCGGGCATGTACGCAATTGTAGACATAGAAACTACTGGAGGAAACGCAGGGACTGGAAGAATCACAGAGATCGCCATATTGATCACTGATGGAGCCAGCATCATGCACAGGTATACCACATTGGTAAATCCAATGCAGCCGATTCCCGTATTCATTGAAAAACTCACTGGCATCACCGACAAGATGGTGAGCAATGCACCAGTTTTTGGTCAAGTTGCAAAGGATGTATACGAATTGCTGCATGACAAGGTATTTGTGGCGCATAATGTAAATTTTGATTTCTCCTTTATTGCCCATCAGTTATCGCAACATGGGTTCAAGTTGCAGTCCAGAAAGCTTTGCACGGTAAGGCTGAGCAGAAAAATATTTGAAGGTTTCCAAAGCTATAGCCTGGGGAACCTTTGCCGATCATTGGACATTGTTATTGAGGACAGGCATCGTGCAATGGGCGATGCAGAGGCAACGGCAATTCTGTTTCACAAGTTGCTGAAAAACGACATGGCGGGTCATATTCAAGGCATGCTCAAAAAAGGAAGTGGGGACAGCTACCTTCCGATGCACCTTTCGAGTGATGACCTGGATAAAATGCCGAATACGCCAGGTGTTTACTATTTCCATGACAGCAAAGGAAAAATCATCTATGTGGGCAAGGCCAAACGGTTGAAAAAAAGGGTTACAAGCCATTTTTCAAACAATGACATTGGCAAAAAAAAACAGGACCTTATCAGAATGGTCAATAAAATCAGTTTCAGGGAATGTGGAAATGAGCTGATGATGAGTGTTTTCGAAAGCATTGAAATCAAGCGTTTATGGCCACAGTTCAACCGATCCCAGAAAAAATTTGAAAATCGATTTGGCATATGCAGTTATGAGGACATGCAAGGTGTGCTGCGCTTGGGCATCATAAAAAAGAAAAAGTACCTGCAATCCCATACCAGCTTTCCCATGCAGGTTGACGGGCAAAGACTGTTGAATAAACTTGCAAGGGAATATGGCCTTTGTCCCAAGATGTGTTTTCTGCAAAAAGAAACCATTGCCTGTGTGGGCATCGAAGAATCATTTTGTGAAGGAATCTGTGAGCATGCGGAAGACATTGCGTCATACAATACCAAGGTAAAATCCGCCATCAGGGAAATGATTCACCACTCACCCACCATTGCCGTGTTTGGACCTGGCAGGACAGATGATGAATTGACCTGTATCATGATTGGAAGGAATGATTTGCTTGCCTTGGGCTATGTAACGAAAGATGCCATTCACTTGAAACAAGAAAAGCTTGTCAAATTGCTGGAACCCGCTGCATCAAATGAATTCATTCGATCTTTGGTCATGAACCATGCTACTGTTTATCCTGAAATGAGTGTGCATTTCAAATGAGTTGGGAATCCCTTGACTATCCTTTCAATTCTTCCACGGTAGCACCAATGCCCCTGTCTGTAATGGCATCGCACATGGGTTTGAGCTCATCATAGGATCCATGCTTTACTCCATATTTGCCTTTGTAATGGATGAACATTGCGCATTGCTCTGCCTGTTCCCTTTCATGCTTGCACACTTCCATCAAGGTTTTGATGACGTGATCAAAGGTATTCACTTCGTCATTCCATACAATCAAAGCATAACCGGCGCTGTCAAGCACTTCGGTTTCATATTGCTCCTTGTAAATGGGGTTGAGTGGCATGCTGCGCTTGCAGGTTGTAAAAAGATGGTGGAACATACTGGACTCGAACCAGTGACCCCTACTCTGTCAAAGTAATGCTCTAAACCAACTGAGCTAATGTTCCGAATTGGATTGCAAAGTTAGGTAAAAAAAGGGAAAATACAGATTGTTTGACGTTTGACGCACCCGAGTGAGCAGCTGTCAATTGATGAGGAGCTTAACCAAAAAGTTCCTTTACATGCTTTCCTTTGCCGTCTGGCGTAGTATAAAATGGTCTTTCCTCTACGACATAATTGGTTTGAGGATCTATTCCCAAAGCATGGTAAATGGTTTGGTGAACCTGGTCGATCACAATGGGGTTTTCCACTGTTTTGCATGGCCGCTCATCGGCTGTTTTTCCATACACATTTCCCTTTTTAATACCCCCACCAAACATGAGCATTGAACAGCCATCGGTAAAATGCCTGTGCATACCATAAAATTTAATGTCATTGATGATTTCTGGCTGCCGAACCTGCTCTTGCACCTTCAATTCGGGTCGACCTTCTACCATCATGTCCCTGCTGAATTCGGTGGCCAAAACAATCAGGGTTCTGTCCAGATGACCAGACTTTTCAAGATCTTTGACCAATTGGGCAATGGGAGCGTCAATCCTCTTTTTCATTTCCTTCAAACGTGTATGGCCATTTTCATGCGTGTCCCAGTTCATGAATGGTTCATATTCTGTGGTCACACTGATGAAGCGTGCGCCCTGCTGTGTGAGTCGCTTTGCCATAAGGCATCCCAGGCCAAATCTTCCAGTATTATAAACTTCATAGCTTGATCGAGGTTCTTTGTTGAGGTCAAATGCAGCAGCTTCCGGCGACTTCAACAAACGGTAGGCCTGCTCCATGGAACGGACCATGGATTCCTTGTGATAATCCGAACCAAATTCACCCATGGCACCTTGTTTCATCAATTCACGGTAAAGCTGGTTTCTTTTTTCAAACCTTGTTTCATTCATCCCTACAGGGGGCCGCACAGATTCCAATCCTGCTGTTGGATCAGGAATCATGAACGGACCAAACTCGTTACCCAAAAATCCTGCCGTATGAAAGGCCTTGAGCTCCTCTCCTTCGCCTACAGTAAAACGTTGCCCGATATCAATAAAAGCCGGAATGGCTGAATTGATGGGCCCCAGCTCTTTCGCTATCCAGGATCCAATGTGCGGAGCAGATACGGATTGTGGCGGCCGATAACAGGTATGCCAATGGTATTGGTGACGGGAATGCAGGATATGCCCCATGTCTGCTGCAACATAGGAACGAATGACCGTACCCCTATCCAACACGTTTCCTATGGATTGAAGGCCTTCTGAAAAATAGACATCATCCAAAACGGTAGGCACAGATTGGAAAGTACTCAACACATCGTTGGATTTCATTCCAGTGGAAAATGCAGTAAATTTTTTGGGGTCGAATGTTTCGGTATGTGCCATGCCGCCGCCCATCCATAGCAGAATAACTGTATCTGCCGTTGAAGTCTTCCCTATGGGCTTCATGCTGCTCAAGAGACCTGAAAGAGGCATGGAGGCACCCAGTGCTGCAATGGTTGCAGCACTGGTCGTCTTTAAAAAATTCCTTCTGTCCTTGTGGTTGCTCATTGGCAATGTTTCAATGCTAATTTAATCAATGATCTGCAATTCCGGCAACAATAAGATGGCCCAGAAAAAGTCCTGAATGGACTCCAAGCTGGGATTGGAACCCATTAGATTTTCAGCAACGGCCTTCTCTCTGGAATTGGGTTTGCGTCCCAAGCCCAACCGATAAACTGCCTGAACAAGGGATTCGCGATCGTTATACCGCTGTTTCCATTTGACGGCACCTCTTTTCAACATGGCATTGAAGCGGTCTCCATTGGTCAATTCCAGTGCTTGCAATAAGTTGGCCTGGGTCTCCCTGCTTGTGGTAACATTTTCCCTGTTGGGTCTTCCCATAGCAATCAAAAAAGAATTGTTTGCGATAAATGCAGCACGTGCATAAAACCCACCTGCAGGAACAAACCCAATGTCAAATTTTGGTTTGTATTTCATGATTGAATCGGGGAAAATCGGATCTACAATCACACCTGCAATGTCGGCAAATTGTTCAGCCGTAATGCGCTTTCTCAATACCCCCTTGAACGTATAATTCTGAAGGACAATGTCATTGGGATCCTTGAGTCCAACTGAAGCTGTTTGGTAGGTTTTTGATGTAGCAATTTGGTAAATCAACGCTTTGATGTCACCACCTTTTTTTTGAAAATCAAATGCCAGCCAATCCAATAAATCCTGGCTCCAGGGTTGATTGTCCATCTGGTCTACCGGCTCAACCAATCCACGACCCATCATCTGCCTCCAAATGCGGTTAACGACAGTACGGTAAAGCCGCCCATTCTCTGGCTTCACCATGATTTCCGCCAGTTGCGCCATCTTCACTTTTCGTGATTCCAGGCTGTCGATTTTCCCCAAATCTTTCCAGAGCATTTGTGGACGTGTAAACTTGCCGGTTGGTTTATCACAACGGTTGATCTCCAAAGAGCTGTCTGCAAAAATATTGGCAAATCCGTATGCATCAGATAGCTTCCAATCGCTGATGAAACTGTTGTGACAAGAAGCGCACTTGAGGTTCAGTCCAAGAAAAACCTGCGCAACATTCTGGGCAGCCTGCATTTCTGTTCGTTGACTGGCATTGATTTCCCCTCTCCATTTTATACCTTCAATAAAGCCCTTTGACTCCTTGGTGGGACTCACCAGTTCTTTTACAAACTGGGGATAGGGTTTGTTGGATTTAATGGAAGTATACAACCAATCGGTGATGTTGAACCTACCGCCAGTTATGTATCCAGTGCCAGTGTAATCATTGCGCAGGGCATCATTCCAAAAACTCAACCAATGGGAAGCATAATCGTCTTGACGCGATAGCAATTTCGAAACCAACGCTGCCCTTTTGTTGGAAGATTGGTCAGAAAGGAACGCTTCCATTTCTGAAGGCTGTGGAAGCAATCCAATGATGTCCATATACACCCTTCGGATGAAAGTCCTGTCATCGGCCAACCTGGGCCATCGAAGGTTTTTCTGCTTGAAATATTCATTTGTCCATTGGTCTATGGAATTGTCGAATGCAGATGAAGACTTTGGCAAAGTTGGATTGCGCGGCGCAAGCGCTGCAACCCGAAATGTTTTTTTCAACTGCTGACTGTCAGGCCACAAAGCACCACTGTTGATCCAGAAACCTATTACCCTGATCTCCGCTGCTGTAAGCTTTTTCCCTTCTGATGGCATAACATCATCGTGACCAGCGGGCAAACTGATGCGCTTGAACAATTCACTTTCTGATGCCTTGCCGGGAATGACAGCAGGGCCGCTTTCTCCTCCCTTCAAAATATGATCAATATGATCCAACCTGAGTCCACCTTTTAACTTTTCTTCTCCGTGGCATTTATAGCAATTGTGCGCAAGAATGGTCCTTACCTGAAGATGAAGGTCAATGCTCTGCTCAAGGGTTAATGGATCATTTTTTATGGAAACAGGCTGTACATCTTGCGGTGTATCGATGATTGCTTTTTTCAGTTTTGCCGATGGTGGCGCTACATTTACTTGACCCAATAAATAATTTGTGCCATGGGTAAGTGATGCCCCATAATGAGTAGCAAAAAAAAGGGAAACGGTTGCGGAAAAAAGAACGATGCGAAAATGCAGCAATGCTTTTGGTATTGCACCCTGCATGATCCTTGTATGCAAGAGCCAGGAAATTGCATTCAGCACCAAAACAAGGATTCCAACCCATTGGTGTTTCATTAAAAGTGCATTTTCATGGTCGCTGCCATAAGACAAGATCAATCCTGAAAGTGCTGAAAAAGTCCCTCCAATCAGACCAACAAAGAGGCACAACTGAATGGCAGATCGATACGCAATGGGGTTGTTCCTGATGGAAAGCAATTCGAGAAAACCAGCAAAAAGAAAGACACCGATAGGCAGGTGTACAACCACTGGATGCAGTTTCCCAAGCAACACCCAGAATGGGTGCTGCGTCACACCTGCGCCAACCCCTGAAACAACAAGGGTATTCAGGATGGCAAATATGCATACCCATGAAAGAAAAAGCCCTATCCAAAACAGTCGCTTGGTCAGAACAGGATTGTTAGAAGAATTTTCATTCATATATATACGAAACTGTGATAAAATAAATGAAATGGACTGGTTAAAACCCGTTCATAAACTTTGCCCAATATATTTTTTTTATTGATGGGTAAGCCCTACTTTACGGGAAATAAAACCAGGGGCAATTTAAGCAAACTGCTCCACTTTACCGGATTGAATAAACGACCTTGTTTTTGATGAAAAAAAATGCTCTAATGAAAAAAAAACTGACCCCTTTGTCCAGGCTTTTGCTGCTGGCGCTTCCCATTGTTCTGGTTATTTCCTTTTCAATCAGTGATGAGCAGGAATTTTACCTGTCAAAAGATTCCAAAGTAGCAAACCTTAAACTCCCACAAGATTTTATAGCGGAACGACTGTATGGACCATCAGAAAACCAGGAAGGTTCATGGGTATCCATGACCTTTGATCACAAGGGGCGGATTATTGCATCTGACCAATATGGATTCCTTTACCGGTTAAAAGTGCCAGCCATCGGAGATACCGTCAACAAGACAACCATCGAAAAACTTGAGGTACTCAATGACCCGGCGTTCATGAGCGATACCACCCAAGGAAAAGTTTCCATGGGATATGCACATGGACTCCTGTATGCATTCAATAGCCTTTATGTCATGATCAACCACAGGGGCAATGCAAAGCTGAAAAAAACAAGCGGACTCTATCGCCTGCAGGATACTGACGGAGACGACCAGTATGACAAGATTACTTTGCTCAAGCTGCTTGATGGCGATGGGGAACATGGGCCGCACAGCATTGTTCTTTCTCCTGACAAACAATCTCTTTTTGTAATTGCTGGAAATTTTACCAAGATACCAAAGATGGACTCCTACCGCAATATACCCGATGGAAAGCAGGACAACCTCTTTCCGTTGATCAAGGATCCCAATGGCCATGACAATACGGTGGAATCCCATGGCGGATGGGTGGCACAGGTTGATCCCAGCGGAAGCAAGTGGGATCTGATTGCATCAGGGTTTCGCAACCCCTTTGACCTTGCCTTCAACAGTGCCGGAGAAATGTTTACCTATGACTCGGACATGGAGTGGGATTTCGGAACACCATGGTACCGTCCCACGAGAATTTTACATGTAACCAGCGGAGGAGAATATGGCTGGAGACCAGGCACCCACAAATGGAATCCCAATTACGCAGACAACCTTCCTGCCGCCATCAATGTAGGCCAAGGTTCCCCAACAAATTTTGTATTTGGAGGAAATGCAAAATTTCCTGAAAAATACCGGAATGCCTTCTTTGCTTTTGATTGGAGTTTTGGTATTATTTATGCTGTCTATCCAAAAGCAAATGGAGCCTCCTATACTGCAACAGGAGAAGAATTTATTTCCGGTTCTCCCCTTCCACTTACAGATGGTGTAGTTGGGCCTGATGGCGCACTCTACTTCATGACAGGAGGCAGACGCTTGGAGTCAGACATGTACCGTGTTTACTATGCTGGAAATGAAAGCAAAGAAGCAAAGCCGGTTGTTGCAGAATTGAATGAAGCACAGAAAATCCGAAAAAAGTTGGAAGCGTTCCATGGCAATGTCAAAGCAGGTGCGGTAAATGAGGCCTGGCCTTACCTAAAAGACAAGGATCGTTTCATCCGTTATGCTGCAAGAATTGCCGTTGAAGCGCAACCTTTGAGCGAGTGGACAGAAAAAACATTGAATGAAAAAGATCCCGTCACACTTACACATGCTGCCATCGGATTGGCTCGACGCGGAGATCCTAAAACCAAGAAACCATTGTTGGATGCATTGACAAAAGTGAACATATCAACACTTTCTGATGCACAACGCCTGGATCTGATGCGTGCCATTGAATTGGTGTTTACAAGGATGGGTGCCCCGGATGCAGCAGAAAAAAATGCTGTTTCCAACCTCCTCAGCCCCATCTTCCCTGCTGCTACAAACGACCTCAATAAAGAGCTCAGTAAACTGCTGGTCTATGTTGATGCACCCAAAGCAGTTGAAAAAACAATGGCATTGCTGACGCTGGCAAAGGATGACATGAACGCACAAAAAACGTTATCGGCATCCGCAGACCTCATTCTCCGAAATCCGCAATACGGGATGGACATTGCTGGCATGCTTTCAAAAATGCCTCCTCTCACCCAGACCTGGTACGCAAACGTGCTGAGCCAGGCAAAGAATGGATGGACAACGGAACTGAGGAATAGCTATTTCAAATGGTACTATACTGCCTTCGGATACAAAGGCGGTGTCTGTTATGTAGGGTTTATTGACAAGGCAAGAAAGAATGCATTGGAAAATGTTCCCAAGGAAAGTCTTGCCACCTACAACAAAATGTCAGGTGATGAAATTGTAAGCCTTGCCAGAAAAGGCTTGGACATCGGACCTGTAAGACCCAAAGGCCCTGGCCGCGGCTGGAAGGTTGAGGAGGCTTTGGCCATTGTTGACAGCGCAAACGGCACAAGAAACTTCGAACAGGGTAAGGCCATGTTTGCCGCTTCGCTTTGCCGCACCTGCCACCAAATCAAGGGTGAAGGAGGTATTGCTGGCCCGGACCTTACTCAATTGGGAACCCGGTTCTCCAACAAGGACATGCTTGAGGCCATCATCTCTCCCAGCAAAACCATTTCAGACCAATACGGATCCACCGTTTTCTTCCTCAAAACAGGCGGTTCTGTTTTGGGCAGATTGATTCGCCAGGACAATTTGAAATATTACATTTCTCAAAATCCATTCGATACACAAACCATCAAGGCCATCCTGAAAAAAGATGTTGTACGAACAAGGGTATCTGACGTATCACCGATGTTGCCGGGCATGATCAACGGACTCAATCCTGAGGAATTGAAAGACCTGATGGCTTACTTGAAATCTGGAGGCAATCCATTGCATCCTGTGTACACTGCTTCAAAATAGCGAGATGGTTCAAGAAATATGGAGCGATAAGGTTGGCAATGTGTCACAATTGGGAGGCATAGAGACCTCTGTACTGGACAATGGCATAAGCCGTGGCATGCGCATTGCTTGGATCAATACCGGATCTGGATTCAGGTTCAAGGTGTTGATCGACAGGGCCATGGACATTGCCGACGCATCCATCAACCAATACAACCTTGCCTGGCTGAACCATGCTGGATTTACTCCTCCCCAACCCCTCTCGGACAAAGGATTGGATTGGCTCAGAACTTTTGGCGGTGGCATCGTGAACACCTGCGGACTGACACATGTTGGCGGACCTGAAAAAGATGAATTTGGTGAACGTGGCATCCATGGTAACTATAGCAATACCCCTGCAGAAATTGTTTCTGTTGTTCAACCCGATCCCGCCCGGGGAATTATGGAAATGAGCATCACAGGCATCATCAGGGAATCCAGGATTTTTGGACCATCCCTTGAACTCAGGAGAACCATTTCAGCAACACTTGGTGCATCGTCTTTTCGCATCCATGATGAAATCATCAACAAAGGCAACACACCAGCCCCACACATGATCCTCTACCATTGCAATTTTGGTTGGCCTTTGGCAGACAAGGGAAGTCAACTGCGATGGAATGGTCCCATGCTTACAAGGGATGGGAAGGATTTTCCGAACCCGGAAATGTTCAAGATTTGCAGGGATACCTTAGAGGCCCACAATGGATCTGGCGAAGAAGTTGCTATGGTCGACATTGAGCCAAATGGTGAAGGAAACTGCATTTGCGGGATCTACAACCCAACACTCGAATTGGCAGTAGCACTGCAGTTCAACAAGGCCCAGTTGCCATGCCTGACCAACTGGCAACATTTTGGCAAGGGAGAGTATGTAACAGGAATTGAACCTGGCTCCCATTATCCAATTGGTCAATCAAAAGCAAGGGAGAACGGATCTCTGATTTTTATTGCACCCGGGGAAATGGTTCAGTACGACCTCTCATTGCATGCCATTCTAGGAAATAAAGCCATTCAAAAAATATTCACTGATTACTAAAATTTCAATCACTGTTGTATGGAATCAAAAAGCATAGCACAAAAAGCATTTGAACAAGGTAAAGGGATTCTGCGTTTGGCACCCACATGGGTTCCAAGGTCGTTTTGTGTACCGGGCAGAAGAATCAAGTTGCACCCTGACGATTATTATGTATTGGGAGGAGAAAGAGGAGGCATCGATGAACGCTGGCTCTCTTCTACCACCCCTGCCAAAAATGGCCCACTCACTGGCGAAAACGAAGGGCTTAGCCCGGTTGTATTTCAGGATGGAGGTACCATACAACAAGTCCTGTTAAAAGATGCTGTTGATGAGCTCAAGGGAGAATTGATTGGAGACCGCTTGTGGAATGAATACCAAGGATGGCCCATGTATTCGAAGTTTTTTGACAACATGGGGCCCTTGCCGCACCACGTGCACCACAATGACGAAAAGGCTGCATTGATCGGTCAAAAAGGCAAGCCCGAAGCCTATTATTTTCCGCCACAATTGAACAACCATGGTGGTGATTTTCCGTATACGTTTATTGGCATTGCTCCAGGCACGCCCAAAGAAGTCATCAAGGATTGTCTGCTCAATTTCACCAAGGGCGACAACAAAATCACCAACTACTCACAGGCATATAAATTAGAACCCGGCACCGGATGGGACGTACCTCCAGGACTGCTTCATGCACCTGGAAGCATGTGCACATACGAGCCACAAAAAGCATCGGATGTGTTTGCCATGTATCAGTCACTGGTGAATGAGGCTGTCATTCCGGAAGAATTGCTTTGGAATGGAACGCCCAAGGAAAGCATTGGTGATTATGATGCATTGATGGATGTACTGGATTGGGAATTGAATGTTGACCCCAACATGATGGCCAACCGTTTTATGGCACCCAAGCCGGTGGAAGAACTGGAAACGATGAAAGCCAAAGGCTATGTTGAAAATTGGGTATGCTATAAATCAGATGCCTTCAGTGCTAAGGAACTTACAGTATTCCCCGGTCAATCCGTAACCATTACAGATCAGGCCGCTTACGGTATCATTGTCATGCAAGGCAGGGGAACCTTTGGTGTTTGGGAGATCGAAACCCCTGCACTTATTCGATACGGGCAACTGACCAATGACGAATTCTTTGTCAGCGAAAAAGCGGCAAAGGCAGGTGTAAGAATCGTAAACACTTCCAGCACTGATCCTATTGTAATCCTCAAGCATTTTGGCCCCAACAATCCTGACCTGATTATACCATAAACGAAGACCATGAAACAATTGAAATTCAGTGCAGATTGGAAAAAACTATGGATAGCCGCCATCCTTGTAACTTCAGGAATGTTTGCTTTCATGTTGCCGGGATCCAACAAACTCAAGATCAACAAAGGCTCACACATCATCCTGATTGGCAACAACCTTGGATCCAGGATGATCAATGCAGACTATTTTGAGACTGAAATGCACCTGCGTTATCCAGACAGCATGCTGGTTGTCCGGAACATGTGTGACGGAGGCAATACGCCTGGATTCAGGCCACATTCGGGAAGAAAGACACCATGGGCATTTCCTGGTGCTGAAAAATTTCAAACTGAATTGGCCAAACCAGCACAATTGGAAGGTTTTGAAGAATACCCAGACCAATGGTTGACAAAGCACAAGGCCGATATCATCATTGCATTCTTTGGTTACAATGAGTCCTTCCAAGGTGCTGCTGGCTTGGCCAATTATAAGGCAGAACTGGATGCTTTCATCAAGCATACCTTGGCACAGCAATACAATGGCAAAGCCGCACCCCAATTGGCGTTGGTATCACCCATCGCATTTGAAAATCTTTCCAGCCAATATGATCTTCCAAATGGTAAAACAGAGAATGCAAACCTGCAGCTCTACACACAGGCCATGAGAGAAGTGGCTGGAAAAAACAAGGTGACCTTCATTGATGCTTTTGCGCCAAGCAAAGTATGGCTGGATGATCCATCGACTGACCTTACCATTGATGGGTCACAATTGACAGATGCCGGCTACGCAAAGTTTGGCCCATTTTTGGCAGACGAGATCTTTGGAAAGCGGGCCATCAAATCAACATCCACCCGATCTGCGGTCCATGATGCGGTGATGGAAAAGAACTGGATGTGGCACAATGATTTCAAAATCCCCAATGGTGTGCATGTTTTTGGAAGGCGATACGATCCGTTTGGGCCAGACAACTACCCTGCTGAACAGAAGAAAATCAGGGAAATGACCCTGATCAGGGATACTGCGATTTGGATGGCAGCCCAAGGAAAAAAAATGGATATGGCAGCGGCAGATGCAAAAACATCTGTTCTTCCTCCAGTACAAACCAATTATAAACCCAAAGATCCCAATGCCGCACTGCGCTACCTTTACGGGCAGGAAGCCTTGGATAAATTCACTGTTGCCCCAGGCTATAAGATTGACCTGTTTGCATCAGAGGTGGAGTTCCCCGATTTAGCCAACCCCGTGCAAATTTCCTTTGACAACAAGGGAAGGCTTTGGGTGGCAGTCATGCCTACCTATCCCCATTGGAAACCAGGTGATCCTAAACCCAACGACAAACTCATCATTCTGGAAGATACCAACAACGATGGTAAAGCCGATAAGCAAATAACTTTTGCTGATGGATTGCAGTTGCCATTGGGCTTTGAACTGGCTCCCGAGGGTGTCTACCTTTCACAGGGAACAAACTTCATGTTGCTGAAAGATACCAACAGGGATGACAAGTGCGATAGCAGGGAAATTCTATTGAGTGGATTTGATGACCATGATACCCATCATGCGCACCATGCCTATACCACAGATGCATCAGGTTCCATTTACATGGGGCAAGGTGTATTTCTTGCCAATGATATTGAAACCTCCTACGGGCCGGTACGCGGCACAAATGGCGGATTCTTCCGCTATGATACCAAAAAGAAAAAATTGGACCGCATTGCACAATTGTCGATTCCCAATCCATGGGGTATTGCATTTGATGAGTGGGGTCAGGTTTTTTATGCAGAAACTTCAGGCCCTGACGTAACCTGGATGACACCGGGTACTGTAAAGTCCCGCTATGGCGAAGCCACGCTCAAACCCGAAAGCATCATTGAAGAAAAACACAGGGTAAGGCCAACCTCTGGACTTGAATTTGTCTCCAGCAGGCACTTTCCTGATGAAGTGCAAGGCGATATGCTGATCAACAATACCATTGGATTTCTTGGAACAAAGCAACACAAGATGTTCGATGCCGGAGCAGGATATTCCACACAACACCGCCAGGACCTGGTTCGATCTTCCGACATCAATTACCGTCCGGTGGACCTGGAATTCGCGCCAGACGGGTCTTTGTACATTGCCGATTGGCACAATGTCCTGATTGGGCACATGCAACACAACATCAGGGATCCGTTGCGTGACCATACCCATGGTCGCATATACCGTGTCACCTACCCTTCCCGTCCGCTGGTAACGCCCGCAAAGGTTGATGGTGCATCAGTTGTTGAGTTGTTGGAAAATTTAAAACTTCCTGAATACCGCACACGCTATAGAACGCTTCGAGAGTTGAGGGAACACGATGCTGCTGAAGTACTCCCCGCCTTGAAAAAATGGATTGCCGGCCTCGACCCGAACTCAGCAAAATACGAGAAACTCCTTTTGGAAGGACTCTGGGTAAGCTGGGGGCAAAACAAGGTGGACCAACCGCTCCTGCGACAACTCCTTAAGGCCAAGGATTACCGCATCAGGTCAGCTGCAGTGGAAGTAGTAAGATTTGCAGGCAACGAATTGCCTGACAAGGCTGCCCTTCTGATGGCTGCTGCCAAAGATGACAGCAGCCGGGTTCGCGTAGAGGCCATCGTTGCTGCTTCCTGGCTGAGCAAGGAAAAGGGATTGCCCATCATCCTGGAAGCAGGAAAAAAACCTTTGGACAGTTGGGCCATCAAGGCCTACACCACTGCAGAAGCCCATGTCAATGGTCATGGTGTCATCAGAAAAAAACAAACCGCTGAAGACAAAGCGCCAACAGCAGCAGGCATCAAACCGGAAGTGTTGGCGGCTGGCAAAGCCATTTATATGCGGGATGGATACTGCAATACCTGTCACCAGGCAGATGGCAAGGGATTAGAAGCTGCAGGTTTCCCACCACTGATGGCCTCTTCATGGGTTACTGGCAGTGAGGAAAGATTGATCAAGCTCGTCATGAAAGGACTGTATGGCCCCATTGAAGTCAATGGCAAAAAATATCCCGGTCAGGTTCCAATGACGCAATATGGCGGCATGTTGAATGACAATGAAATGGCTGCAGTATTGACCTATGTCCGCAATGCCTTTGGCAACAAGGCTCCTGCCATTACCTCCGAAAAAGTAAAACAGGTGCGTGCAGCCATCAAAGACAAATCCGGATTCTATACACCGGATGAATTGCTTAAACTCCATCCCATGGAAAAACAATAACAGAACATTCCAACCCATTTGATGAATCAAAAACTGATGATCAATCATGAAAAATATTTTTTTATCGAAAACATACATTGCCCTCGCAGTTTTTTTGGTGACCAGTGCATGTGTATTTGGACAACCTGAAAAAAAAGGGAAATCCAAAAAGCCGCTGATTGTTTTTGTAACCGGAGACCATGAATACAGTGGCGAAGCAACCCTTCCGATTGTTGCCGCGGAACTGGAGAAAAACTATGGTTTTCGCGTCAAGGTATTGAAAGCCTATCCAAACCACAATGCCGAAGAAAATATCCCGGGGCTTGAAGCATTGAAGGATGCTGACCTTGCGGTATTTTATCTACGCTGGCGAAAGCTGCCTGCTGATCAGGTGCAACACATTGAAGATTATTTGAAGACCAAAAAACCATTGGTGGGCTTTCGGACCACCACGCATGCCTTCAACTATCCAAAAGGACATGCCCTGGAGAAGTGGAATGCTTTTGGGGAATTCGCATTCAATACCCCTCCAGGATGGGGTGGCGTCAACAAGCACACCCATTATGGACATGAATCATCCACCGATGTAACCATGATCGATGGTGTTGCGGATGATCCCATTTTGAGGGGTGTAGGCAAAACTTTTCACGCTCGTTCATGGCTGTACCAGGTATTGCCCAACTATCCTTCCAATGGTTCAAAAGCTTTGATGATGGGTCATTCCATCAACCCCAACAATAAAAATGCATACGATAACCCAGTGGCCTGGACTGGCATCAACAGTTATGGTGCACGCATTTTTTTCACTACCCTTGGTCATCCGGAGGATTTCGATCAGGAGCCCTTCCAACACATGGTCATCAATGCCATCCATTGGGCAGCCGGAAAAAAAATACCCAAGACATGGGCTGGACCCATGCAAATCCATGTTCCCTACAGAAAATAAAAAACATGTATAAAATCGGATTCAATACACTGGTGTGGTCTGCAGTCGTTTCAGATGAACAATTCCCCATCATCGATAGGCTTAAAACGATTGGCTATGATGGAGTGGAATGTTTCATTGGTGCTCCTGATGATGCGGCCTACAAGCGCTTTGGAGACCATGCACAACAGATTGGCCTGGAAACCACTGCTGTTTTTGTTGTGGATGCAGAACGCAACCCGGTCGACCCCTCACCATTGGTTCGTGCAAAGGCATTGGACCGCATCAAATGGGGCATCGACCGCGCACACGATATGCGGTCTTCAATTCTTTGCGGGCCTTTTCATTCTGCACATGGTAACTTTTCAAAAAAACCGCCACAGGAAGATGAATACAAATGGTGTGCAGAAGTGCTCCACCAGGCCGGTGAACATGCTGCCCAGGCAGGCATCACACTTGCTTTGGAAGCATTGAACCGTTTTGAATGTTACCTCTGCAATACGATGGCGCAATTGAACCATCTTATTGTAAAGGCTGCACATCCCAATGTCAAGGCCATGTATGACACCCACCACTCCAACATCGAAGAGAAAAAAGCAACAGATGCCATCAATACCATTGCACCTGTTTTGGCACATGTGCACATCAGTGAAAACGATCGTGGCACGCCAGGTGATGGCCATGTGCATTGGGATGAAACCTTTGCCAGCCTTGCATCCAACAATTATAGTGGTTGGCTGACCATCGAAGCATTCTCCCGCAACGATCCTGATTTTGCCAATGCCATCAATGTGTGGAGAGAATACTCGGCCCCTTGGGAAATGGCGGAAAAAGGCTTGTCCTTCATTCAAGCACAATGTAAAAAACACAATCTTTGATTTGATAATTCTAAACGCAAGCACATGTCACAAAACAACTACCCAAAACTGCACAACGCAACATGGCCTGGCATCGTAGGAAAAGGCCCTGATTCAGAACCCCCAATTTCCCTGGATACGCTGATTGATTTCACTGCAAATGCGTCTGTGGATGGCATTAAATTCGATGGTATTGATATTGGATTGTTTGAACCCCATTTCAATATCGATGAAACATCCGATGGCATAAAAAAACTTGCCGACAAGGTTGGCGCACTCAACCTGAACATCGGTTCCCTGGTCGCGCCCATTTGGGGTGGACCGGCAATGGGCAGCAAAGAAGACCGTGCCGTATTTGTAGATATGGTACGCCGCTCATGCGAATTTGGGAAAAAGCTGCGCGATGCCGGTGTACGCCCTTATGGCATTATCCGCATTGACTCTGCAAGCAAGCCCGAAGCTTGGGCAGCAGATCCTGCAGGCAACACCAAACTGATTGCAGAAACATTCAGGGAAGCCTGTGATGTTGCTGCCGATTACGGGGAAAGACTTGCTGCTGAAGGAGAAATCTGCTGGGGTGGCATGCACAGCTGGAAAACCATGGTGGACACCCTTGAAGCCGTTGATCGTCCAAACATTGGCTTCCAGGCAGACATGGCCCATACCTTGCTTTACCTGTTGGGTTACAATGCCCCTGAACACCGCATCCTTCCTGAAAATTTTGATTGGAGCGATGGTGCTGCCTTGGATGAGGGATTGAGAAAACTCACGGGTGCATTGCGTCCTTGGACCATTGATTTTCATGTGGCACAGAACGATGGTACTGTTCATGGAACCGGCTCTCATGATAAAACAGGACGGCACTGCCAGGCACTAGATCCTAATGGAAAGCTTGACATCGCCAAACACGCAGGATTCTGGCTGCGCGATGAAAAGGGTGAACTTACAAAAGCCTTCCAGCACATTTGTTGGGATGGTTGCATGTTCTCCAACGAGGTGATGATGAAGCAACAAACCTGGAATGATATTCTGTCAGCATTGATCAAAGTAAGAAACCATCACGGATGGACAGTTGCCTAACAAAACCAATTTTAAACCTTAAATACATTATACGATGTCAACAAAAAAGACACTGAATATCGGATTGATTGGAGGTGGATTCATGGGAAGAACCCATTCCAACGGATACAACAGGATACGCAACTTCTTTCCAGGGTTGGAATACACTCCTGTATTGAAAGCGGTTTGTTTTCGCAACGAAACCAAATTGAAAGCGTTTGCAGAACAATGGGGATTTGAAAGCACTGAAACCGATTGGAGGAAGCTGATTGAAAGGGACGATATTGATGCAGTGGATATCTGCACGCCCAATGATACCCATGCCGAGATTGCCATCGCAGCTGCAAAGGCAGGAAAGATGATCCTTTGTGAGAAGCCATTGGCGAGGAATCTTGAAGAGTCCAAAGTGATGGTGGATGCCATTGAGGCAGCAGGAGTAAAGAACACTGTGTGGTACAATTACAGGAGAATTCCTGCTGTTACACTTGCCAAAAACATCATTGAGTCTGGAAAGCTGGGCAAGATCTACCATTACCGTGCAAACTTTTTACAAGATTGGACCATAAACGAAAACCTGCCCCAGGGTGGAGAAGCTTTGTGGCGCATGGATGCCGCCGTTGCCGGATCAGGGGTTGTTGGGGACCTCCTCTCCCACTGCGTTGATACTGCAATCTGGCTCAATGGTGGCATCAAAGAAGTTTCTGGAATGACTGAAACATTCGTCAAGGAACGCATGCACCAGCTGACAGGAAAAGTGGAGCAAGTGCACATCGATGATGCCTGTTCTTTCTTTTGCAAATTCAACAATGGATCGCTCGGCCTTTTCGAATCGACGCGCTATGCCCGTGGACACAAAGCACTGTACACATTTGAAATCAACGGTGCAAACGCATCCATACGCTGGGATCTTCATGATTTGAACCGATTGGAATATTTTGACAACGGTGACGAATCCAACCTCAGGGGATGGCGTTCCATCCATGTCACCGATGGTGAACAGCCCTACATGAACAAATGGTGGGTACCGGGTCTTGGCATTGGATATGAACACTCATTTGTACACCAGGTGGCTGATTTTCTCCAAAGTCTTGAAACTGGAAAGCCCTGCTCACCTACTTTCAAGGAAGCCTTGGAAACACAAAAGGTTTGCCAGGCCGTGCTGGACTCCGCCGCAACCCGTAGCTGGAAAACTTGCTAAACTGTCAAAAACCAATTTTACATCAATTTCAAAGGAGTTCCATGAATACCCGCTGTCAGATACCGATTCTGTTTTCAATGTTCCTGAGCATGCTGTCGTTTGTTGCTGACGCACAAAACAATCTTGGTTTCAGGAAGATTTTCAATGGTAAAACCTTTAAAAACTGGGAAGGAGATACCTCCCATTGGAGTATTGTTGACGGAAGTCTTGTTGGAGTAGTATCCAAGGAAAAACCCCTTAAGACAAATACCTTCATGATTTACCGGGGCAATATCCCTGAAAATTTTGAATTCAAGGCGGAGTACCGCATCAGTCCTGAAGGAAACAGCGGAGTGCAATACCGCAGCGAAAAAGTGGAAAACCTGGCCTTCGCCCTCAAGGGATACCAGGCTGATATTGATGGTGCCAATCGATACACTGGTCAAAACTATGAGGAGCGTGGTCGTGGCTTTCTGGCCATGCGTGGAGAACAGTCTGTGTTGAAAGAGGGGCAAAAACCAACAATAACCGGCAGCCTTGGCAATACTGATGATTTAAAAGCCAAGATCAAGCAGGACGATTGGAATGAGATCCATATCATTGCAAAAGGCAATCACCTTCGCCATTATATCAATGGTGTGCTGATGAGCGAAACCACTGATGAAGACCCTGTAAAACGCAAGTTTAATGGCCTGATTGGTCTTCAGGTGCATGTGATGGCAAAAATGAAAGTGGAATACCGAAATATCTACCTCAAGAAAATCAAGTAAATAAAAAAGGGTTACAATTGTAACCCTTTTTTATTGGTGTGGGAGTTGACGGGATCGAACCGCCGACCCTCTGCTTGTAAGGCAGATGCTCTAAACCAGCTGAGCTAAACTCCCTGACGGGTTGCAAATATAGACATCATATTTCTTGATTCAAAATAAATTCATCAATTTATCATGGTTTCAGGCAACAACTTTTTTTGAAAAGATCTGCACCAGCATTGAAGTGTTGCTCATTTTACATTTTGTTGAGAATATCTGCTACAAAATGAACCATATTACTGAACAATGGTTTTGTTTTTAGGACCATCAATACATAAAATGAACTTCAAATTCCTTTTCGTTCTCAGCCTCACGCTATTCATCAATGCTGTACTGAAAGCACAAAATATCCCACAAGCACGCATCAGCGGATATGTTATAGACAAGAATACGCAAAAACCATTGGCGGGTGTAAGCATTGAAATCCTGCCAACCGGAAAGGGTGTCAGCACTGACTCAGCAGGGTTTTTCAGGATAACCGGATCCCCGGGTACCTATAATTTCAAGGTCACAAGGATTACCTACCTTGAAAAAACCCTCAACAATGTTGTTCTTACATCAGGCAATGAAACCACTTTGACGATAGAATTGGAACCTGACGCCAAAAAACTGGATGAGATTGTCATCCTGAACAAAAGAAATTCGGCAAAAGCCACCAGTCTTGAATCCCCCCTGAGCGTTCAGCGGATGACCACTGAAGAAATCAAGAGAAACCCGGGAGGAAACTTCGACATCAGCAAAGTAATCCAATCACTCCCCGGTGTCGGAGGCGGCATTGGTGGAGGTGGATTCAGGAACGATATCATCATTCGAGGAGGAGCACCCAGTGAAAACGTTTATTACCTCGATGGCATTGAAATTCCGGTCATCAACCATTTTGGCACTCAGGGAAGCGGAGGCGGTCCACAAGGCATACTCAATGCCAACTTCATTGAAGAAGTAAAAATGAATACCAGTGCATTTGACGCACGATATGACAATGCCCTCAGCAGTGTGCTGCAGTTCAAACAGAAGTCAGGCAACAATTACAAAACCCAGGGAAACGTCATCCTCAGTGCAACAGAATTGGCCATAACCCTTGATGGACCGCTGTCCAAAAAGACAACCTACCTTGCGTCGGTCAGAAGAAGCTACCTGCAGCTCCTTTTTGAGGCCATCGACCTCCCCATCAGGCCCAACTATTGGGATTACCAATTCAAAACAACCACCAGAATCAACGACAAAACAACCCTGAGCTTCATGGGCATTGGTGCCATAGATGAGTTCAAGTTTGCTGCGCCCAAGGAGGCCAGCGACGAAAAACTCTATGTCATCAATTCCAATCCCATGATCAACCAATGGAATTATACAATTGGAGCAAGCCTTAAAAAGCTGATTTCCAATGGATATTGGAATATTGCCTTAAGCAGAAATACACTGAATAACCAGGCTGACAAATACGAGGACAATGACAATCCAACTGACGCCACAAGAACACTGATGACCAACAGTACCGAAACCGAAAACAAGCTCCGTTTCGATGCCAGTACTTTAGTCAATGGGGTAAAGCTCAGTTATGGCGCCAGTGCACAGTATGTTGATTTTGACAACAGCTATTTCAATGTTTATAGAAAAGCGGTTAAAAATACAGCAGGCACCATCATTCAGCCAGCGGTGACCATCAGCAGTGCCAACAAGGTTGACTTCCTTAAATATGGCGCATTCATTCAACTGAGTAAAAAAGTCATGAACGAAAGAATGGCCATCAGCCTGGGAACCCGCATTGACGGAAACTCCTTGGGCAACAGCGAGGCCAATCCATTCAAGCAGTTCTCCCCCCGCCTCGCCTTCAGCTATGCGGCCACCAGCAAAACCAACCTGAATGCCAGCATAGGCCAATACCACAAGCTTCCAGCCTATACCCAACTGGCATATTTCAATGCATCGCCTTCAACCATTTCGTCCCCCATCTATTCAAACCCCGGAAAATACATCACCAGTACCCATTATGTTGCAGGAATTGAGCACATGCCCAACAGTTCTCTCCGCTTTACGCTGGAAGGATTTTACAAAGGGTACTCCAATTACCCCATCAGTTTGCTGGATGGTGTGAGCCTTGCCAACAAGGGTACTGAATTTGGCAGCATCGGAAATGAACCCGTCAGCCAGGGCGGAAAGGGCAAGGCCTATGGAATTGAATTCCTGGCCCAGAAAAAGCTCACAAAGCGCTTCTTCGGGATCCTCAGCTATACTTTTTACCACTCAACATTCACGGACCTGAAGGGGAAATATGTGCCTGCCAGCTGGGACAACCGTCACCTGGTCAGCCTGACTTGGGGCTACAAGTTCAAAAGAAACTGGGAACTTGGCTTAAAATTCAGGTACCAGGGCGCCGCCCCCTATACGCCGTTTGACATGACCGCTTCCCGTTTAAATTACCTTACGCAAGGAACAGGCATACTTGACAATGGTAAATACAACTCCCTCCGCCTGGATGCCTTTCATGCAAGTGATGTCAGGATTGATAAAAAGTGGAATTTCAACAAGTTTACGCTTGACCTTTATCTTGATGTGACCAATTGGTATGTGGCAAAAACTCCTGGTGCAGCACAATACACGTTCAAAAGAAATGGAACTGCAGGTTTTGCTACCACGGATGGTAAGCCCATCAGGATCGACGGCAGCAATGCCGTGCCCCTGCTGCTGGAAAACAGTGATGCTTTTTCAACACCCAGCTTTGGATTTATTGTTGAATTCTAATTGGACAGCAAATTTACAGGCAGGATGAATTCCCATCGGTTTACATTGGGGGGCTTCACGAACAATTTTGCATCCAGCAACCTGCTGTATCGTATGCCAAAGGTCACATGTTGCTGGTTCCACCATTTGGTATCAAAATAGATTTCTGCTCCAATGCTTCGGAGATTGATTATCCTATTGGTTCTCAGGCTTTTAAGATGCATGTCATCATAAAAGAAGTTGCTCCTTACCCTGAGAAAGTACACGATATTGGCCACACCAAAGTCCGGATACAACAAAGGCATGTGGTAATTGAAAGACATTCTCCACATGCGGGGGTAGTCTAAGGCTTCGTATCCCCGGGCCATGGCAAATCCATTGGAAAAGGAATATTGCCTCAGGGTGTCCCTTCTTTGATAATTGAACCCCAAAACGAAGGAGTGATTCCTGCCAATACCCGGCAAATACAACTGGGTGCCTGAATAGAATTGATGCGCCCTGGAATTGCCCACCGCAAACCGGTTCTGAAGTCTTGTCACAAAGGCAAAACGGGGATAAATGTGCTGTACGGCCTGCTGTGTTTGTACTGACCAAATGACTTGTTGTTGCACATATTGAATAAACTTATTATGTAGATTAACATTTCTATTTTGCTCATAATCAATTGAAACTGCATATATTTTAGCCGACAGGTCGAGGTTCTTATACAGCTTACCGGAACTGAAATTTAGCGGAAGCCTTACCCCAAGGTTTCCATTCCATTCGTTCCAATTGATTTGCCGGCTGCTGTCTTTGAATGTGCGATCAATGGTATAATTTGTACCTCCAGTGACCCAAGGATAAAGTCCACCATATGCCAAGTTGGCGCCAAGCCTTTGCGACCCTTCGTTTTCATTGTAGGCGTATTCAAAAGAAGATTCCATCGTATTGAGCAGGTTTTGGCCATACAGTGTAAAACTCCATTCTGGCTGCTCATAAAATGGTCTCCATGAGTGAACATTGATCAGATGGCTTGATCTTTTATAGTCCGTAACGCTGTTGGAAACTGGTTCCAAGTTCGAGAGGGCTCCAGCGGCCGATGTCTTTTTCAATGCCCCAATTTCGGATTCAACGGAATGATATGTGGTCGTATATACTTGCTCACCCTCCGCAGTTGGCCTGCTGAATACAACCTGCTTTCCATCCAGATGGACATCCCCAGCATAAGTACCGGTGGATCCTGAAGCCAATAAACCCGACTTCCCCGTGACCAGGTCATGCTCCCAAAATTGATTGCTTGAACCCTGGGAAACCGTAAAAAGCAGCTTGTTTCCCCTGGCCCTCAGGAAAGAAATGGGTGTATTGACATAGGGCAAAACCATTGAAAATATGCCAGATGATGGATCCAGCTTCAAAACTGCAGATGTTCCATTTGACTTTCTTGAAATTACATATATCAATGAATCTGAACTACTAAACACAGGATAACTAAAGTATAAATCAGGTACATTTGTAAACTTTCGCAAGACCTTTCCTGTCGACTGATCGATCAAATCCAGATCGGTCTGCCCACCCGCTTTTACTTCTACGGCAATCAACTTTTGACCATCATTGGACATGTCTGCTGAAACATACCGCTTGCCCTTTGTCAACCTCCTTTCTGTTCGATCATAAATGTTGAAAAGGACGATATCACTGAATTCTTTCCACTGCCATCTTGGATCATAACTGATTGCACTGTACACGATGTTGCCACGCTTGTATGTAAAATAATCATCCGGGCCGATACTTTTGATTCCTAAAGAAAAGGACTTCCCTTTGTCAAAAACTACCCAATGTGGCAACCGGTGATAGGGTTTTCTGAGGGCCAAAACAGAATCACCGCCAACCCAAAGAGGGAAATGATGATCAACCACCCTTTTGAAATCGATTTGATTGATTGGCCTTAATGATGAATCTACATCCTCCAAGGTCATTTTTGCCCTATAGAATTGAAGTGAACGCGAAACAAACTCCCGAAAAGGAATGCCGGCATGTTTTTTTATGGCTGCCTGAAAGGGATAGAACAGTCCCCTGAAACGGGCAGCATCATCGGTAACCTTGGCCCAAAATTGTTCTCCGTATGCATCGTATCCATAGGAAACCAAAAAATAACCAAGTTCATAATGGTTGGGGACCATGTCCTTCAATGAACCGCTGCGAAGCTTTTGATAGCGGTATTGCTGGTTTGACTGCCAAAGGCTGCGAAAAGGATCATAAAACGACGGCAAAACGCCCCGACCCTGGGAGAGGTATTTTGTTTCAGCATAGACAGCATCCCCCTCAAAAAACCAATCCGGAATGGAAGCAGCATTGGCCAAGGCCTGGCCTTCCTCACCTGCAACCCAATATGCAAATTTTGAAACACCCTTTCTAAAATTGGCATATTGGTGAACATGTCTGTACTCATGGACACTTAAGTTATCCAGCCAACCCGTTGAACCCAGGGTCAAAGCATTTTGAGGCGGATAAAGAAAAAACTCACTTCTCCAGGGAGCAAGTCCTACATAGGCATTTGAAATTGTAGGCAAGGTTTGCAGTACAATGGGGATTCTCCTGGTGGCATTTCCCAGCTTAGGAGAGGCCATTTTTTCTAAATACCCAGTAATCCCATTGACCCGATTGGCTGCAAATTCGGTTCCGGCCGGAAATAAAACATCAACAGCATCCCCACCCATTTTCTTCCATTTGAGAGCGGAAGGGTTGCCCCCAAATCGCTGTCCATAGATTGAAAATGATCCATGAATCATTAAAATTATAAGCAAAGTAAATTTTAAGATATAATTCATAAATATTTGATATTAAATTTTTTATAAAATTAATTTACAACAAATAAATATATTCATCCATTATGAAAATATGATTAACTGTAAAATCATTGGGTCCATCTTATAAACTAAATTATAGAAGATTCTGGTGCTGTTGGCAATAAGTTTTTAACTTTATTAAAACCATTGCATGAACTGGCTTATTTTGGCCATTGCCCCTGGGGTGGCAATTTCGGCGTATATTATTTTCAAGGATGAGTACAACAAAGAACCCAAAAGACACCTTATCATCAGTTTTGCACTCGGAATGGCGAGCATCCTGGTTGCATTGGGACTGGAAACCCTTGCGGCAAAGATCACGACCGCCTTTCCCCTGCTTTTCAAGACCATTGGAGGGATAGCCATAAACGCCTATCTATTTGTAGCACTTCCAGAGGAGCTGTCCAAATTCTTCATGCTCAGGTGGTATGCCTATAGAAAACCTGCCTTTGACGAACCCTTCGATGGGATTGTCTATGCGGTAATGGTGGGCATGGGCTTTGCAACGGTAGAAAACATATCATATGTCAGTGAATACGGTATGATGACAGGCATATTGAGGCTTTTTCTTGCCGTACCAGCACATGCAACTTTTGCCATTATCATGGGATATTTCATGGGAAAAGCACGATTTTCACCCCAAAAAGAACAGTTTTTACTGATTTCAGCCATATTTTGGGCAATAGTCTTTCATGGCAGCTATGATTTCTTTCTTTTCCTGCAAGACCATCACAAAACCAATCCAGACAACACAGGCCTCTTATTGTTCCTGGGGGCATTGGCATCATTGTCCACCGGCCTGTTTCTGTCCAAAAAAGCCATCAGAGAACATCTAAATAAATCAAAATTAAATATTGTAAATCAAATTGATGATTAATATAACTAAAGTTTCACTTGAGTCAATATCGACGATACAAAGGTTGAGTGATGAAATTTGGAAAAAGGTATATCCTTCCATTGTTCCCATGGCGCAAATTGAATTCATGCTATCAACATGGTACAGCAAGGATGGATTGACAGGACAAATGAAAAATCTGGGACATCAGTTTGTTTTGGTGGAATGGAACAATGAACAAGTTGGCTACGCGTCCTATTCAGAAAAAATAGCAGGTGAGCCCATCAGGTTCAGGGTACACAAACTTTACTTGCAGCCTGAGTTACACGGAATGGGAATCGGAAGGGCCATCCTGAAATTCATTGCCAAAGAGGCAATGCCCTTGGGGTGCAAGGAGCTGGAGCTCAATGTGCACAAAAGGAACCCCGCAGTTGGCTTTTACAAGCGCATGGGCTTTACCATTGAACAGGACATTGTTACCATCATAGAACACGGTCATGTTCTGGATGACCATATCATGTTGCTGGACCTCATGAAAAATCCGCTCTAATTAGACTATTTACCCAATTAAAGCTAGCTTTGCGCAAAATTTTAAACGCACATGACAACTCCCGCACAAATTGACTTTGCATTGCCTTATAAGGTCAAAGATATCACCCTTGCAGAATGGGGCAGAAAGGAAATCAGGCTGGCTGAGGCAGAGATGCCCGGACTGATGGCCCTTCGTGAGGAATACGGCGC
>JAURJU010000100.1 GCA_030832085.1 Chitinophagales bacterium | reverse complement strand
GGTTTGGCTGAAGGTTTGGCTGAAGGTGAAGTTTTGGGTAAAATCGAGGGAATCCAACTATCTGTTTTAATTTTGCAAGAGCTGAGATCGGGAATACATCCAACCATCATTTCGGAGAAGTACAAGGTCGAAGCCCGACTGGTAGAACAACTCAAAACCTTGGCATGAAAGAATTGCTGGCGCGCAATTAGAAAAATTTCTAACTCGTCAAATCTTCCACTTCACTGAGCAACACTTCCAATGCGGTGGTACTTTGGAAAATTTCCACCAAAGAAAAGAACAGGGAGACCAATAAAGTAAGAAGACTGGTTGCAAACAAGATATTGGCCAAACCATCCCAAGATCTGTAAATGCAATACATACAAGCCACACAAAGCAAAAAACTGAAAACACCAGCCGCTTGCATATAACGGATATAATTCAACCGTTTCCGCAGGCTTTTGATCTGCAACAACAGGTTTTTCTTGTTCTTCAGATGAATATAATCATCAAAGAGTTTGCGTACCAAACTGGCAATCGCAAGAAAGCGGTTGGTATATGCAAGCAACAATAGACTGATTGCAGGGAAAAGCAACGCAGGAGTGGTGATTGAAATTTCCATGTAATAAAAAAGTTGAAGGAGTTGAGGTGGTTGAAGCGGTGAAGGGATTCAAGTCTTAACCCCCTTCAACCTCTTCAGCTGATTTATCTATTTCACTGACAGTTTGAAATCAACAGAAATATCCGTGTCGCCTTTGGAAACCGGGTCCCCGGCAGCTTTTACTCCTGGCTTGTGCTTCAAGGTGACATTGAGTGTGCCAGTTCCCGCAACTGCTGCAGTTGTCCAAGTTGAAGTGATACCCAACGGCAAACCCTTGCTGTCTAGGCTATAATTGGAGATGACAGCCAGCGCATCTGAGGCTGATAAATAAATCTGGTGATCCACTCCTTCGGCAGCTACCTCAAGGGTAATATCATCAGCAGGGGTTTTGCTTTCATTCAGCAACTGAAGTGTACAATCATACACTTTCCCTTTTGTCAACACAATTTCATCAAACTTTGAAGGAGCTGCACCACCAACACCATCAAGATCCTTGAATTCATAAACCGTTTGCACGCCTGACAGCTTTTCCGTCAGCTTGACCCTTACTGTGGTAATCAACTCGCTTTCGTTGGGATCTGCCACTGAATCTTTTTTGCAGGAAATAAAAGAACCAAATAAAAACATCAGTGCCACCAAATGCAAATTCATTTTTTTCATTTTCAAAAACATTTAAATGGGTAATTTGATTTTTAAGGAAATGTTTCTTCCGCGATCCAATGCGAAATACCGAAAGGCATTCATGTAATCACGGTATGCAACGTCAAAAAGGTTGTTGATTCCAAATACAACATCCAACCTGCGTTTCTTGAACTCAATCCCGGTTGTTGCCTCGAGATTGAAAAGCGTATAGGCATCCGGAGGCAACATGTAATCTGATTGCATCGTTGTGTTACCCGCCAGATCAGTCACCTTGATGTTACCAGTAGGCGGCACATGTGTCTGCTTTGTTATATACTGAAACCCCAACTTGAGAGAAGATTGCTTGAGCTTCCTGCCATCAATGAAACTGTATTCAAGATCAGACTCATATCGATCAGAAGGCATTTGAATCAACCATGTCTTTGCAGTCTTGTCATAAGCCCGCAGTACGGATGCTTTCAGGTGTGTTTGAAAATGATTGGTAAACCGATAAGCCAAGCGCATGTCCATGCCGGTTAAGGAGGCATTGGTTTGCGCATAATCAAAGGCTGGAAAAGCACCACGGATGGTCAACAAAGCAGGATAAACCGGCTTGAGGTAAATGAAATCCTGGATTTCCTTGTTGTAGACGCCAAACTCCGCCTCCCATTTTTCAGTGTTGTATATGAGAGTACCCAATACGCTATACGCCTTTTCGGGACTGAGTTTTGCTTCTCCCCGCTCAATCCTGGCTGCGCCATGGTGCAGCCCGTTGCTGAACATCTCATTGACCTGAGGAGCACGCCATGCAGTAGATGCGGTAAATGAAGTACGCAAATTCTCGTTGAATTTATAAGCAACGACACCGGTTCCTGAAAGTCCTGAAAAACTTCTCTTTCCATAGGCATCTCCAGGCACCAACATGTTGCCCATCAGCAAATCATAAGGCTGCTTGTCGTTGTCCTTGATGTTGAAACGATTCCTGCTATCGAAACGCAAGCCCATTTCAACCTGCCAGTTTTCATGCTGATAGCGTTCTGCCGCCCAAATACCAAGATCAATGGATTGGTAGTTGGGGACAAAATACCTGTAATTGATATAATTGTCTTGGTACATGGCATTGACACCGATTGACCCCTTGATTTTCTTTGCGGAAAAATGTTCCCATACGAGGTCTGCACTATGGGTTTGAAGATTCAGTTGAAGCTGGGGCAAATCGGTTTCAGTTCTCGTGATATCAAATTCCTTGCGGATGTTCAACTGTGATGAAAAGATCAGGTTGAGCCTGCTTTTACCAATTTCTTCCGAAAATGCCTTTAGCTTGAAAAGGTGGTGCTGGACGAATTGATAAGGACGGCCAATGGCATAACTGAATCCCTCATCCTTGATATAGTCTGGAGGAACAGCTGCCCTGACGAGATTTTCCAGGTCAGTTAGATTGCCAATGTGTGAACCGGAAAAAATGCCGATTCGGGTATTGAAGATGCTGTAAAACAACTCCAGATTTTTGTTGCCTTTTTTCCACCCAGCAGCTGCAGACATGTTCATTTCTTCCACACCTGAATTCTTCAACCAGTAATCTGCCGTTTTCGCATTGCCACCGCGTTTTACAGTACCTTGAACCCTCCAGGAAGTCTGTTCCCGTTGGTCAAATCCACCCTCCAAGACAGCAGAAAGTACGCCTTGCCTGTTGTTGGAGAAAGCGGCCAGGTTTACTTCTCCCTGAACTGTTTTTTTATACTGAAGCAAACGTGGTTCCACCAATACCACACCACCAATGGCATCGCCGCCATAACGGACGGACGCTGCTCCTTTGATGACAGTAAGTCGATTGGCAACATACGGATCTATTTCCGGCGCATGCTCGCTGCCCCATTGTTGGCCTTCCTGACGGATGCCATTGTTGAGAATCAATACCCTACTGCTGTGAAGCCCTTGAATGACTGGCTTATAAATATTGTTTCCGGTTTGCAATACAGTTACACCTGTAATGCGCTGAAGCGACTCACCCAATGTCAAGCCTCTTGTTGCCGCAAGTTCTTTGCCCTTCAGTTCACCTGTCATCCCTTCTGGCCTTACTGAAGTGGCGCCTACAACAACCACCTCCTTCAATAGGTTTTCAGCGTGCGACAATTGAAATGATTTGACTATGTCTTCTTTCAGGTGAAAATGAAAGTCAAGTGCCTGACAATCTGCATGGGTAATCCGCAAGGTATAGTCTCCAGGACAAATGCCCGAAAAAGTATATTTTCCCTCATTGTCGGTCAGGATTGTCCTTTTGAGTTCAATGATAGAAACAGTTGCCCCCATCAGTGCAGAACGCGTATCTGCATCCTTGACGTTACCACTAATGGTCAGGATACACTGTGCTTGCACAAATGCAGAAAACAAAAGGAAAAATGAAATTGCCGACAAAAACTTCATGGCTTCATTTGAAGCCCAAAACTAATGAAAATTTAAATATTTGCAACAGTATTGCAAATATTTAAAACTGTTCGATCAGACCAGCAATGCCTTGACCACCTCCCACACAGGCTGAAACCATGCCATATTTTTTATTCAATCGCTTTAAGTCCCCAAGCATTTGAACGCTGAGTTTAGCACCTGTGCAGCCCAATGGATGACCCAAAGCAATGGCACCTCCATTGATATTGACTTTTGACGAATCGAGTTCCAGGGTGTTGATCACCGCAATGGCCTGGGCCGCAAATGCCTCGTTCAACTCAATGAGATCAATATCTTCAAGGCGCATGTTGACTGCCTTGAGCAGTTTGGGAATGGCCTCAACCGGTCCTATTCCCATGAGCCTTGGATTCACCCCCGCAACAGCACAGTGTACCAATCGCCCCAGTGGTTGAAGACCCAATTCTTTTACCATGGTCTCTCCCATCACCACTACGAAAGCTGCACCATCACTGGTTTGTGAAGAATTTCCTGCAGTCACGGATCCATTGATGGCAAAGGCAGGTTGAAGAGCTGAAAGGCTTTCAAGGCTGGTGTCTGCCCTGACTCCTTCATCTGTATCGACAACAAAGCTCCTTTCCTGCTTTTTTCCTTTTTCATCCAAGTAAACTTCCTTGACAGTTATAGGAACGATGCCATTTTTGAAATACCCGTGTTGAATAGCTTGTAATGCCTTTTGATGTGATGAGAGGGAGAATGCATCCTGTTCAGCCCTGGAAACCTTATAATCCTTTGCTACTGCTTCAGCCGTCAGCCCCATATTCAAATAAAAATCGGGATCGTCTGCAGCGATGCTGAAGGATGGAACTGTTTTCCAACCGGCAGCAGGAACCATGCTCATGCTTTCTACCCCTCCAGCAATGATGCAGTCGGCCATCCCTGCCCTGATCTTAGCAGTCGCCATGGCAATGGTTTCCAGCCCAGACGCGCAATACCTGTTCACAGTAATGCCTGGCGCATGGTGACCCAAAGCCCTGGCAGCGATGATTCTGCCCACCTGGAGCCCTTGTTCGGCCTCGGGAACAGCATTGCCCACCATCACATCATCTACACGTGTCTTTTCCAATTGCGGGATACTTGCCATGAGCTGCTGGATGACATCAATGGCAAGATCGTCAGGACGGGTAAAACGAAAACCGCCGCGTTTGGCTTTGGTTACAGCGGTTCGAAGTCCGGCGACAATATAAGCTTCCTGCATAATCTGGCATTTGGGGATGGATCAAAATTAAGCAAAGAAGCGGAGAGGCATTGAATGCTTACTATACATGGGTCAGCAAAAAATCTGCATCAATGTGCAGCCGTTCATAAATTCCTTTTAAAAAAGATACATCAGGCTTTCTTTTACCAGATAGGATTTCAGAAACTTTAGACCGGGATAAACCCAAAAATTCAGCCTTAGAAAAAAATTATTCAGCATTAATCATCAGCTCATAAACGTCCACCATCACTTGGTGATATTCATTTTTAAATTGATTTTGATTTTAATCGCTCAATACTTTTCAGTTGTGCTTCAAAATGTATAAAATTATAATAAAAAAAGCGGCCCGAAGGCCGCCTTTAACCTTAAAACTCATGACCTCTATGTCTGGAAAGACATTGATTCTATCATGAATCAGTTTTTCTTTGTCGTAACCTCAATCACACCGTTTTTACCTTTTTCACCATAAAGCTTGACTGCAGTTTCACCTTTAAGAACATTTATTGATTTGATCGTAGTTGGATCAATATCCTTCATAGTGACCGATTCCATTTCTTTTCCATCAATAATATACAGTACGTCCTTTGGCAACTCAGTTTTCGCTGTTGATTTCTGCACATAAGTGATGGTTTTTTTACCGTCCTTATCAGTTGTTGTGAAAGTCAGTATGTTGGGGTCTTTGTGAGCTTTCTCTGCGACATCGTCAACATTGGATTTAATGACAATTGTACTGACGTTTCCTTTCGTCTTACTATCCGAAATGGTATTAAACCTTAAAGTGTCCGCTAAAATCTGAGTAATCTTCAGGTTTGCATTTGCTGGAACATCCACTTTTGCTTTTCCATCAAAAAATACCGAATCAACTTTCACCGTTACAATCTTTTTCCCGTCAGCAGAAGTCGTTTCTGACCAGGTCATCCCATTCAAGTCTTTTCCTGTTACGCTAACTCCTTTTTCTAAGCCACGAATATCTATCGTTTTAATATTGACTGGATCAATTTTATCCAGATCAGCGGGTGAGATTTCTTTTCCATTGATGATAATCCGTGGAGTCTTGGAGCCATCTGTACCACCCCGCAAACGAATGGGTAGCTCGTCTGATGTAGTTATAAACGTAGTTCCTACAGGCAT
>JAURJU010000010.1 GCA_030832085.1 Chitinophagales bacterium | reverse complement strand
GTGTTTTTTTCATTTTGTTGGTTTAAAAGTAAGCTTTTCAGCTAACTTCTAAACTGACACCGAAAAAGGGACACTTACATCCATTGTTACCTCCTCGCCTATCCATTCTGGCAAAGGTTCAATTTGTTGGTGCTCACTTGATAATTCAACTTCGGCAATAATTAGACCCGATAAATTATTAATATACTCATCTACCTCCCAGACTACTGATTCTACAGGAATTTTGTACCTGTTTTTAGAAAGTGTTTTTGGACAATGATTTTTGAATATTTCTTTGGCTTCATCAAGAGGTATCTCGTATTCATATTCATCCCTGCTGATACCCTGCTGTTTTCCTTTTATGGTCATAGTGCCTTTTGTTTCAGTATACCTTACCCGAATAGTTGTTTCATCCGTTATCAACAAATAACCCTGGCGAATAAAACTGGGCACTGGTTTTTTGAAATTGTCCCATATATCGTTTTTGACAATAAATTTTCTTTCTATTTCTTTACCCATCATTATTTTTATTTGAATGTTTCATGCTGTGCCCAGTATTTAACTTCTGCATCTGACCAATTCGGCAACTCCAGGATCTTTTTCTTAAAATACTAATAACTTACATACAAACGATAAGAAGAAAACTGAGCATAAGTTGGTTGCAGATTTCCCCTCCTTTCAGCGTAGGTTTTCTGAAGCTCGTCAAAAATAGCATCAATGCCTTTATGATGTATTTCTACCCTGCAATAGTCCCAAACTACATCCCTGATCGGTAAATGCCCTGGAATTCCAAGATCAAAAAATGATTTATCCATATCTGATATTTTAATGTTCTATTTTATTCAAAATATAAAATGAATCCGTTGTGCCAATGACTTGTTCATGTAACGGCATGTCAGAAAGGGTCACCCCGGTAATATATGGCCTAATATATAAACGATGATGAACCGTTTTTATTATAGGAAGTGGATCCCCATGAGACCCTCCCATCCATTTATACTTGGTAAAACAATGGAAATATCTTTTACCATCGTGCTTTATCCATAATGTTACAGTGGCACCATATTCATTCCTTTCCACAGCCCCATCGATCTCCAGCCTATGATCTCTCCAAAGAATATGTTGTTTTGTTATTGAATACGCTTTTTCTTTCCATTCAGGGATACTTCCCTTGACCCAATTGATGCCAATGGTTTTGGCATCCTTGATACGCCAGACATTAAGTGCGGTAGCTTGGTCTTGAATTGATTCCATAGTATGAATAATTTGAGGTTAAAATCACACCAAGAAAAAAGTAGGAAGAGTTACATTTTATTTTGACCTGTAAGTCCTCATCGTTTTACCACCGTTGAGTGTTGCTCTCGGTTGGTACCCATTTGGATTCTTGATGATATTGCAAAGATAAAAATAATAATTGCAATGTCTTTAAAAAAAATCATTTTGATCTCGGCATGATAATTTCACACAATGGTTCAACCCTTGAATTCATTAATCAACAGCAGCATTCACTACAAGGGCAAAAGATGGACTGGATACATTTCTTCTCTCAATTCCGGTACCTAGACAGTCTCTGTGGACTGTATACTGCACCAACCATTGACACCACCGAAGCCGGCCTTCTTCATCCTGACCATCAACAGGAGTTCGCGCATTGCTGAGCTGAGGTATGGGAGTTATTGATGGTGGTTGATATAGCGCTTGAATAAGCGAAAAACCTCTGCAAGTACCGGTGTTTTTCACATGGCGTTGCATTTCAGTGGTAGCATCTTTGGGCAATGAAAAGAGTGTTACTGAGGCCTACTGCAGATCTGGTATTCAAGCGGATATTCGGAAAAGAGAAGGAGATTGCTATTGAATTTATCAACCTATTCATCAATCCACCAAAACCTGTAGTGGACATCACATTTCTGGAGCAGGAAATGCCTGCAGATCTGCGGGACGGAAAAGTATCTGTTGTGGACATCCGCTGCACAGACAGCAACAACCAGCATTTCATCCTTGAGATGCAAGTTGTCCATCATGAAGGATTCCTGGACCGGCAATTGCTTTATGCCTGCAAGGCCTATGCCATGCAATTCTTGTCTGGCGTGAAATATAGCGATCGGCAGACTGTCTATCTGTTGACAATTATCGACAAGGAAATCATACCCGATACAACATTATGGCTGCATCCCTTTGCCGTCAGACATGAGGAGTTGAATCACATCTCTATTCCCGGATTGCACATGCGGGTACTGGAATTGGGCAAGAGAAAAAAATTAGGTAATTTCAATATGGAAAATGCCTCTGACCGATGGATGGCTTTTCTCGCAGAACCTGAAAAACTGATCACCATGCCCAAGTTCGACATTTCCGTTTATCCCAATCTGATGAAGGCTGTTGATTTGCTCGACAGGTCAAACTTCACCATGGCACAACAGATTGCCTACGACAACCACCTTTTTGCTGTGGCCGACATCAACCAGTCCCGTATGGAAAGCTTTGATCAGGGTTATGATGAGGGGCTAGAAAAGGGAATTAATACAGGAAAAATAGCTGGTATCCAGGAGGGTCTGGAAAAAGGACTGCAGTTGTCTATTGCCATTTACAAAGAACTTCAATCCGGAATACTTTCCGATGAAGAAATTGCTCTAAAATATTCCATCACTGTAACAGAGGTGGAGCAGCTTGCTAAAGAATTTGAATAAATCACTACGTTTCTTCTGGACGTTAATGTATTTTAATTGTCTTCTGCTTATATTTTGATCAACAAATACTTTAAAGATGAAGAAAAATAAGAAAGTTGAAATTTTTGATGACATTGAATGCGACGTATTACAGGTCAAGCTAACGCCTGAATCCGATAGGGAAGCTTCTGAGTACATCAAGGCTTACAAGGAAAAAAAAGGCGGCGAAAAAACAAGCGCTTATAACAAACAACTGACTGAGTTGTTAGCTTTATCAATGTATTCTTGAAACAGTTAGCACTTAATTTAATCCATGAAAAAATACCTCACCTCAGTCATCGCCATTCACAATGTTGAGGGCCAACTTGGAAAATGGCCCGGCCCCGTCATCGAAGCAGAATCCTTTGAAGCAGCACAAGACTGGTGCCTGAAAAACACACAATACCTTTTTGTGGAACAGGAAATATTGGAAGCAAGTAAAGATGAAAACGCGGGCTTTCAGCTGAATTGATCTTCGTTGGCCTTTGTATTAGACATTAAACGACTGGACCAATATTATAACTCAATTTAAACCTTGTGAGAATCAATAGCCTTAGATGTCTACAGAAGTGTCATGAAAAAATTATTTTTTTAATGAACATTAAGCAAAATTGTTGATTACAATCCTTTTTTGAGAGTTCGAGATTATTTCATGATCCCTTTGGGGTTGGTGCTTCAGACTTCTCTCAAAACCCGTGCGGCTTCGCCGCAGGCCTTTTTGTTATCCAAACGCGCAGAAGCAAGCTTCGCTCGTTTGGATAACAAAAAACCCACGAAAATTCGTGGGTTTTGAGCTCGTCTGGCGGAGACTGAGGGATTCGAACCCTCGAAACAGTTTCCTGTTTACACGCTTTCCAAGCGTGCTCCTTCAACCACTCGGACAAATCTCCTTCGGTGGATTGCAAAAATAAAAGTATTCGCTCAGAGTCGAAAGATTTTTTTCGCGTTATTGGTGGTTGCAATTGCAACTTCTTCGATGGTCAGCCCCTTTATTGCTGCAATTTTTGCCGCAACATGGGTCAGGTAGCTGCTTTCATTCCGCTTGCCCCTGAATGGAACAGGCGTGAGATACGGCGAATCGGTTTCCAATACAAGTGCATCCAACGGCAAGGACTCAACCAGTTTGGCCAAGCCGGCGTTTTTATAGGTAACCACACCCCCGATGCCTAGCATAAAGCCGAGATCAATGATTTTTCTGGCCTGTCGCTCATCGCCACCAAAACAATGGAAAATCCCCTTGATCCTGCCCTTTCCATGTTCAGTGATCAGTTTGATGCATTCATCCATGGAACTTCTAGAATGGATGACGATCGGCAAGTCGTATTGCAGTGCCAAATTCATCTGACGGACAAAAACATCAACCTGCTGCACTTTGAATTCAGTTGAATGGTAAAAGTCCAGACCGATTTCACCAATGGCGGCAAAGCGCTCCTTCGCCAACCAGGATTCTACCAGCACCATTTCCTTCTCATGGCCTTCATCCACATAACAGGGATGCAATCCCATCATGGGGATGCATCGTCCTGGTGCTGCCGCAGCCAATGCCATCATTGCATCGTGGGTAGAAGCGTCAATTGCGGGCAAATAAATTTTGTCGATGCCTGCGGCCTGGCACCGGTCAAGCACCTCGTTCAGATCGTCCTTGAATTCAGGCAAATAAAGATGGCTATGGGTATCGATCATATCGATGGGCTTCTGGATGTATCAAATTAATTCAAAAACTTAGTAACTTCCATGGAGTTTTCATAGGGTACGGATTAAAACGGGCCAGGGTTTCTACCCAGGCCCTTATTTTTTGATGATGCCCTACCATGCATTGGGATTTATTTTTTCAACCGGAATCCAGCAGACCCTGCTGTTTCAAGCAATTTTTCCAATGCATGGAACATGTTTTTTTCCGCCTTTTCAGCATCATGAAAAAGATAAATGGACCCCTGTTCAAAAGGACCAAGCACCCTTCTGGCACATGCCTCCTTGCTCAATGAGGCATCATAATCTCCACTCAAAACGGTCCACATGATGGTTTTGAATCCCCGCTTGGAAAGTTGTTCAGCCTGCTTGCTCCTGATGCGGCCATACGGAGGCCTGAACAAGCAGGAATCAATGAAATGGGAAGCCTTGTCCACATCTGCCCAGTAATCATGGTTACTGGTTTTCCATCCGTTGAGGTGATGATGGGTATGGTTTCCCACTGCATGCCCTTCATCAAGGATTCGACCATACAGTTCAGGAAAACGGGCAACCCTGTCTCCGACACAAAAAAAACTGGCTTTTGCACCATGTGCAGCCAGGACATCCAAGACCCTGGAGGTGATGCGTGGGTCAGGGCCGTCGTCAAATGTGATGAAAAGTTCCTTTTCTGCAGTTGGAATTTTCCAAACCCTTGTCGGGTATAGACAAGTCAGGAGCCTGGGTATGCGGGCAGGGATAATCACGCTTGCGGCAATTTATCCTCTTCCTTGCAGGCATCGTTCAACGCGTTGATCAGCGCAAGCAATGGTGTTCTACCGGTCCTTTTTTCAGCACTGGTTACAAAGATGGCAGGTAGTTCAGCCCAACGTGCGCGCATGGCATCGGTAAATGCCTTGACATTGGCACTGACCACCTTCTGGGTTTCCTTGTCCGACTTGGTGAACACGATGGAAAAGGGAATCTTCCATTCGCCAAGTTTGTTCACGAAATCAAGGTCAATCTGCTGGGGTGAATGGCGTGCATCGATCAAGGCAAAAACATTGACAAGGGTTTCCCGGGTGCGCAAATATCCTTCTATCATCTTTTCCCATTTCTTGCGTTGGGTGGCAGAAACCTTGGCAAATCCATACCCCGGCAAATCCACCAAATACCAATGGAACATCGGCGCATTGTCTTTTGCCTTGCTGTCGATGGCGAAATGATTGATCAACTGGGTCTTGCCTGGCGTAGAAGAGGTTTTGGCAAGGTTCTTGATACCGGTGAGCATGTTGATCAATGATGATTTTCCCACATTGCTTCGGCCAATGAAGGCATATTCAGGCCTGTCAGGCTTGGGGCAGGATGCCGTGTCCGGACTGCTGATGACATATGTTGCTTTGTGGACATTCATTGGTTCAGATTTACAATTCCTTTAAGACCCCTTGGAGTGTTTTTGATTACTTTTGTAAGAATGGGAAACTTTGCTCACGATACAGTCGTTCCGGATCAGGCTTCAAATTTACCGAAAAAAGAACAGGTGGCACGCATGTTTGATGAGATTGCCCCCAAGTATGATTTTCTCAACCGTTTTTTATCTGCGGGGATTGACATCAGTTGGAGAAAAAAGGCCTTGTTATTGTTGAAAAAAGACAATCCCAAAAAGATCCTGGATGTTGCAACCGGCACTGCAGACGTTGCCATCATGGCCACAAAACTGCTTTCTCCGGAAAAAATTGTAGGGATTGATATTTCGGAGGGTATGCTTGACTTTGGCAGAAAGAAAATAAGGGAGGCCAACCTGCAGGAGACCATTGAATTGCAATCGGGAGACAGCGAATCCATCCATTTCCCTGATGAAAGTTTTGATGCTGCCACAGTTTCTTTTGGAGTCAGGAATTTCCAAAACTTGGAAAAGGGCCTATCAGAAATCAACCGTGTGCTGAAGAAGGGTGGTAAACTTGTTGTGCTGGAATTTTCCAGGCCTTCTTTGCCTGGTGTGCAACAGGTGTACAACATCTACATGAATTTTGTTACTCCCGGCATGGGCAAGCTGTTTTCCAAAAGCAAAAATGCCTATCAATACCTGAATGACTCCGTTCAAAAATTTCCTGAAGGAAAAAATTTTATTGCAATACTCGAAAGGTCTGGTTTCAACAATACATCATTCAAAAGATTGAGCCTGGGAATATGCACCATCTACGTCGGAGAAAAATAATTGCCTTTGCCCTGATGCTGGTGACGGTGTGTGCAGTCCAGGCACAGCGAGCAGTTGAACTCAACCTGCCCGACCATGATGACAAGCCTTATTATTTTGGCATCGTACTGGGGTTCAACTCATCACACTACAACATTACCCACCACCCTTATTTTCTTCAGCGGGATACCATCCGTGTGGTGGAATCAAAGAACAGTGGAAGGATCCACCTGGGCATCATGGCCAACCTTCAACTGACCAAACACCTTGACCTCAGGGGCTATCCGCTCAACTTGATATTCAGTGAAAAAGTATTTGGTTATACGCAAAAATTGGCCAGCGAACCTGCCAGCACCTATGAAAAGCAAAGTGTGGAATCCATCGTGATGAGCTTTCCGCTTCAGCTGCGCTTGAAAAGTGACCGCATCAATAATTTTCGTGTGTACACATTGGCTGGCATGAAATATGATTTCGACCTGGCCAGCAATTCCGGTGCTAGAAACGCTGACAACATGGTAAAAGTGAACAAGTCCGACTATGGACTTGAAGGTGGAATCGGCTTCCAATTTTTCTTTCCCTATTTTGTCCTTTCACCTGAAATCAAATTCAGTTACGGATTGACCAATGTGCACAGCCGTGATGAGAGCCTGCGCTATTCCAATGTCATCGACAAGATGAACAGCAGGATGATTCTTTTCTCCGTTCATTTTGAAGGAGGAGGCGCCAAATAGCCCATCAACAGCTGAGGATGGCGCCACCGCAATCCCTGGGAAAATCCAAAACCGAGAATAAAATCCAGCCGACTAAAAAGGTTTTGATAATTTGCAGCACATAATTACCAATACCAGATCTGATGTCAAACATTCTCATTAAAAATGCAACAATCGTAAACGAAGGCAGCATGTTCAATGCTGATGTATTGGTAGGAAACCAAAGGATATTGAAAATCGATCAGCGCATAGACAATCAATACAATGCACGAGAAATCAATGGTGAAAACAAGTACTTGTTGCCCGGCGTAATCGATGACCAGGTGCATTTCAGGGAACCAGGGCTTACACACAAGGCCAACATCCATTCTGAATCCATCGCGGCAGTTGCGGGAGGCACCACCAGTTTCATGGAAATGCCGAATACAAAACCTGCTGCATTGACACAGGAATTGCTCGAAGAAAAATATTCCATAGCAGCCAACAGCGCAGTGGCCAACTACTCCTTTTTCATGGGCACATCCAACGAAAATGCAGAAGAGGTACTGAAAACAAATGACAAAAAAGAAAATGTTTGTGGCATCAAAATTTTCATGGGATCTTCAACGGGCAACATGCTGGTAGACAACCACCTTGCACTGGACAGGATCTTCAGGGAAGCCGAGGTATTGATTGCCACACATTGCGAAGACGAAAGGATCATCAAGTCCAATCTTGAAAAACTGCGCAGCGGTAAATCCCACCTTGAAGCCTCAGACCACCCCATCATTCGGGATACGGAAGCTTGTTTTGAATCTTCGCTGATGGCGGTGCAACTGGCAAAGCGAAACAACACAAGACTGCACATCCTGCACATTTCAACTGCCAGGGAACTGCAGTTGTTTACCAACCTTATCCCGCTGGAAGAAAAACGCATCACCTCAGAGGTCTGTGTCCATCACCTCCATTTCACTGCAGACGATTATGCAGTGCTGGGCAACAAGATCAAGTGCAATCCTGCCATCAAATCAAAAGAAAACAAGGCAGCCCTCTGGGAAGCATTGCTGGACGACAGGCTTGATATCATTGCAACGGACCATGCCCCACATACGATGGAGGAAAAATTCGGTGACTATGAACATTCCCATGCAGGCCTTCCCTTGGTGCAACACAGCCTTCAGTTGATGCTGCACCATTTTCAGCAGGGACATATCTCATTGGAAAAACTGGTTGAGAAAATGTCACATGCTCCTGCAAAATGCTTTCAGGTAAGGGAAAGGGGATTCATCCGCGAAGGTTATTTTGCTGACCTGGTATTGGTAGACATGGAGAAGTCCTATACCATCACCAGGGAAAATATTCTTTACAAATGCGGTTGGAGTCCGTTAGAAGGGTTCACATCGCCCGCCACCATCGCAATGACCCTGGTCAATGGATATCCCGTTTATGAAAATGGACAGGTAGATGCCTCCCATCGAGGAATGCGGCTCCAATTCAACAGGAACTGAACGGCATGCTGGTAGACAAAACAACCTTATACGACCTATCGGTTTTTCACAGGGAAGATGAGCAGTCCTTGTTCCACAAGATTGATTATACCAGAACAACTGAGGGCAAAGCGGAATTGAGAAAAATTTTTTCCAACCCCTTCAGTCAGGAGCAACAAATTCTACAGGTTCAACAGGTGTTGAACACCATTGGCGTAAAACTGGACCACTGGCCAACAAGAATTACCAATGGAACCCTGCTCGTCATTGAAAAATTCCTGGATGACAACCCAAGCGAATTTCCCGGACGACCCAATCCTTTCAACGCATTCTTGTACAAGTTGCTCCATCCTGCAGACCATTCCATGGTGCGCTTTTCCATGCAGCAGCTGTTTGAATTCATCAAGGGATTTGAAGAGATCCATGGTTTTTTCTCCGGCATGCAACTTCCGCCGATCCTGAACGCGGTATTGATGCGGAGTCAACGCATCCTTGCAGACCATCGCCTGACAAACCTGAAATCCCACCAGGATTTTTCAACCATCCACAGCAGTACAACCTTGGTGTATGGCAGGGTTTTTCACCAGGAAATGTCAACCCAGGTCCAGGAACTGATTTCCATCTATGCCAAATTGGATGCATGGTTTGCCATGGCCAAAGCAAACATTGAACTGGATCTTCAAAATCCCATTTTTGTGGATAGCCAAGCGCCAGTCATCAGCGCAAGGAGCCTGAGGCACCTGATGCTCAAGGACCCCGTAAGTTATGACCTGGAAATGAACATGCACAGCAATTTCATTTTTCTTACCGGCGCCAACATGGCGGGCAAGAGTACCCTGATCAAAGCAGTGGGCCTGTCCGTTTACCTTGCACACATTGGAATGGGAGTTCCTGCCCATGAAATGAAGCTTTGTCTTTTTGAAGGAATACTCAGCAACATCAATGTGGAAGACAATCTGCTGAAAGGGGAAAGTTATTTCTTCAACGAGGTGAAGCGCATTCGGGAAACCATCCTCAGGATAAGCAATGGAAAGCGATGGCTTGTATTGATTGATGAAATTTTCAAAGGCACCAATATCCAGGATGCAATGAAATGCTCGCTTGCAGTGATTCGTGGTTTGGTCAAAATGCAGAATGGTCTTTTCATATTGTCCACACACCTCTATGAGATTGGTGAGGAACTCAAAGACCTGCCTTCCATCAGTTTCAAATATTTTGAAACATCACTCGCTGAAGATGAACTCTGCTTCAGCTATCAGCTGAAAGATGGCATCAGCCAGGATAGGATGGGTTATCTCATCCTCCAGAAGGAAGGCGTTACGGCACTACTTGACAACATCGGCAATCCAACAGAAAAATCCCGTTAAAACCCCCTACTCAAAGGGGATTAAAACATTTCCAAACGCGTTTTGTCCCATTTCCAGAGCAAACGGTGAAGATACCTTCATGGCATGTTTGTAAAGACCTTTGGAAGCACGGTTTATGGAGTTGAAGCGAAAACAATCACCATTGAGGTCAATTGGACGGCACAGGGAAAGGAGTACTGCATTGTCGGACTTCCAGACTCGGCCATAAAAGAAAGCATGCAAAGGATTGAAAGTGCCATCAAATCCAAACGCTTTGAAATGCCCCGCACCCGCATCGTCATCAACCTTGCTCCGGCAGACCTTAGAAAAAGTGGAACTGCATTTGATCTTCCCATTGCCATTGGTATTCTCGCTGCATCTGAGCAGATTACCCTTGCTGAAAAATTCAGCAATTTTATCATGATGGGTGAACTCAGCCTGGATGGTGAGCTGAGGCCCATTCGCGGAGCCCTGCCCATTGCAATACAATCCGTTAAAGAGGGATTCAAGGGATTTATCCTCCCAAAAGAAAATGCAAAAGAGGCTGCCATGGTCAGCGGTATGGCTGTGTACGGCATGGGCAACATCAGGGAAGTGGTTGAATTCATCCAATCAGAGGGATCATCCATTGCTCCCCTTTCCATCGATGTACAGGAGGCATTCAACTGTGCGCAGCAGGTTTTTGAAAATGATTTTTTGGAAGTCAAAGGACAGGAAAACATAAAACGGGCACTTGAAATCGCGGCTTCGGGCGGACACAATGTGATTCTCATCGGTCCGCCCGGTGCCGGGAAAACCATGTTGGCAAAGCGTCTTTCCTCCATCCTGCCTCCGCTTTCACTTGAAGAGGCGCTGGAAAGCACAAAGATCCACAGTGTTGCAGGAAAGCTTCCTGCACACGCGACGCTCATCACAAAAAGACCCTTCAGGAGCCCACACCACTCCATCAGCAATGCTGGCCTTGTGGGTGGTGGAGCATCTCCACAACCTGGCGAAATATCGCTTTCCCACAATGGCGTTTTGTTTTTGGATGAACTGCCCGAGTTCAAGCGAAATGTTTTGGAGGTGATGCGGCAACCGATGGAAGAACGAAGGGTTACCATCTCGCGGGCAAGAATGGCCATTGACTTTCCGGCTTCATTCATGCTGGTGGCATCCATGAATCCCTGTCCTTGCGGCTTCTACAACCATCCCGAAAAAAACTGCAGTTGTCCTCCGGGTGCAGTTTCCAAATACCTGAACCGCATATCCGGACCCTTGCTGGACAGGATAGACCTGCATGTGGAAGTGACTCCTGTGGCCTTTTCAGCGTTGGCATCGCTCCAACCGGTTGAGGCATCATCTACAATAAGAAAAAGGGTTTTGGCGGCGAGGGAAATACAGGCAAAAAGATTCAGGAACATGGCAGGCATTTATTCCAACGCACAAATGGCAACAAAGGAACTCAACCAGGTTTGCGCATTGGATGAGGCAGGCAAGGCATTGCTGAAGAAAGCAATGGAAAAATTAAACCTCTCTGCAAGGGCCTATGACCGGATTTTAAAAGTGGCAAGAACAATAGCGGATCTTGCTTCAAGCGAAAACATCCTGCCAGAACACATTGCTGAGGCAATTCATTACAGAAGCCTTGACAGGGAAGGATGGGGTGGCTGAAAGGTGGTGCAATATCCTACGCTGTGGGGGCTTCTGTTTCTTCTTGTTCCTTGACCGGAGCAGCTGATGGAAAAAACTTGTTTTGAAAAATCAGGATTGCAAAAACCCCACCTGATATGGCAGCATCCGCAATGTTGAAAACAGGCCTGAAAAACATGAAGGATTCTCCGCCCCAGATGGGAAACCAATCTGGGAAATATGCATCCTCTATGATGGGCATGTAGAGCATGTCTACCACCTTTCCATGGAGAAATCCTGCATAGCCCCCCTGAAAACCGTTTTGCCAGATGCCATGGGCAAGGTTTTGCAGATAAGGATCGCTGGCTTCAAAAACCAACCCGTAAAAAAGGCTGTCAATCAGGTTTCCAATGGCTCCTGCATAGATAAACGTCACACAGACAATATAGCCGGCATGGTATTTTTTTCTGATGATCCCCAAAATATAATGGGTGCCAAAACCAACAGCAATCAGCCTGAAGCTGGTCAGGGCAATTTTCCCCCACTCACCGCCCAATTTCCAACCATAGGCCATGCCTTCGTTTTCGATAAAATGAAACCTGAGCCAGGGAATGGCCTGCAGGAGGACATTCTCCTGTCCCATGTAATAACAGGTCTTGATGTAAATCTTCAATGCCTGGTCAACCAGGAGGATCAAAAAAGTCAGTAACAATGCGTGCTTGAACTTCAAAATGCGCGTTTTTGCAAATATAATGATAAGGAAACAATGCCCGGTAGGCACAACATCATTCACCCAAATAAACCCGCGGAACCCGTTGTGAGATTCCTGTCATGATCTCGTAGGGAATGGTACCTGCAGCAATTGCAACGGTTGTGATGGAGTTGTCGGATCCAAAAACCAGGACCTCATCATCAACGGTAATCTGCTCTTCATCCGTAATGTCCAGCATCGTCATGTCCATACAGATGTTTCCAATCGTATTTACCCTTTTACCCCTTACCACAAGGGTTCCGGCACCATTGCCCAAACTCCTGGGGTAACCATCGGCATATCCAATCCTGATGGTTGCAATCCTTGAATCCCGCCCAACTGTGGCATTGCGGCCATATCCCACGGAATCCCCCTTGGGCACATGTTTGATCTGCGCAATGGTTGTGCGGAGCGAAACAGATTCCTGCAGTTCAAGGTCCGTCTTACCCGGATCGATGCCATACAGGCCTATGCCAATTCTTACCATTTCATACTCGGCAGAGGGATGTCTTCTGATGGCAGCAGTATTTGCAGCATGTCGTGTAAATCCATATCCAAGTTGCTGGGTCAACAATGTACAACAATGTTCAAAGCGTTGCAGTTGAAGCATGGTGAAGGCATCATGGACGGGATTTTCGGCAGCAACCAAGTGTGTGAAGACGGATTTGATCCTGAATGCTGGTGAACCACTGAGCTGGTCCAGGAATTGCCCGATTCCATCGTGTTCGATTCCCAGCCTGTGCATACCGGTATCCAACTTGAGGTGCACTGGAAAATAAGGTATCCCCTCCTGCACCAGGAATGCATTCAATTGTTGCGCAAACCCAATGGAATAAATTTCTGGTTCAAGGTTGAATTCAACCAGGGAGGAAAAAGAATCAGGAGCAGTGTTCATGACCATGATGGGCATCCTGATGCCTGCCTTTCGCAGTTCAACCCCTTCATCCACATAGGCGACAGCGATATAATCCACGTGGTGAAACTGCAGCAGGCTGGCAATTTCAAAACTGCCTGCACCGTATGAAAATGCCTTGACCATTGCCATTACCCTGGTGCTGGGTTGTAATCCAGACCTGAATTGTTTCAGGTTTTGTGCAACAGCAGCAAGGTCTATTTCAAGCCGTGTGCGGTGGTTTTTGCTTTCCAGCAACTGGCTGACTTTTTCAAAATGAAAGGACCTTGCACCCTTGATCAGGACAACCTGGTTTCTGAAGGAGAAAGCATGGAGATGGTGGAGCAGATCATCGGTATCCTTGAAAAAATAAACCTGTGCACCAATGTTTTCAAACGTACTTGCAGCAGCACTGAACTGGGGCCCTACTGCATACAAGGTGTTGATGTTTTTCAGTTTGAGGTAAGCAGCAACTTTCTCATAGGCTTCATTGACATCGCCCGAAATACCTGTCAGGTCAGAAAGAACAGCAACCCTTGGTTTGGAGGAATGCTGAAGGCCAACAAAATCAAGGGCACTCATCAATCCGCTCAAATCCGCATTGTAACTGTCGTTGATGATGGTCGACTCATTTTGCCCTTGTTTCATTTCCAGCCGCATAGACAATGGGGGAAGATCATGCATTCTTGGAATCACCCTGTCCTGCATACCAAGGTGCAGGCATACAGCGAAACAGTGCAAGGCATTTTCAATGGCCGCAGGATCAATGTAGGGTATGGAAAATCCATATTGCATGCCCTTGTAAACTGCAGATACAATGGTTCGTCCATCTGCAGTTGCATGTGTAGAGACAAGGATATCGGCGCCCTCCTTTCTTCCCCAGGAAAGCAACCCTTTTATGCTCCCCGCCTTCAACACCTGCAACAACCCCTCATTCACCAACGCATGGTCCCTGCAATATACGACCAGGTTGGCCCCATGAAACAACTTTAATTTTTCCTGCAGCTTTTCTTGCATTGAACCAAATCCTTCACCATGGGCTTCACCGATATTGGTCATCAGTCCAAAGGTTGGCTGGATGATTTTTTGCAACCGCTCCATCTCGCCCCTCCGCGAAATCCCTGCTTCAAAAATACCCAGCTCATCTTTTTCCTGCACCTGCCAAATGCTGAGCGGTACACCCAGCTGAGAGTTGAAACTGCGCGGCGACCGTACAATTTTAAGTTCCTGTTGCAGGAGATGAAACAGCCATTCCTTTACAATGGTCTTGCCATTGCTCCCGGTAATACCGAGTATTGGAAAACCAATGCTGTTTCTGCTTTCAGCCGCCAATGTTTGCAAGGCCAGCACTACATCAGGGGTGAAATAAAATGATGCCTCAGGAAAAGCGGCAAGGTCTGGCGCAACGGAGACTGCAAAATTCCTTACACCCTCGCGGTAGAGTTCATCGATGAATTGATGTCCATCACCACGATCTGTCTTGATGGCAAAAAACAAGGTTGTTTCAGGAAACAAGAGTTTTCTGCTGTCAATCAACAAGTGTTCAATGGTCCCGGTTGGTGCATGACCAACGCAGGTTGCGCCCATCAACTTGCTGATATTTTTTGCAGGACAACCTTTCATGTTCAACTATTTTTCAGGAGTGGCATGCTGCCGCTTGACCCGAATGGAATAAAGAACTGAGCCGGTCAGGCAGGCCACAATGACTGCCAGGGAAATGAGAATATCGATGTGTATGCCAAAAAACTCAATCAGCATTTTAACACCAATGAAAATCAGAACAATGGCAATGCCCTGCTGAAGAAAGTCAAATTGATCTACTGCGCCTTTTAGCAAAAAGAAAAGTGAACGCAGCCCGAGTACGGCAAAAATATTGGACGAATAAATCACAAGAATATCATCGGATGTAAAATCAGCTTTTGCATTTTCCCTTACCAATGAAACCACTGTAGGGATTGAATCGAGCGCGAACGCAACATCCACTGCAGCCAACATCAATACGACCACAGCCAGTGAGGTAAAATAAAATTTTCCATGCTGGTTGATGAAATACTTTCCATGGGGTTCCGCTGAGCTTACCCTGAAAAACCGGTTGATGAATTTGTAGATCTTGGTATCGCCCGGATCAAATTCAGCCTCATCCTTTTTGAAGAAAAGGTGGTACCCTGTATACAACAGGAAGAAACCGAAAACATACAAGATCCAATGGAACCTATCGATCAATTCAATCCCCAATGCGATGAAAATGATCCTGAAAACAATCGCCAGCAAAATGCCAACCAACAAAGCCCTTCCCGCATCTTTTTCCTTAACCTTGAAATAGGTAAAGATCAGGATGAATACAAAAATATTGTCTATGCTGAGCGACCATTCCATGAGATAGGCAGTGAAGTACTTCGTGGCCACCAGGGGTGTTTTCTCAAGCCATAAAAATGCACAAAAAGCAACAGACAATCCCACCCAAAATACGGTTTGCCACATGGCTTTTTTCATGCTGATCGATGCATTTTTCTTGCTCATCAATCCAAGATCAAGCACAAGTGCAACGGAAAGCACAAGCCCAAAAGTCAGGTAGGTTATCTGGTCAACAGTCATTTTTTGAATCAGGTTAATGGGGGCAAAGATAGTCATTCCCCCAAGGCAAAGGTTTAACCCCAGAGGGCATATTTCCTTTTGCGTACAAATCCATATATAAAATAAATGGCCAGCGGGAAAACCAGTGGCAGCAGGAGGTTAACCATCTGCCAAAAAAATGCATTCTCTTCAACTTGCGCTTTGTCCAGCAACCTCAGCCGGAATGTTTTCGCACGCGCATCCATGATCGAAGAACCGCCTGTAAGATAAAAAAGACAGTTGCTGATAAAATCCCTGTTGGCATACTGCTGGCGGGTATAGCTGTTCATGCCCATGGCAATAGGGCCATCCTGCTGACTCACTGCATTGGTAAGGATGTCTGCATCAGCAATGACAATCATGCTGTTGCTGGATGAACAGGATGAAAGGAATGGCCTTTTGTCCTCTTCCGCCAGGCGTTGAAGGTCCTCAGTGGAAATCCGGTTGGCCAATGGAGATTGGAATTTACCTTCCAGCAACAGGGCCACTGCCTTATTTTTCTTGTTGAAGGCTGCAAGGTCCTCTTCTGTCCTGATGCTTCTCCACTCAACAAGAGCGGGTGTTTGCAGGGTCCTGGAATAGTCAGATGAGGCAAGGATTACCTGCTTGGAAATGCCCGGGGCGGCAACCGTATCGATGGATTGTGGGAAGGAAGAGAGCACAACATCAAGGTTTTTGGAAATGGGATGTCCGCTTGTATTCCTCAGCAAAGGTGCATAGGGCCAGGGCAAGAGCTCGATCTGTGGCTTGTCTCCAATGCTGCCAATGACAGATGGAACCTTGTCGCATTCCAGGTCCTGAACGAGGTCCCTGTTGATGCGCACCCCATATTTGAACAGTTGTTCGTCGAGGTCCAAACCAAGATCGAAGGCCACAAAGGATCCGCTGCTGCGCTGGAGGCTGTCCATGCTGGCATAAAGGTTGTCCACGGCCCAAAGCAATTTCCCGCCACGCATGATGTATTGGTCAAGCTTGAGTTTCTGCGCAGGGGTAAATGGGCGGGTTGGCTTTGCAACCACCAAGGCAGTAAACGCTTCGGGTATGTATGCGACACTGTCAATGGGCAAGATCCTGAAGCGATGGTCTTTTTTCAGCACATTCTCCACAAGGTCATATACACTGAGGTCCAGGGGTTGCCCATTGCCTGTCAGGTATCCCACCAAGGGAATGGTATCCCGCGTAAGCAATACCAGGGCCTTTGCAATCTTGTATTCCATCAAGGCTTCTGCATTGTTCAGGGATTCCAGTCCATTGAGGTTGCTTTGCCCTTCAAGGAAATCAATCCCGACACTGCCATTTGTGTTGCTCAGAACTGCGCCCGCAAATACAAGGGTTTCAGCAGTCTGCTCTCCTTTTTTTTCCTGTGCCTTGACATTGGTGGGATGGATGCCCATGCGTTGAAGGGAATCAAACAAAATGGCTTTTGCGGTATCTTCAAGACCTTCTCCCGGCCTTTCAAAAACAACCTGAAACTTTCCATTGCTGATTGACCTGAAAGAGGATCCAATGTCTTCAGCTGCATTGGCAAGTCTTTTGAAGCCAGCAGGCATATCACCTTTCAGGTAAACGGTAAGGGTTATGGGCTTGTCGATGCCTGCTACCAAATTCTTTGTGGATGGCGCAAGGGTAAATCTTTTTTCAGCCGTGAGGTCTATCCCTGCATGAAAATAATGAGCACATGCATTGACCAAAAGCATGGCCAGCAAAGGAATCAACCAGGAAGCTGTTTTTTTTATCCATCCCTTCATGGCCTATTTCAATTTTATTTTTTGGATGGTCAAATAAAGAAAAAATGCAATGGCAGAAAGAAAATATACAAGGTCCCGGCTGTCAATAAATCCTTTGCTGACATTTTCAAAATGATACTGGATGCCCACCAGTGAAACATAATATCCCCAACCCACCTTCCAGGCTTCTATTGTGGCAAGAGATGAGAACAGGGAGTAGGCAACATAACAAAGAAATGCACTGAGTAAAAATGCAGCAACTGCATTCTGTTGAAGACTGCTGGTGAACAAGCCAATGGCCGTGTAGATGCCGCAGAGCAACAACAGGCCTACATAAGAACCCATGATTCCACCGGAATCAATTCCATCTGTGGACAATGCAACAATACTGAACACATATACCAGTGTACAGAGCAAGGTCATGGTAACCAGAATGATTCCGGCAAAAAACTTGCCCAGGACAAGGCTGCGAATGGTGATGGGAGATGTTTTCAAAATCTCAAAGGTTCCGTTCCTGTACTCTTCACTGAAACTCTTCATGGTGATGGCGGGAATCAGGAAAAGCATGATATAGGGTGCTGCCCCAAAAAAAGCGTCCATGCTGGCATAGCCGGCATCCAGGATTCCCGATCCAGGAATGACGAACAAAACCAAGCCGGTGATGAGCAAAAATACACCCATGGTCAGGTAGCCCAACAAGCCACTGAAAAACTGACGCAACTCTTTTTTGATGATCGTGAACATATTCAGGTGCAAGATTACATGAAGTCGTGAAAATAACGGAAAAAACATGGTGTAAAAACCTTTTTAAGCGAAAGCCCTGTTAATACATTGCATGCAAATCAGATCGGTGGGGTATGAAAAGGGGAAAATGGATCCTGGCGTTGTTCTTTTTAGGGTCAGCTGTTGCACATTCAAACGCACAGAAAAAATGGGACGGCCAAGGTGGCGATGGCCTTTGGAACAATGAACGCAACTGGTATCCTGATGGCATCCCATTGCCCTCAGATGATGTGCTGATCAACAACCAGTATATTGCTGGTTCCTACAAGATTCTCTTCCCAGCGGGAACATTCACTGCATCAGTCAATTCCTTGTCAATGGTTCCGGATGCCGGAGGCAGCATCACCCTGGAAATCCCTGTAGGCAATACATCCTCACCCTGTCTGACCATGTTGTCAACAGGAAATGCTTTCAGGATTGCGAGGGGTGGCCTGTTCATCAACAACTCCGGAGCCAGTGCAGGAAATGCAATTGATGTGAATGGGAAATTCCTGATTGAAAACCTGGGCCGCTATGTTCACAAAACCCTAAGGGGAAATGCCACCATCGTATCAAAATTGATGTTGGACACCTCTACACAAAAAGGAATTTTTGAATTTGATGTTCCCGGTAATTCCGGATACATCATATCGATCTCAGGAAGGGAATTTGGTTCCCTGTGGCTGTCTTCCTTGACTGCAGGCAAGAAATCATACAGTGGGAGTGGTGCAAGCAGCCTTCGCGTTCACGGGGATTTTCTGGTTGACGACAGCAGCAGTTTTACCTCCTCCCTGAACAACGCTGTCTACATCGGAAGAAACCTGATTGTAAAGGGAAAGTTCTCCCTCAACCCAACACTCAAGGACAGCATGTCCAGAGAACTCCTGTTCGATGGTGACAGCACAAGCGTACAGGTGAAAGGAACAATGAGCTTTGGCAGCAATTTCAGAAATGTTGTAGTGGCCAAGGGTATATTCCAATTGAAGTCAAACCTGTTGTTGCCCAACCCCACCCTTGTCTGGAAACTTGCCCCACATGCCAGCATGATGATGGATGAGTTCTTGCTGGATGGGGCCGGAAAATTAGAAACGGACAGCTCATCCATTCTTGGCATTGGCAGTATTGGAGGAATTGCAGGAGACAGTGCCAAAGGAAATGTTGGAATGCAATCCCTGTCCCTGCATCCCAAAGCAAACTATGTGTTCTACGGTTCCAGGCATCAGTACACGGGAAACCGCTTTCCTGCTGCAGCAGCGGGCCTGTACATCAACAAACCTGCTGGAGGTTTAACACTCTCCTCAAGTGTTCTTGTAACCGACAGCCTTGGGCTGATCCGGGGTAACATCTTGACAGACAGCAACAGGATATTGGTCTTTTCTGGGAACAAGATCAGCGGTAGGCCTGTAAGCTTCATCATTGGACCATTCAGGTACATTGCATCATCCAAAAAAGACCTGCATTTCCCCGTTGGAAAAGACAGCGTTTTTGCACCGATGGTCATTTCAAAAAATACAGCAGCGCCTGCAGTCTTTCAGGTGGAATACCATCCGCGTGCTGCAGATACGGGAAATGCTTCAATGGCTTTTCCGATAAAGTCAATCAGCACCAGGGAGTATTGGGAGTTCAAAAAAATATCCCCGCCAGATACGGTCGCCAACCAGGATCTGATCCGGCTGTTGTTGGGGGTACACAGCACCGCCGGAATCACCGGACAGCCACTGATTGCAAGAAAGGCAACAGGTGAGGCATGGCAATTGCTGCCCTTGTATGCCAATGATACCTATCCAAATGCAGTTTCCAGCTTGCCGCAGCGCATGAGCAGTGGGATGTATACTTTTGGCAGCATGCATCCGGTTGCGCTGCCATTGGAAACACTTGGATTGTGTTATCAGGAACGAAATGGGTTCACAAAATTGAGTTGGACTTCCAATTTCGACGAAACAGTCAACAGGTATGTTGTAGAAAAGAGCAGTGCAGATGGACCGTTCATGGCAATTGACACTGTTGAATCTAAAAATCGAATGGGTAAGACCAGTTACAACCAGGTTTTCCGCTCTTCATTTGTCAGTGGAAGTTGCATCAGGATCAGGTCTGAAGGAAAAAATGGAAAAGAATACTGCTCCAACATCATTTTCATGCGCAATGCGCGAGAAAAAATTCTGCTGTATCCCAACCCCACAAGGGATTTTATCAGGATTGGCCCCAACATAGATAAAGGGTCTTTCATTGGAATCCTGAACCAGGCGGGTCAGTTTGTTGCAACAACTTCCTTTCCAACAGAAAATGGTTTGCAAGTGAATACCAGTCACTTGTCTGCAGGAAAATATACATTGGTGCTGTCGGGGAGCGACAAGCCCATTTTACGGTCTTTCATCATACGGTAGCCACATGAAACACAATGGAATGCCTATCGCAATGGAAGAGCAAAAACCGCAGGTCAAACAGAAAAACTTTCTCCGCAGGCGCAGGTCCTGTTTGCGTTGGGATTCATAAAATGAAAACCCTTCCCATCCAGGCCATCAGAAAACTCCAGGGTAGTATTAAAAAGGTAGAGTATGCTTTTTCTATCGGTAACCAACTTCATGCCCCTGTCTTCAAATACCTGGTCGCCAGGTTTGACTTCATTGTCAAAATCCATTTTATAGGTAAGTCCGGAACATCCACCGCTGACTACGCTTACCCTGACGAAATAATCATCGCCCTTGCCCTCTTCGGTCAGGAGATTTTCTACACGTGCTTTCGCCTTCTCACTGATATATATCCCAGACATCATTGCTGTTGCTTCCATGCTCAATCGGTTATGGTACAAAGTTACAGATTCCCTGGATCTCAACGAGCAGGAGGATGGCCTTGTTGAGGGATTCGCTGGCTGCAGGGATAAAATGGTTTGGCAAATGAATTGTAAATTTATGCCATCGCGCAAACAACGCTCCAGTCATGAATAAAATCGAACACATCGCATTTGCTGTCAATTCACTCGAGGCTTCCATTCCCCTGTTTGAAAAGCTTTTGGGCACAGCCTGCTATAAAACGGAAACGGTGGAATCAGAAAAGGTCAGTACTGCATTTTTCAAAACTGGAGAAAGCAAGGTGGAGCTGCTGGAAAGCCTTGGGAAAGACGGTGTAATCGCAAAGTTCATCCAAAAAAATGGGGAAGGAATGCACCATGTTGCGTTTGCGGTAGAAAATATAGAAGAAGAAATTGCACGCCTGAAGGCGGATGGCTTTGCATTTGTAAATGAGGTGCCAAAAATAGGAGCAGACAACAAGCTGATCTGTTTTCTGCACCCAAAAAGCACCAATGGAATACTGATAGAATTGTGCCAGGAGAGGCCTCAACCATGAAAATTCCTTGTTCTCCAATCAGCCACCGCGATAAAAGAACAATGGGCTAAGTGGTCAGGTTCAGTTTGTCCACAGCATTTTGTGCTGCAATCTGGCTTGCATCTTTTTTGTTGAACGCCTTCCCTTCAGCAATCACCTCCCCGTCCACCACAGCTCCGACCCTGAACAAGCGCCTTCCATTTTCCATGCGTTCTTCCAGGGTTTCAAATTCAAGCATCTTTCCCCCCTTGTTTGCCCAGCTGTACAATTTATTTTTTTGGTTGATTTCCACATTTTCAAGCTCCTCCATGAAAAGGTGTGGGATGACAATTTTCCTGATGACCCAGGCCCGTGTCTTTTTATACCCCTTATCGATGTAAACCGCCCCCACAAGGGCTTCCAATGCGTTACCAAATATCTGACTCGATTTGAGGGAGTTGTCATGCCTGTTGTAGTGGGTGATTTTTTTTAGCCCCATTTTCACAGCGATGTCATTCAACATTTGCCTGTTGACCATCTTGCTTCGCATTTCAGTGAGGAAGCCCTCTCCCTTGTATGGATACTTCATGAAAAGGTAATCTGCAATTATTCCCCCAAGGACAGCATCCCCCAAGTATTCAAGTCGCTCATTGTTTTCTGCGACCCGTTCCTTGACGGATCGATGAGAAAGGGCAGCAACATAAAGACTGACCTTGCCTGGTGCAAAACCAAGCACATTGCAGAGCTGACGAAGAAAATGCTTTTTTTTCCCGCTGCTGAAAATATAGTATAAACTGTAAAGCAACCGAAGATGTTTAACCTTTCATGGGTTTTAAACCTGCAACTGCAATGTGCAGGTCATTGGCCTCATGACACTAAAGATACTTCTTTACAATGATAGAAGCATTGTGCCCGCCAAAACCAAAAGTATTGCTGAGCGCCGCCCGGACGGTTCTTTGTTTGGGCTTCCAGAAAGTGAAATCTAATTTGGGGTCCAACCCATCATCATCGGTAAAGTGATTGATGGTTGGAGGTACAACATCGTGTATAACTGCATTGATACAAGCAATTGCCTCAACAGCACCAGCAGCACCCAACAAGTGGCCTGTCATGGATTTTGTAGAACTGATGCTCAGGTCGTAAGCATGGTCTCCAAAAACACCAAGAATGGCCTTTGTTTCAGCAATGTCTCCAAGGGGGGTTGATGTACCGTGAACATTGATATAATCGATGTCTTCCGGTTTCATGCCAGCCTCTTCCAAGGATGCACGCATCACATTCAAGGCACCCAAGCCCTCAGGATGGGGTGCGGTGATATGGTAGGCATCTGCCGTGGCACCTGCGCCTGCGATTTCAGCGTAGATGGTTGCTCCCCTGCGAATGGCATGTTCCAGTTCTTCGAGGACCACTGCACCACTTCCTTCACCCATGACAAAACCATCCCTGTCCTTGTCAAACGGCCTGGAAGCTGTTTTGGGATCGTCGTTTCGCTCACTGAGTGCCTTCATCGCGTTGAATCCGGCAACACCAGCATCACAAACAACGGCCTCACTTCCTCCGGCAACCATGACATCTGCTTTACCAAGCTTGATATAATGAAATGCTTCAATAAGGGCATGTGTCGAAGATGCACAGGCGCTGACCACTGCAAAATTTGGCCCCCTGAATCCATGGCGCATGGATATGTGGCCTGCAGCAATGTCCAGGATCATTTTGGGAATGAAAAAGGGATTGAACCTCGGTGTTCCATCTCCCTTTGCATAGGCCATCACTTCTTCCTGGAAAGTAAGCAATCCGCCAATACCGCTCGAAAAGATGACACCCGTTCTGTCTGGATTGACATTGTCTTTCGATATTCCCGCATGTTTAATGGCCTCATCACTGGCCACAATAGCCAGTTGGGTGAAACGATCCACCTTTCTTGCCTCCTTCTTGTCCAGGTAGGCAACCGGGTCGAATCCTTTCACCTCACAGGCAAATTGGGTCCTGAATTTTGAGGCATCGAAAAGCGTAATCCTGTCAGCACCAGAAACACCGCCCAGCAGTCCATTCCAATAATCCTGAGCGGTATTGCCAATGGGGGTAATTGCACCAAGTCCGGTGATGACTACTCTTTTCGATTCCATATGTAACTGTGATAATAGGGGGAGTGCCCGATTACTTTGCGTGCTCCTCGAGATAAGTCACGGCCTGTCCAACAGTGGTGATGGTTTCAGCCTGCTCATCAGGAATGGAAATATTGAATTCCTTTTCAAACTCCATGATCAGTTCAACTGTGTCCAGAGAATCTGCTCCGAGATCATTCGTAAAAGAAGCCTCAGGTGTAACTTCGTTCTCATCAACACCAAGTTTGTCAACAATAATTTTCTTTACTCTTGTTGCAATGTCTGACATGATTTTATTTTTTGGTTTATTGGGGGCAAAAATAAACTATTTGGGATAAAAACAATTGTTCTTGGGAATTTCTGTTCATTTATTTTTCACGCCTTCAATATTGTAATAATCTGAAAATCAATAGTCTATAAAGTAGCGGGGAAAAAAAGTTATTTATCCACGTTTTTCACGCAAAAAAGAAGGAATGAACATTTCTGTATTTGATCATTTCACATATCTTGTACCATGCCAATTAAGATAATAGACCACGGGTCAGGAGCGTACGAACAAATGATAGCACTGAGAAAAGAAGTGCTCAGGAAACCCCTGGGCCTTACCTATACCCAGGAAGACCTGGACAGGGACAAGCATGATATCCTGATTGGCGCATTCGAGGAAGAAAGTATGCTTGCGTGTTGCATCCTGACCAAGGCTGCTCCAGACGCGTTTCAGTTGAGGCAGATGGCAGTCGATGAAAAAATGCAGCGGAATGGTGTAGGAGCTTCCATCATGGCTTTTGCTGAAAACATTGCCCGCGATGCCGGAGGCAAAACAATGATGATGCATGCCAGAAAGACTGCCATTGGCTTCTATGAAAAGCTGGGGTACTCCATTGTCAGCGGGGAGTTCAGCGAAGTGGGCATTCCCCATGTGGAGATGAGGAAAACCCTGATTTAGCCCTTTTTGATGTTCTCCCTGAAAATGGACCTTGCCTTGTCCAGCAATTCGTCATCTGCAAAAGCATCTTTGGGAATGAGAAAAAATGATTTGCTGTCAAAATACAAATGGAAGAACCCCGGGGTCTCATAGTAACTGCTGAATTCTCTCCATGCCAAACTTTTTTGGCCTGAGGCAGTGTCAATGAAAAAATGATTTTCACCAATCGTGATGCTGAACTCATCCTTGAAAGTCTTGCTTTTCCTGTAAATCAGTGCAGGCAGCCAAATCCAAAAAGCAACCATCATTGAAATCCAGAGTACGGAACTCATCAGAAAAGGCAGTGGAGAAATCATTTTCAATGCATACAGCACCGCAGCCAACAATGCGAAAACATTGACCAAAATCATCATGAGCTTGATCTCTCTCCTGGAAATGAAATGGTACCGCAGTGCCTGCAGTACCTTTCCTTTGTTGTAACGTATGTTCAGTTTCACATGTATTGTTTAGCTGCAACCCATGCTGTTGCCGCAGTTGAGGCATTTATAGCAAGTGCCGCTCCTGACAGTGATGTGTCCGCATGTGCTACAGGCTGGCGCATCGCTTTGCATGCTTTTCATGAACTCTTGCGTACTGTTTTCGGCCTTCACGGCAGCAGGGGCTTTTTGTGCCTTGGGTGCAGGAGCTGCGCTGTTGGTGGCCACTACCCGGACGTCAGAGAGTTCTGGTGATGCATCACTTTCAAAACGCGGGCTGTTGTCATCCCAATCGTCATTGCCGGTATTCATCACTTCTGGCTTATCCAAGATATGCACGAGGTCTGTCCTTCCAAGATATTCATATGCCAGCGCACGGAACACAAAGTCAACAATAGAAGTAGTAGACTTGATGTTTGGATGATCAACCATTCCTGCAGGTTCAAACTTCGTGAACACAAACTTCTCCACGAACTCCTCCAATGGAACTCCATACTGCAGACCAACAGAAACAGAAATTGCGAAGCAGTTCATCAGGCTGCGAAGGGTTGAACCTTCTTTTGCAAGGTCGATGAAGATTTCACCCAGGGTATTGTCGCTGTACTCTCCGGTGCGGAGGAAGATGGCCTGGCCATTGATCTTGGCTTTCTGGGTATATCCCCTTCTCTTGGCTGGAAGTGTTTTACGCTCTACAATCCTTGACAGCTGACGCTTTAGCTTTGTGTCGGGTGATGCCTGCATCCTTTTCTGCAACTCATTCAAAAGCTCATCCACCGTAAGCTTGCTCACATCAATGAATGGGCTGTCTGTCGATGCGATGGCGGCCTCATCTGTTTCTTCTTCTGTTGCCTTGCTGTCACTTTTGTTGCTGAGTGGCTGACTCAGTTTTGATCCATCACGGTAGAGGGCACAAGCCTTGAGACCCAGTTCCCAACTGAGTTGGTAGCAATCGGTGATCTCATTGATGGTGGCTTCGTTTGGAAGGTTGATGGTTTTTGAAATCGCACCGCTGATGAATGGTTGTGTTGCAGCCATCATGCGGATATGACCATGTGCATGGATATAACGATCGCCTTTTTTGCCACACTTGTTGGCACAATCAAATACGGGATAATGCTCCTGCTTCAGGTGTGGTGCACCTTCAATGGTCATCGTACCGCATACAAAATCATTTGCAGCATCGATTTCAGATCCCTTGAAGCCAAGCGCCTGCAACATGTTCCAATCGAAGTTGAAATATTGCTCAGGCTTGAATCCAAGGCGCTGCATGCATTCCTCACCCAGGGTATATACATTGAAAACAAATCCTATTTCAAATGCAGACAACACTGCATCATCCAGCTTTTTGATTTCTTCGGCGATGAACCCTTTCTCACTCAATGTCTGGTGGTTGATGAAAGGTGCACCAGCAAAGGATGCAGAACCTACTGCGTACTTGATGATGGCATCTTGTTCTTCTGCAGTGTACTTGAGGTTGGCAAGCGCCTGAGGAACAGATTGGTTGATGATTTTGAAATACCCACCACCAGAAAGTTTCTTGAATTTCACCAGTGCAAAATCCGGCTCCACTCCTGTTGTATCACAGTCCATCACGAGGCCGATGGTGCCGGTAGGCGCAATAACAGTTGTTTGTGCATTGCGGTAGCCATATTGCTCTCCGAGTTCAACTGCATCATCCCATGCCTTGCATGCTGCCTTGAGCATGTAATCCGGACAATCCTTGGCCTTGATTCCCTGTGGCTTGATGCTGAGGCCTATATAAGCCTGATCTGCATCGTAGGCAGCTGCGCGGTGGTTTCTCATGACCTTGAGCATGTCTTCCCTGTTTTCTGTGTAGCGTGGGAAAGGGCCATGTATCTTGGCAATTTCTGCTGATGTTTTGTATGAAATACCGGTCATGATGGCAGAGATGGCACCTGCAATGCCCCTTGCTTCATCGCTGTCATAAGGGATGCCACTTACCATCAGCATGCTGCCGAGGTTGGCAAAGCCCAAACCAAGTGTTCTGTAATCGTAGCTGAGCTGGGCAACTTCCTTGCTGGGGAACTGTGCCATCAGCACAGAAATCTCCAATACGGTTGTCCACAACCTTACGGAATATTCAAATCCCTTTACATCAAATGTATTGTCAGCCTCATTGAAGAACTTCCTGAGGTTCGCTGAGGCAAGGTTACAGGCAGTATTGTCCAGGAACATGTACTCGCTGCAGGGGTTGGAAGCCCTGATGCGACCACCTTGTGGACAGGTATGCCATTCATTGATGGTTGTATCATACTGTGTTCCAGGATCAGCACAACGCCAGGCGGCATAGGCGATCTTGTCCCAGAGTGCTTTTGAAGAAACCTTTTTCATTACCCTGCCATCCATCCGGCCGGTAAGTTCCCAATCCTCCCCTTTTGCCAGCTTTTCAAAGAAAGCATTGGGTATGCGCACAGAATTGTTGGAATTTTGACCGCTCACAGTTCTATAGGCTTCCCCTTCATAATCACTTGAGTAGCCGGCCGCAATCAGGGCTGCCACTTTTTTCTCCTCCTCTACCTTCCAATCGATAAATGTTTCGATTTCAGGATGATCCAGGTCCAAACAAACCATTTTGGCTGCCCTGCGCGTGGTACCGCCACTTTTGATCGCACCTGCAGCACGATCACCGATCTTGAGAAAACTCATCAGGCCTGAAGATGTTCCGCCACCACTCAGTTTTTCTCCTTCACCACGCATGTTGGAGAAATTGGTTCCAACACCAGAGCCATATTTGAAAATCCTTGCTTCACGCACCCACAGGTCCATGATTCCACCTTCGTTCACCAAATCATCGTCAACGCTGAGAATGAAGCAGGCGTGGGGCTGTGGACGCTCATAGGCTGAAGTTGATTTTTTGAGCTGGCCATCGTTTTGGTCAACAAAATAATGTCCCTGGGGTTTCCCCTTGATGCCATAGCACTCATGCAATCCGGTATTGAACCACTGTGGTGAATTTGGAACACAGGCCTGGTTCAGGATGGAGTAAACCAATTCCTCATAAAAAACATTGGCATCTTCAGTGGAGGCAAAATATCCATAACGCTCACCCCATACCCTCCAGCAATGTGCCATGCGGTGCGCCACCTGCTTGGCAGAGGTTTCCCTTCCAAGGGAACCATCGGGCTGGGGTACACCAGCCTTCCTGAAATATTTTTGTGCCAGGATATCTGTGGCGATCTGGCTCCATTGCTTTGGAACCTCCACATTGTTCATTTCAAAAACAACCTCTCCGCTTGGGTTGCGGATTACTGAAGTACGGTAATCGTAATCAAACATTTCATATACACTCACGGTGCTGGATGTGAACTGTCTGCTGAATTTCAGGCCTTGGCTGTTGGCTTTGGTTGATTTTGATTTGTTGTTTGCCATATCGAGGGAATGTTAAAAGTTGGTGAAATGTCCTTTTTTTCAGGACAGAGTACGAAAATATCCACCTATTGCCTTTTTCCAAGCCTCTAAATATCAACACCCTGTTGATAACTACAGCAATCCGCAAGGGCAGTGGATTTGGGATTTTGTTCACCATTTTGTAAAAAAATATTTGGCAGTTTTTGGAGAAATCAATAACGTAAAGGTGCGGAAAAAGCATTGCCGTGAATGTGACAAATGTCATGCATTTGGACGGATGAAAGTATACCTTTGCCCTTCACCAATCATCAAATCATTGAGAAAATTTAAGCTGGCAATACCATCATTGTTTTTCGTTTTGTTTTCGTTGCTTTCAACAGCACAACAAAAAAGATTCAGTGGTTGGGGAATGACAGTGAACACCATTGGATTAAGCCCAAAATTCAACTTGATTTTTGACAGCCAGCTTAGGTCATCAGACCAGTGGAAACAACCAGAAACTTTTATACTAAGGCCAGGACTGACCTATGTTGTAAACAAACGCATTTCCATCAGTACAGGACTTGCACTCATTCAAAACTGGAAAAAAATAAATGGTGTGAGGGATGCTGTTCCAGACAACAGGATCTGGCAGCAATTGGGCATCAACAGCAATGGTAAAAATTCCATTTGGCAACATCGGTTTAGGCTGGAAGAAAGATGGATTCCCACATTGAAAGTTGAGGGAAGCCAGATCGTAAAATATGATCCAAGATTCAATGCCCGATTCAGGTATTTTACCCGGCACATCGGGTTCTTTTCAAGCAAGGAAAAAATGACAAAAGGCATGTATTGGGCGGCACAAAACGAATTCTTTTTCAATGCTGCGGGAGCTGGAAGGGCCAATGGGAAATTGTTCGACCAATCAAGGAGCTATGCCGGGTTCGGATACCGGCTGAGCAAGCGGGCAGACCTTGAGATTGGATACATGTACGCGTACGTCGAGGGCAAGGGCAAGGATTATACCATCAACCATGTAGTGCAGCTTTCCTCTTTCCTTCGTTTATAAGAAAGTTTTTCGCACATTTGCATAAGAACAGTCACCAACATGCACAACACCGTATACGATACAATCCTGGAAAACAAGCGTCAGGGGATAAAATCCTTTGCCGTATTGGTTGACCCGGACAAGACATCTGTCGAAAAAACAGATGGGCTGATCAAATTGTGCATTGATGCTGAGGTTGATTTCATATTTGTAGGGGGAAGCCTGGTGGTCAGTGATCAGCTGGAAGAACTCGTTCAGCAGGTTAAAAAATCCTGCGACATTCCAGTAGTACTTTTTCCGGGCAGTCCCTCACAGGTAACACCATACGCAGACGCCTTGCTCTACCTTTCACTCATATCAGGGCGCAATCCAGAACTCCTGATCGGTCAACACGTGGTTTCAGCCCCAGTTGTCAGGAAAAGCGGATTGGAAGTCATGTCTACCGGATACATGGTCATCGATGGCGGTGCACCAACCACGGTTTCCTATATCAGCAACGCCAACCCCATTCCTTCCGATAAAAATGAAATTGCGGTATGTACTGCCATGGCAGGGGAAATGCTCGGCCTGAAGCTGATTTATATGGATGCAGGAAGTGGGGCAAAAAAACCCATTCCAGAGTCCATGGTTACAGCCGTCTCCTCACAAATCACAACGCCTTTGATCATTGGAGGCGGTATCGTGAGTGCTGAAAAGGCCTACAACAATTGCAAGGCGGGTGCTGATGTCGTTGTTGTGGGAAATGCCATAGAAAAAGACCCTGAACTCATCAGGGAGATCAGCCAGGCGGTTCATGCCTGCTCAGCATTGCCCCAGACAGCTCCCAGGTCTTGAAACTAATCGCTGATTTTGGCCTTTCTTTTGAAAAAAATCAGTTTATTTGCAGCTCACAATTTTTCTTTACAAGACAGACACAGAAAAATGATTAAAAACCTGACCTCCTCATCAATAGCAGAAACGGCAGAAGCCGCTTCCATGCGTTGGGTTTTTGCTGTACCGAACGGAACAGTTTTTTTACGCCGACCGATTCCATTTTTGGTACGACGTTGATAGATACCACCCCAACAGGCCCATTACAGGTCGTTTAACCGGTTCAGCCCTACGTGGCTTTATCCGGAGAGTGTTCATTTTTCAATTCTCCACTTCAATGGAACAACAAAAACAAATTTTTGATATACACATTGCCAGCGAGCAGGATTACGGCTTTGCCGAAGAGATCTGCCTCGAAATGGAAGAGTCCGCTAAGGCCCGCGGAACAGGCATTGCCAAAAGAAGTCCTGAATACATTCGTCAAAAGATGGAGGAAGGAAAAGCGGTGATAGCGCTTACAAAAGGGGGTGAATGGGCGGGATTCTGTTACATTGAAACGTGGGGGCATGGTGAATATGTGGCCAACTCAGGACTGATTGTCAAACCCACGCTGCGGAAAAGCGGATTGGCAAAGTTGATCAAACAAACCGTTTTCAAACTCAGCAGAACAAAATACCCCGAGGCCAAAATCTTTGGATTGACCACCGGATTGGCCGTCATGAAGATCAATTCCGAATTGGGTTATGAACCTGTAACCTATTCCGAACTCACGCAGGATGAGGATTTCTGGGCAGGTTGCAAAAGCTGCATCAACTATGAAATCCTGATGAGCAAGGAAAGGAAGAACTGCATGTGCACCGGAATGCTCTATGATCCAAAGGACCATTATGCGCCTGAAGAAACCAAACAGTTTTTTGACGACAATGCAAAAGGACTCGAAAGGCTTCTGCGGTTCAGGGAATGGAAACTGCTCAAGCCCTTTCTGAAAAAAGACGACAAATCAGGCAAGTCTCTAAAGGTTTTCTTCTTATCATTTTTCAACTTCTAAAGCAACATAGGCCATGTCCAAAAAAGTAGTACTCGGATTCAGCGGCGGATTAGACACCACATTCTGTGTAAAATACCTTTCAGAAGAAAAAGGCTATGAGGTGCACAGCATCATCGTGAACACCGGCGGCTTCACCGAAGCAGAACTGAAACAAATTGAAGCACATGCCCATTCCCTGGGCGTTGCATCGCATACCACCGTAAATGCCATAAAAAGCTATTACGACAGCATCATCAAGTTCCTTGTCTTTGGCAATGTCCTGAAAAACAATACCTATCCCCTCAGCGTGAGTGCGGAGCGCCTCAGCCAGGCCATCCACATTGCAGAACATGCCCAAAAGTTGGGCGCTGATGCAGTTGCCCATGGAAGTACCGGGGCAGGAAATGACCAGGTACGCTTCGACATGGTTTTTCATATCATGATCCCCGGAGTGGAAATCATTACCCCCATACGTGACCTCAAACTGAGCCGTGAACAGGAAATTGAATACCTGCAATCCAAAGGAGTCAACATGAATGCAGAAAAGGCCATGTACTCCATCAACAAAGGCCTGTGGGGAACCAGCGTTGGCGGAAAGGAAACACTTTCTTCAAAAGGCATACTGCCTGAATCCGCATGGCCGACACAGGTAACAAAACATGCACATGAAGAGGCCGTTCTTGGTTTTGAAAAGGGAGAACTGGTTTCTGTCAACGACATATCTTTCGGACACCCATCAGAAGCCATCCAATACCTTCAGACAATAGCCGGACCCTTTGGTATCGGACGCGACATCCATGTTGGCGATACGATCATTGGCATCAAGGGAAGGGTTGGATTTGAAGCTGCTGCGCCCATGGTCATCCTTAAAGCTCACCATGCATTGGAAAAGCATGTGCTCACAAAATGGCAGCTTCAATGGAAAGACACACTGTCACAGTTCTACGGCAACTGGTTGCATGAAGGACAAATCATGGATCCGGTGATGCGCGATATAGAGGCATACCTGATGCATTCACAGGAAAATGTAACTGGAAAGGTTTTTGTACAACTCATGCCTTACAGGTTTCAGGTAATTGGCATAGAATCCTCCTATGACCTGATGAACAGCAAGTTTGGAAAATATGGTGAAATGAACTCAGGATTCACTGGCGAAGACGTGAGGGGATTCAGCAAGATTTTCGGTAACCAGACCATCATCTGGAATGCCGTGCAACAAGAAAACAAAAAAGGTTAAATTCATCAACATGAACAAGCGCATCAGGATTGGCATCATCGGAGGAGCAGGATACACGGGTGGTGAATTGATCAGGCTGCTGCTTGTTCACCCCAATGCTGACATTGTTTTCGTCCACAGCAAAAGCAATGCAGGCAATCCATTGCACCATGTGCACCAGGATTTGATGGGATCAACTGCACTCAGGTTTGTAGGTGAAATCCATGACGACATTGAGCTGCTTTTCCTTTGCCTTGGCCATGGGGAGTCTACACGTTTTTTACAGGAAAACAACATTGCCGCACACATCAACATCATCGACCTGGCAAATGACTTCCGTTTGAAAAAGGATGCTGTTCAGGGAGAGAGGACTTTTGTCTATGGTCTTCCTGAGATGCATTACTCCAGCATTTCATCATCAAGCAATATTGCCAATCCAGGTTGTTTTGCAACCGCCATACAACT
>JAURJU010000099.1 GCA_030832085.1 Chitinophagales bacterium | reverse complement strand
CGAAGAATTCCTTTGCCTTGTTCAAGTGCTTTTTTTGCAATGCTCTGTTGTTCCATATTGGCTTGTATAAGGGTTAAATAATCAATTAAATATTGAAAGGATGTTTTGATTTCCTTGAATGGCTTTAAAAGAAAGGGTATACTGGATGCGTTCACCAGGAGCGATAAAAATCAAGGTTTCATTTTCCCTGGCTTTGGATTGGCCAATGGGTGGATGAGAACCAGGTTCGAGTCCTGTTACATATTCGTTCTTACCCCAATGCTGCCAATTGGTCATCCAAGGCAGTTCTTTTTTGTTGAACTGCAGGGCAACAGCCAATTCCAATGTAGGATTGTGGATGCCACAAATGCATTGCCCATCATTGGATGATTCAATGTCTACAAAAGCTACCTGCTCTCCATTGCCAGAGTGATTGACAAGTGTGTCAGGGCATTGTTTGAAGGTATCCACATCTGGGAAGTCATGGCCATCACGGGTGAGCGTTTTACCCTTCCAAATCAGTTGGCTTCCCTTGTCTGCTAGGGGCCATCCGAAATTGCAGTGGTAGAGTATCATGTGTGGCGCCGGTGTATTGCCCCTGTTGGTAATCTCATCATGAATATGGAATCCAGGTATGCCCAGTGTAGCAGAAATAGTTCTTCTCAGTTCCAGTGCAGGACCGAAGATCCTTGATTCCCTGATGATACCGGTGATGCTCATCTCCATGTTTCCATTTTCAGGATCTGGCTGAATGATGGAAACAATTTCTGCAGGAATATTGCTGATGTTGCCATGGATTCCCCTTTCGCCAAATGCATCTTTTTCTGGCCCTCCCACATGTGACAAACCGCAGGTGTTCACCAGGCCACCACCAAAGGTTCTGAGCCAGTCCAAACCCTTGTCTGATAGAGGTTGTGGTGGTGTAAAACCGGCGTGGTTCAGCCAGGCCAGGTTGTATTGGTTATAAGCAGCATCGGCAATGTCCATTGCCCGATCAATCAACACCTTGAAACGAAATCCTGATCCTGTATTGATCCAGGCTATGCGCATTCCTCTGCTGATGCCATTGTCAAGCACTGCAGTTTCTATCCCGCATACCTGGGAAACATTGCCAACCTTATCGCTCCATGTTTGCTGCTGGTGCATGGTTGTGTTTATTTTGTTGAAGCATAAACAGGATGCATTGGATTTCCTCCAGATTTCAAATAGGCCATCAAGTCCTTCAGCTCTTCGGGGTTCAGGCCGTTAATCATGCCTGGAAGCATGGGAGAAACTTCGGATACACGTGTTTTGACCACATTCTTTTTCAACACTTCCTTGATGGTTTGCGTATCAAAAGGATTTTGTGAAATATAATACTTGTCCTTGTCCTGGCGGATCAATCTTCCCATCAATGAGCCTCCAGTTTTAAGGAAGAAAACCGTTGAGCCATATTGGTCTGAAATGGTCTTGCTGGGGGAGATGATGGCTTCAAGCATGTCCTTGTCGGAGAAGCGGGTTCCCAGCTGTGTAAGGTCTGGTCCGGCAACACCGCCTTCACCCCTGACCTGATGACAAGTGCGACAGAGGGATGCAGCAAACATGGCTTTGCCTTGTTCAAAATTTCTTGTGCCGGTTGCACTGTCTACGATGGCCAATGCATCATCCAGTTTCCAGCCACGCCCAGGCCCCTTGGGCCTTATGGGGCCGATGTCCAGTCCTTTTCTGGCGAGGTTGACAATCGAATCACCAGATATTTTATTGTACAATGCAAAGCTTTCTTTGGGAAGATTTTCCAATGCATTTTTGCGTGCCTTGTCGATAAATCCAACATAGCATACGCCTCCTTTGTAACCAAAAGCTGTGTAGTACCACTGGAAATATTTCTTTCTAAGGTCTTCTGTCCATCCATTTTTTGCCTGGCTCAACACGTTGGCATACCAGGTCTGTGTGAGTGGCGGCATTTTGGACAACATGCCTGCAATGTCCATGCCATACTGGGGATTGCGAAGAATCAGGTCAGCGGATTCAGAAACGGTTTTCTGTGCACCCATCTCATCTTTTGCAGCGGACAACAGGGCCATTGTTTTTTCAACAGCTTTTGGTGCATCCACATAAACCAACAGCTTGCTGAGTTCCTTGTTCAGGTCATTGGTTGCAGCAGGGAAAATCGGATTCAATAATTTGGCAACTGCCTCTTTTTCTGCTGCATCTGGTGCTCCCATCCGCGTGAATACGAGTTCAATGGCTCGCATCAAATCCAGTTGCTGGGGTGCTGTGAGGAGTGATATGTTTACGTTGGTAAGTGCATTCAACAATGGCTTTTTAACCTTTGAATCACCCCGCCTTGCCAAGCCAATGGCTGCATTGGTGAGGATCACCGGATCTTTTTCGTTGATGGTTTTGTCTGTCCATTCGCTAAGGGGTTGCGCTTCAACAGCAATGCGTGCAGCATAACGGATGAAACGGTCCTTGTCCTTCAAAAATGGCCAGGCTTCATTCACGGCACCTGCTGTTGGTTTTCCATGAAATGTTTCGAGTCTTTTGCGTGTCTTTTGTGCTTCATTCAACTCAACTTTAGCAGCAACAGCATTTTTAGTCTCGCTTCCCGCATAATAAACACGGTACATGTCTGACTCCAGCCTTCTGCCTCCGGTAAGGAAATACAAGGCGCCATCTGGCCCAACCACTCCATCGGTCAATGGAAGCGGAGATCCAGAGATGAATTCTTCACCTGTAGCAGTATAGGATGCGCCATCAGATTTTGGATAGATCGCATAGATGATGCCAAAGCTCCAGTCGAAGGCAAACAAGGCATTGCGGTATTTTTCAGGGAACTTTGCATTGGTTCCTGATACAAAATTGGTGGGAGATCCCTGTCCTACATTGACGGCAGCTGGAAGATTGTCTGGATAGTTGGCATTCCATTTGTTG
>JAURJU010000098.1 GCA_030832085.1 Chitinophagales bacterium | reverse complement strand
TGGTGGAGATTTTGCCAACGATAAAAGGAGCGATAGTGCCATCCTGCTTTTTTCACTCTACCCCAAAGTAACATTTAGTCAACCCATCACACCACCAGCAGGATACAAAAGCGCTGTGGTTTATTTGTCAAAGTCAACAGTATTGTCATGCGGAACTTCCGGTGTTGATCTTTCGACCGATGGTGGATTGAACTGGAAAACCATCAGTAACCTTGGTTTCCATGTTGCAGTGAAATCACCAGACGGAAAATATGCTGTCATGGCAGGTGGCAATGGAAGGATTGCGAAGCTATTGTTTTAGCGTAGCCACCGATAGTATTTTTTTCAGTTCTTGCCTGATTTTGCCATCAAAGCCTAAAAAATATTTTCTTCTTATACAGGAATTCACACATTTTCCATTCAATGAAGAAAATGCAGATGCTGCTGATGATGCCAATGCCATTCTCAGCGATCAATCGGTGAAGCAAGCCTTCTGCTATGGTGGAAATATATCCATTGAACCATTTGCCTCCTATAATTTCAAAGAAAAGGTAGATGAAAATTGAATTCATGCCAAGTACATTAAAAAACGTCAATCCTTTTTTGTTTCCTTTTACATCAATAAAATAATAGCAGACAGCAAGTCCTAACAGACACCAGCCAAGGGAAACAATGGTAAAAGAGGAAGTAGCAATGCGCTTGATGATGGGTGTAATGTCCAACAGATCCATCCCATAGCCAATAACGAGTGTTGATAAGCCCCAGATCAACAATTTTTTTGTCTTTTCTGGATGTTTACCCATCAGTAATTTTCCCACCAAAGCTCCTGCAATGGTATGAACGGCAGTCGGGATACAATTGATGGCTGCCCATCCGCCACGGCTGGTCTTACCCATGAGCAACATGTCCATGTAGTTTCCAAAATTGTAGTGATTCACATATGTTTGGTTATACCCGGGAACATCCATGAATCGATACAGGATCTCGGTCAGCAATAGCAAGCCAATGCTGAACAACAACTGGCTTTTGAATTTCCATTCAAAGATAAAATAGGCAACTGAGATGGTGAAGGAAAGCTGTGTGAGTACATTCCATAGCTCAAAAGCGAGTCCGTCTTTTTTTACCGCATAAATCAGCACTCCCCAAAAGAACAACCATCCACATCGCTTCAGTATTTTACTGGTCCGCTGCCGATAACCCAATGCTTTCGATTTCATGCCTTCAATGGAATAGGCCATGGCAGTTCCTGCGATGAACATGAATCCGGGTTGTATCAGGTCCCAGAACCGAAGGCCATTCCAGGGGTGATGGTGAAACTGGCTGATGAGTCCTGAAAGCCAATGGTCTTCAGTGACATCTTGCAAAACATCATAAAGCCCCGCAGCTTCCAAAGCCAATAAAAACATGATGAGCCCCCTCATGAAATCCAACGAGGCCAATCGGTTCGGGCTGAATTCAGGTTTGATCGATGCTTGCATAAAATTATTTTTTTGTCCAGTAATATTCAAGCAGTTTGATGAAATATCCTCCCACCACACTTCTTGCCTGCATGTTGATTTTTTTACCATTGGTGGTCTCGTGCCAATCGCAAATGGGCACCCTGCTGGGGGTTTGGGTGATGTATTTGTGGATGGGAAGCATGAGTGTCCTGAAATCTTCTTTGTTATTGGCCAGCGTGGCACTCCACATCACCCAGTCACTTTTGGTATAGGTACGCCTGCTGTCCAGCGGAAGGCCAAATTCATTTTGTTTTTTGATATAGTAACTGACTTCCTTTTCATAGACTGATGAAGGAAAAAGATTTAGTGAAAGCAGCTTGTCCCAAACAAGATTGTATTTCTGGCTCCAGGTGCCATTTTTATCAAATGTTAGTGCATAGTGATCTCCTTCATCTGCCATCTCCATCCACTTGATCGCATATTGTTTGGCGATTGCATCAAACTGTTCTGCTTCCTTTTTCTTGCCCAGGTGCTGCGCCATTTGTGCGTAGGCTCCGATGCCAGTGATGGCTTTCATGGAAAGGTTGACATTCCTTGCCAGCCTGCCTGCAAAATCATCTGTGCAGAGCTGGTTCGCGGGGTCAAGGCCATCCTTTACAAGGAAACCAACCCATTGTGTCAGCATGCTCCAATGCTTCTGTGCAAAATCATATTTCTTTTCGGCTTTGCAAATAGCAGCTGTCATCAGGATCATGTTACCCGCTTCCTCAACCGGCATGTCTGTTGGATAGGTTTGTCCATTGGCCAGGGGATAGGTTCCCAGGTCATGTGCTGGGAAAGGTTTCGTCCATTTTCCTGATTCACTGTATTGTATCAAAGGTTCCACCATCCCTTTCAAGAGTGCCGGATTATAGATGAGGGTCAATGGGGCAGAGGGGTAGGTTACATCAACGGTCCAAATGGAGCCATTGCTGAAATTCTCTTTTTGTGGGAAAAGCAGTTCATTGTTTTCTCCCCTCACCAGTTTGTGCGCTGCCAGGGATTGACGGTACGCAGCTATGCAGAGCTCAGCATATTCTTTTCCTCCTGCAGCCGTTGCATCGGCATACATTTTTTTATCAAACGTATTGCATTTGGTCAGCACAAGATCATGTTCTGTAGATGCTTTGGTCAGCAGGGTTTCCATGTTGCCATGAATTTTTTTCCACCATGGATCCAGGTCTTTCCCGAAATACTGGATTGATTTTATGTCGTCATAAGCAAGCAGGATGGTTGATTTGACTGCTTTTCCCGGTGCAATGGTTTTTCTTGAAAAGGCAGACAAAAGCGTTGGTTCGGCTATTCCATGTGCAACAAGTTCACCTTTCTCAGCAAAAAGGAGCAATTGGTCAATGCCCATGTCTTTCAGGTTCACCAATGGGCTTGCTGATCCAAGGTAGAGGTGGCCCCAATCGATTCTTACATCATCGCCCTTCCTGCCCAGTATTTTTTGATCCACTACACCAGCTTTCAGGTATTGTATATTTTCTTTTTTTCCGCTTTCTATTTTTACTGGTTGTGTTTTTTCATTTTTGCTCAAATCTCCTGACACACTGAACAACATTTCAGTAAGATGAGATTTGCCATCCAGAGATTGTATGCTGATGTCAACATAGGTCAGTGGTCTTGAAACAAGGTCAAGGTCTGAAGCAATCAATGGTGAAAGAAAATTAATCCCAAGAGATACAGTGCCGCAATTGAACTGGTACTTGGTTTGTGTGGCAGTAACGTCAACAGAAAGCTGAATAGCATTCAATATTGACTGAGTTGTGTCTCCCGGCAAATTTCCTAAAAACTTGTAGGGTTTTCCATCCACGCTGATGATGCCTATCAATGCATGTTGCTTGCCCGTCCAATGAACGGTGGTGGATGCATTCAAGGCATCAGTTGAAGACCAAACACTGAAATAAGGGTCATGCGTTACCAAAGGGTAGGAGGGCATTCTTTTCACCTGGCTGTTTGCGAAGGTGAACAGTTGAATAGCAATGATGGCCAGCCAT
>JAURJU010000097.1 GCA_030832085.1 Chitinophagales bacterium | reverse complement strand
CAGTATTCTGAACAGACAAACCTATGGTTAGTGATTGCAAACTTATGCAAGCATTGAATTGCAAAGCAGCATCAAATGGCCATTCCGGAAAATCAGTGGCCTTGACATCAAGTACATAAGTCAAATTTTTACCATCAGCATCCTCAGTTTCATCAACCAAGTTCCATTGAAGATCGCGCACAAAACCATGTTTGCGCAAGGGGCCAGAAACACCAAATTGGGGAAACATCAAGGGAATGCCACCACGGATTGGATTGTCAGGATACAGATCAACCAGTGGACTGAGGTACAACAACTCAAGACCCGATTCCAGGGCGGCATGCAGCACTTGTGCACCTTTGCTTTCATGTAGTATTTTCACTGTGAATGGATGTTTAGTGTAGATAAAGATAGAAACTATGTATTCTCAAATTTAACGTGATTATTCTGAAACGATGCATGCAACCCACTGCAAATCTTTATATATTCGTTTGATGAATCCATACAGCATCAGTATCACTGGATTGGGATATGTTGGCCTGCCCTTGGCATTGGAATTTTCAAAGAAACACAGGGTAGTTGGATTTGACATCAATGCTGAAAGAGTTGAAGCACTCAAAAACGGGCACGACCATACCTTAGAAGCTGAACCAGCAGCATTGAGCGAGGCCATTGCAAGAGGGATTCATTTTTCATCAGACCAAACAGCACTCTCATCTTGTAATGTACACATTGTAACTGTGCCAACGCCAATTGATGGCAACAATGCTCCAGACCTTAGGCCCTTGTTGGCTGCTTCAAAAACAATAGGGAAAGTGCTCAAAAAAGATGATATCGTCATTTATGAATCCACCACTTATCCGGGTTGTACTGAAGAGGATTGCGTCCCTGTGCTGGAAAAAGAAAGTGGGCTGGTGTTCAACAAAGATTTTTTCTGCGGCTATTCTCCTGAAAGGATCAACCCGGGAGACAAAGTCAATACCCTGACCAAGATCAAAAAAGTTACCAGTGGATCAACCCCTGAAATAGCCCAGGTTGTAGACAATCTCTACAAGGGCATCATCACTGCCGGAACCCATTTGGCGCCCTCCATTAAAGTTGCAGAAGCCTCCAAGGCGATTGAGAATGCACAACGCGACCTGAACATTTCTTTTGTCAATGAACTGGCCCTGATATTTGACCGCGTAGGCATTGATACACAGGATGTATTGGCCGCAGCAGGCACCAAATGGAATTTTTTAAAATATACGCCAGGACTGGTTGGTGGACATTGCATATCAGTAGACCCCTACTACCTTTCTCACAAAGCTGAACGGCTTGGATATCGCCCTGCAGTCATCCTTTCCGGCAGGGAAGTCAACAATTCAATGCCCATTTTTGTAGCCAACAAAATGGTGAAACTGCTGATCAACAAAGGGAATGCCATCAAAGGAAGCAGGGCTTTGCTCTTAGGCATTACCTTCAAGGAAAACTGCCCAGATATCCGTAACAGCAAGGTAGCCCATATTGCAAAAGAATTGCATGGATTTGGCATGGAGGTGGATGTTTACGACCCCTGGGCAAATGCTTTTGAAGTGCACCATGAATTTGGCATCAACCTGCTCAAAACAATGCCATCAGCCGGAGAATATGATGCTATTGTTCTGACAGTGGCCCATGTCCAATTTCTATCGATGGACATCAAGGGATTGATGAAGGATACAGAAAAAAGCGTAGTATACGATCTCAAAGGAATATTGGATCGTAGTTGGGTGGATGCGAGGTTGTAGTTTATTTTAACAAAGTAAAAATTGCAACAAGTACACCAGCCGTCGAAGCCATGATCGAAGAAAGCGCCATCAACCTGGAAGCATCTCTGGGTCTTTCATCTTGACTGATTTTGGCTGGAACAACGACAACAGATCCCGGCTTGATCTTGGGATAGAACCTCATGCCCAAGAACCTTATTGTAGAATTGGATGAACCATCTGCCTCAACAACATATACGCGTCTTCCATCTGCATATCTGTTGAATCCACCAGCATCTCGGAGATAAGAAAGAAATCTATTGCTTGAAAAGTTTACAATTACTTTGTTGTTTACTTCCCCCTGCAGGGTCACGGTATTCTGGTATTCCAGCATGTGCACCTCATCGCCTTCCTGAAGGTGAATATCAAATTTTTCACGGTCTTTAGAACGCAATGCATTAAAGTTAATCGAAATGGTATCTGTCAGCAATGAATCAGTGCTATTGGCCAGTTCAGGTCTCCTCATTTTTTGAGATTTTGCCTGGCCATCTTCACCTTCTTCCATCATGATTTCCTTTTCTTCAGTCTGCCTTTTTGCTTTTTGATAAAGAGGATTGATTTGACGCCTGTATATGAGGATATAACGCTCGTCGGCAAGATTGGTGAAACCACCTGCACGATTGATCAATTCACTGAGGTATTCCCTTTGCTTGTTTAGCACATAGGTACCGGGAAAGCGAAACTGACCAGTAAGTTCTACAGTGCGTTGTGGAATATAGTCAGGGTTTCTCCTGACAATAATAAAATCAAGTGGTTTGAGCTCTACTTCATCAGCTTTCAGCATCAGGTTTCGGTCAGTACTGGCTTCCATTACTTTGGAAATGACCAATTCATTTGAACCATCCACCCTCCTGGCAATCTCAATTTTGCTAGGCAATGCGGATTCTGTCAAACCACCGGCCAACAAGACGGCATCCAATACAGTCATTTTCTCTCCGTACACAAAAAATCCAGGCTTGTTGACTTCTCCTGAAACAGTTACCATCTCAGCAGGAAACAACGCAGCCTTGTCAGCAATAACAACTGAATCGCCATCCGAAAGAATCAAATCCTGCTTTCCTGCAATCACCTCTCCCGGATTGAAGCGCAGGTAAGAAATCTGGTGATCATGGCCAGACCTGTAAACCAATCCTCTTGAGAGCAATGAGCTTTCTTTAAGCCCTCCTGCACGGTACAACAATTGTTTCACACTAAGGCTATCCTGCCATCCATAATAACCAGGACGCATTACAGCACCTCCGATGGCAACCCTTTGGCTGTAACGGTTCATGATCGATCCGATATGAACCACATCACCATTTTGGGGCAGATAAGCATCAAAGCCAGTTTTCTCGATGTCCCTGCTGATGAATTCGTTGATGGAAACCTTTTCAATATATACCCTTTCCTTGTAAGCAACTGGAGTAAAGCCACCTGTATATTTCAACAATCTTGTGAGGTTTTCGCCATCCTTCATCTCAAAATAGCCGGGGGTTTTGACCTCACCTTTCAGGGTAACCCTTGTATCGTATGCGGGAATATTGATGATGTCATTTTCCTGAAGATTCAAAAATTGAAGTTGATTGCCATCCACCATGAAACTGTACAAATCAACATACTGGATGATCTGACCTTTTCTAATCAATTCAATGTCTCTGTAAGTACCTCTTTTGGCAGGACCGCCAGCCATGTGCAAGGCATGGAAAACATTGGCAACACTGGAGACCATGTAGGTCCCTGATGCCTTTGCGCCAATAACCGTGACAGGAAAGGTCCGGAACTGGGTAACACTCAATTGCAATTTGGTTTCGCCAGTGCCAAGTGTAGCGTAGCCAGATTTTTGCAAGGTCTGGGTAATTTTTTTGGTAGCTTGTTCAATGGTCAATCCAGCAATGGCCATTAACCCAGCATAGGGAATATTGACTTTGCCATCAGGCAAGACTTTTAATTCAGCAGATACTTCCTGGTAACCATAAAGGGTTAGGGTCAGCAGGTCTTTAGGTCCGATGATGTAATTGGTTGGAGTAGCCAGCTGCAGGTCATTGACAAAGGCAAGTTTGCTGTT
>JAURJU010000009.1 GCA_030832085.1 Chitinophagales bacterium | reverse complement strand
TGTATTCGATGAAACATTTTTGGTGCTGCAAAGCCAGTACAGAATGCCTGTAACAGGAAATGCTGCTAACAACTTGTTTTTCAGCCTTGGCGTGTCAGCCGTTCTTGATAAATAAATCTCTTACAAAATAGATCATAGAAAAGCCTGGAGATTTCCAGGCTTTTTTTATTGTTTCTTACCGAATACCCTTTTCAACAATCCTCCCCGCTTTCGGTCAACACTGTCTTTGGTTGGCTGTACATTTTCTTTGACAGGCGCGGGCGTTGGTTTAGGCGCTTCTTTTGGAGTGGAGGGGTCTTCAAACTTTTGTGATTCAGTGACAACTCTTTCCTTGCCTGTACTGATGGGAATTTCAATGTATTCTCCAGACTTGCTTCCATCTTCTCCTTCCACAGGCAGCAATTCCTGAGACTCTACAGCTTGGTTGTAGTCAAAAATAATCTCATTTTGCATGCTGGCTGGAGGGATGAATGCTGCACCAGGGTCTATGTTCAGGCTTTTATCATTGAATACTTGTTGGTAATAATAAGCCCATGCTGGCATGGCCATTTGCGAACCTCCTGAGGTGTAGAGCATCCTAAGGAAAGGATCATCACATCCCACCCAAACGCCAGACAAAAGTTGCGGGCTGAATCCGATGAACCAACCATCTGCATTGTCGTTGGTGGTTCCAGTTTTACCGGCAATCTGACCACTGATGCCATATGCTCCTCTTAATGCTCTTCCTGTACCAAAATCCACCACGCCTTGAAGCATTTTGGTCATGATATATGCTTCGCTCTCGCTGATCACTTCTCTGGATTCTGACCTGAAAGAGGCCAGCACATTGCCATTCCTGTCTTCAATACGGCTGATAAAATAAGGTTTTACATTGAAGCCCCTTCCTGGGAACATGCTGTAAGCCTGTACCATTTCAAACAAGGATAGATCGGCTGAACCAAGCGCAATTGATGGATAGGGTGGAATCTTGCTGTCTATTCCACATTGTTTGGCAAATTCAACGGTACGTTGAACGCCCAGTTGGTTGATCAAGTAAACAGCACCAGGGTTTTTTGAGAAAGCGAGACAGACCGCCATCGGTCCGCCATCTCCTTCAATCATTTTTCCACCCATGTTGATAGGACCGCCAGGGAAAATGGATTCAGGTTTGTACCCATTCATCACACCCAAGGTGTAAAGGATGGGTTTGAAGGTTGAGCCCACCTGTCTTTTTGTTTTGATGTTTACATGGTCAAACTTGAACCGCTTGAAATTGCTTCCTCCCACCCAGGCTTTCACTTCACCCGTTTGCGGGTCCATGGAGAGCAGGCCAATCTGCATGATTTGTTTGTGGTAACGAATGGAATCAATTGGCGACATCATCGTGTCAATCTCCCTTTTTTCATTCCAGGAGAAGATTTTCATCCTCACCGGCTCCATGAAACTCTTTTTGATCTCCTCCTCGTCAAGTCCATCATCCTTGAGATTCCTCCAGCGGTCGGATTGCTTCATGGCATTCGTCATCACCGCTTTTCCCTCAGTCGTTTTCCAGATCGATCCGTCCTTGATGTTATACTGACTGCTGAAAACCTTTTGCAGGTTCTGCATGTGCCTGTAAACCGCTATTTCAGCATATTCCTGCATTCTTGGATTGATGGTCGTGAATATTTTCAATCCGTCCTTGTACATATCGTAGGGTTCACCTGTTGCAGGGTTTTCATTTTCCTTGCACCATTTTTTTAATTCTTCCCTCAGTACTTCCCGGAAGTAGGGGGCAATACCGGAATTTTCATCCAGCTTCTGGTACTTCAATTGAATCGGAGCGATTTTTATCGCCCTGGCTTCCTCTTTGGTCAATACTTCGTTTCTAACCATTTGGTCAATAACGGTATTGCGCCTGGCCATGGCGGCTTTTGGATTGCGCCTTGGATTGTATCTGGTGCTTCCTTTGAGCAATCCAACCAATACAGCAGCTTCTTCTACAGCAAGCTGTCCGGGCTCTTTCTGGAAATAGGTTTTGGCGGCATTCCTGATACCATAGGTCTCATCCCCGTAATTCACCATGTTCAGGTACAAAGTGATGATTTCCTCTTTGGTAAGGTTGCTTTCAAGGCGAATGGCTACTATCCATTCCTTGAGTTTTTCGATGATCCTGGTAACCGATTTGCTGCTTTGTTGTCCAAGCAATGCTTTGGCGGTTTGCTGAGTAATTGTACTGGCTCCACCTTCACTGCCAAGAAAGACAATGGCGCGAAGTAGACTTTTGATGTCGATGCCGGAATGCTCATAGAACCGCTCATCTTCTGTAGAGACCAGGGCCCTGATAACATTGGGTGAGATGTCCTGGTATTTGACATTGATCCTGTCTTTCAGATAAAACTTGCCCATCATCGTTCCGTCATCTGCATAAATTTCAGAAGATGACATCATGGACGGATTTTCAAGTTCTTCTATGGACGGAAGTTTGCCAAACAAGCCAACATAAATCAAAAGAATCAACAAGAATACCGCACCCCAGGCATACAAGAAAAATTTCCAAAAAAACCTGACTGGCTTGGATGTCTCACTGCTCTTTTTCAGATGATCCTTCATGGGGTAAAGCTAAATAAAAGCCCTGTCTTTAAGGAAAAGGAAACCTTAAAATTTTCCGGGAATCTGGGCCCTGATAAACTGAAGATATGGGGCGATAACTTTTTCTTCCAGCACCTTTTTAAGGTTGTTAGGGGAGATGATCACAAAGCTGTATTTTTCAGCGGGCAGCCATGGGAAGATCTCTTTTGAGGCAATTGGAGCGGTTTTCTCTACATAGCCAAGTGCCTCAGCAGCATTGGCAAATACGCTGATGAGAATGTAGGCTGATTCTCCAATTTTATCATTGCGCAGGGTTAACTGATTCCCCGAATACCTTTCTGCATTGTACCTGGCCAAAGCTCTTTTGGCCTCATTGATGTAGACCACATCAACATCCTTTAGCAAAAGCAAAACGCCATATTGCTCAGTCGGATTGTAGACATAACCATCTTCTTTTTTCTCAATGACAGGGGCCTTAAAGGCAGTCGTATCGGTTTTGGTTTTGGCCACCACAGGTGCTTGGACAACCTGTCTCTGAGCAGTCTCTGTTTTGACCTTGGTTTCTTTGGCTTTTGGAAGCGGGCTGTCATCGATCCACTTTACGCTGTCTTCTTTTTGCCTTGATACAGAAACGGAGCGAAGTTCGTTTTCAATGACCTCCCTTCTGTTCAGCGCATCTGCCAGTAGACCTGCTTTCATGGCAACAGGAGAGTTTGGATAGAGGGAAGGAATCTTGTTCAATGCATCGATGGCGAGACTGTCCTGTTTGTTTTTGATGTAGTAGACAGCTTCGATGTAAAGCAATTGTGGTGACCAATTGTTCTCTCCATGAAGGGAATCTGCTTTTCTTTTTTCTGCCCGCGCCAATTCAAATTTTCCTGAAAGAAAAAGATCATAAACCTTATCATAGTGTTGGGTAACTTCTTTGGTCTTTTCATTTTTTGCCTTGCTGATGCTCAGTGGGTCACGCAACATTTTATTCATCTCGCTGGCTGGGAAATTTTCTGCCAATTGGGATTGATAAAACATTGCTTTGGAGTTGTTCCCGTTTTGACGGTAGCAATAAGCAAGATCAAACAACAGTTTTTCAAGTGTTGGGATGTTGGTCTTTTGATTGATCAGTTTTTCATTCCAGGTGATGGATTCCTTGCAGTCTTCCAGCCTGTCTTTGTAGATGCTTCCTAATTTTTGATAGGCTTCAAATTTCCTTTCGTTGGAGGCTGAAAGTTTCTCTGCTGTCAAGGGAAGTCTTTCCCTTAGTGTTTCGATCGAAAGGTCAGCGGCGGCAATCGTATCGGCAGCTTTTGCGTCAGCTCCAGTTTGTTTGGGAAGGGTAGACCGCATCGCCGCACTCAGGGCCGCAGCCCGCCTCCAATTGTCTCCATTGGGCCTGTTGCCCCATTTGTTCTTGAAGGCAATACTGCCTTGTGCCTTGAGTGAAGGGTTGTTGAAATACCATTCACCTTTTTTTTGTTCTGCTGGAAAAAGGCTTGCCGTATTGTCATCAAGGAGCGTGTTTTTTGGAGTACTGCTGCCTGTTTGTTTTTCATTTTCGTCAGACAAACCTTGCTCCTTTCTGAGTTTTTTCAAGATTGTTTTCAATTCAGCCTCTCTTTCTTTTTCGGGTAGTGATGCAATAGCCTGAAGACTATCTTCAGTGCTCACGATTTTTAGTTCATCGAACAGTGCATTGGCAATGTTTTTTTTCCTGGTGATTTCTTCAGGATTTTTTTGGCTGCCAATGTTGATGCTGTCATAATATTTCTTTGCCAGTTCATATTGTTTGGTACTGAATGCAAGCGATGCAATGGTCAGATTCGTTGTGTTTCTGAGATCGGTGTCTGTTGTATTGAATTGATTGCTCTTGAGCAAGAGTGCTATTGCATTGGTTGTATTATTTCTTGTTGTTTCCATCTCTGCAGCTGCGGCATAGATGATGGAACGATAAGTTGCGTATTTTTCTTTGTTGGCCATGTTGATCAAGGCCTTTACATTTTGGTCAATTTTTTGTTCCTGATCAGTTTCGTTCGATGTCAATCCAATCTGATAAATACGCGCGTAGGCCTCCATGACCGGATCAGTGGTGAGGGCTACAGCCTTCTCGAAAAAATTGTCAGCTTTTTTATTTTGATTAGACTTTGCATACAGCTGGGCAATCAAAAAAAGTCTTCTTGATTGCTCCGCATTGTCTTCGCAGGCTCCCAATGATTTTTCCAGGTACATTGCTGCCGAATCCGCTTGTTGTTTTCTGTAAAAAAGGTAAGCTTTTAGCTCAGCCAGCATTTCAGTTAATCTTTTGGGGAATAGATCGTCATGATACAGTGTTTCAATCATGCTACTGGCATCATCTTCGTTTCCCATCTCCAACTGTGTCCTGATGATCCAAAGCAATGCATCATTCCTGACCAACCTGTGGGGTGAAAATTTATTTTCTTTTGAAGCGATGTTGAAAATATTCCCATTCGCATTGATGTTGGAACCGATTGATTTTTCGAATCCAATCTCATCTTTGCTGCGAGGCTGGAAATTGTAGTTGATGTATTGGAATACGTCATAAGCTGAGTCAAACTTCTTTTGATAGAAATACGATTGGCCCATCAGTAAATAAAGGTCATCCACCCAATCATTCCTGAGGTCATGCAGCAGAATGCCATTGTTGACCTTGATGACAACAGAGTCCAGTTCTTGTTGCTGTTGTGCGGTTTTATCAAGGCTGTAGTTGAAAAAGGGAATCAATGCGGTGAAGGTATCCTTGTTGGCTTGTTTGGCCGATGCAATGACCTTGGACAGTTTTAGGTTGGCATTAAAGTGAAAATTGTAATGAGAGACAATGTTTTCCTTTAATCTTTTTACCGGATTGATTTTTTTGTCTGGGGTCAGCTCTGAGGCCAGCTTTCGGTTTTC
>JAURJU010000096.1 GCA_030832085.1 Chitinophagales bacterium | reverse complement strand
TGTCGATCATGATGTCAATTTTGTAATCCTCCATGGCCGAGTAGAGGTATTCTTCTACTACATTGCTCAACCTGTGGATTTCATCAATGAACAATACATCATTGGTTTCAAGGCTGGTTAGGAGCCCTGCCAGGTCCGCCGGCTTTTCAATCACCGGACCAGAGGTTTCTTTGATGTTGACACCCATTTCCCTGGCCACAATCCTGGACAATGTTGTTTTCCCCAAACCAGGAGGACCATGAAACAAAACATGATCCAATGCTTCAGACCGCATTTGAGCAGCCTTGATGAAGATCTTGAGGTTGTCAATGATTCCTGGTTGTCCTGAAAAATCTTCCAGGCTGGAAGGACGAATGGTATTTTCGTATTCCGCATCCGGAGAAAGAGAGGATTTGCCTACAGGATCTAAATGTGGGTTCATGCCTTGTGAAATTACACCAATAGAACGGAAAGGAAGCAAAATGTTCAGTTAAGGATTGACTTGGCCAAAACCCATAAATACTTCATTTTGCTAGCCCAAGACTACATTGATCATCTTGTTTTTCACGTAAATGATTTTTTTAGGCGGCTTCCCTTCCAGCCATTTCATGACAATGGGATCCACCAGCACCAAAGCTTCTACATCTGCCTGAGTTGCATTGACATCAATGTTAAGGGTGGTCCTGGTTTTACCATTGATGGCAACAGGATATTCTTTGGAAGTTTCAACAAGGTATTTTTCCTCCACAGCAGGATAACTGGCATCCAATACCGAGCCTGTTTGCCCAGTAGTTGCCCACAACTCCTCTGCAATGTGCGGAGCATAAGGGGCCAACACGACGAGGAATTTGGCCAGCAGGTCCTTGGAGTGGCAATTCAGGTCGGTCAACTCATTGACACCAATCATGAAACTGCTCACTGCCGTATTGAAAGAAAAGCGTGAAGTATCTTCTTCCACTTTTTTAACCATCTTGTAAAATGCCTTCCATGCTGCATCCGAGGCTGTTGTGTCTGTCAGGACAGCACCTTTTTCGGCATCGTAAAACAACCTCCACAATTTTTTCATGAAGCGGTGCACCCCTTCAATCCCTTTGGTATCCCAGGGCTTGTCCTGCTCTACCGGACCAAGGAACATCTCGTACATCCTGAAAGTATCTGCGCCATATCGTTCGACAATGTCATCCGGATTGACGACATTGAAATAGCGCTTGCTCATTTTTTCCAAACGGCTTCCACATTTGTAAACACCATCTTCCGTGATAAAGGTTGCATCTGCAAAATCAGGTTTCCATTTGCGGAATGCTTCTATATCAAGATCCAATCCGTCTACCATGCTCACATCAACATGGAGTTCATCTGTTTCATGCTGGTCTTTCAGGCCTGCAGAGACAAACTGCTTTGTTCCCCTGATCCTGTAGACCAACCTTGAATCGCCACCGATCTTGCCCTGGTTCACCAGCCGCTTAAAGGGCTCATCAAAACCGATGTACCCCAGGTCAAACAAGGCTTTGGTCCACATCCTGCTGTAAAGCAAATGTCCAACTGCGTGTTCTGTTCCTCCGATGTATACATCCACCTGACCCCAGTAATCACTGGCTTCCCTGCTGCAAAATGAATCGGCATTTTTTGGATCCATGTAACGCAAGAAATACCAACTGCTCCCTGCATAACCTGGCATGGTATTCACCTCCCTTGTACCGCCCTCAAATGCTGTCCATTCAGGAAGGTTGGCCAGGGGGCCTTGTGCCTCCGGACCAGGACTGAGGTCAGACATGGGTGGAAGCACGACTGGCAATGCAGCTGCTGACAAGGGCACCGCTGTTTCATCTTTCCAAACGATAGGGAAAGGTTCTCCCCAGTATCGCTGGCGGCTGAAAGCGGCATCCCTCATTTTATAATTGGTATGGCGTTTGCCAATCCCCAATTCCTCTAATTTATCGAGTGCAACTGCAATGGCATCTGACATCAGCAAGCCATTGAGAAAACCACTGTTCTCTAGCTTGGCCTCTTTGGTAGGGTTGGCTTCAGTACCATCATAAAAAGATCCGATGATATTGGTGATGGGGATGTTGAAATGGTTGGCAAACTTGAAATCACGCTCATCACCGCATGGAACCGCCATGATGGCACCGGTACCATATCCAGCAAGTACATATTCGCTGATCCAGACAGGAATTTTCCTGTCTTCAAAGGGATGTTTGCAATGGGTGCCGCTGAATACGCCTGTTATCTTTTTTTCTGCCATCCGCTCACGCTCACTCCGGCTGTTCACATACTCAATGTAGCTGGCAACTGCTGTGGATTGTTCGGCGGTAGTGATAGATGACACCAGCTCATGTTCAGGGGCAATCACCATGAAGTCAATTCCAAAAATGGTGTCTGGCCTGGTCGTATAGACCTTGAGTTTTTTGCCTTCGGCAGATGGTTGAACAAGATCGAGTTCAAATTCGATTTCCGCACCAAAACTTTTTCCAATCCAGTTGGATTGCATGTCTTTCATGCTTTCACTGAAGTCTACGGTTTGAAGACCAGCCAAAAGGCGTTCAGCATATTCTGTTATCCTGAGATACCATTGGCGCAACTTCTTTTTGACAACAGGATGCCCGCCCCTCTCGCTTACGCCATTGATGACCTCATCATTGGCCAATACGGTACCAAGAGCCTCACACCAGTTCACTTCACCGATCCCACAAAAAGCTAGTCGGTAGTGCATCAGAATTTCAGCCTTCCTTTTTGCAGAAAAAGCCTGCCATTCTGCTGCAGCAAAGGAAAGGTTCTTTTCGCCAGGGCATGGATTGGAAACATTTCCCTCCGCTTCAAAGATGGCGACCAATTCACTTATCCTTCTTGCTTTCTGCAGCTTACGGTCCATCCAGCTGTCAAACAACTGCAGAAAGATCCATTGGGTCCATTTGTAATAATCCTGATCAGAAGTCCTTACTTCACGGTCCCAATCATAACAGAAGCCAATCTTGTCCAGCTGAGACCTGAAAGTGGCAATGTTCTGATTGGTAGAAACAGCAGGTGGAATACCATGTTCAATGGCATATTGCTCTGCGGGAAGCCCGAATGAATCATATCCCATCGGGTGCAAAACATTGAAGCCCTTCAATCGCTTGTAACGGCTGAACACATCACTGGCAATATAGCCCAGGGGATGCCCCACATGCAGACCAGCCCCGCTTGGGTAGGGAAACATGTCCAGCACATAATATTTAGGCTTGGTGCTATCATTTGATACCTTGTACGCATTGCTGGCCTTCCAATTCTCCTGCCATTTCCGTTCAATATTCCTGAATGCGTATTCCATTTCTGTTGCTTTAATCGGGCGTAAAAAAAATTAACCTTTCCTCTAGGAAGCGCAAAAATACACAAACGCTTTAAAATTGCTATTTTTGACATGATTAGCCCGGGTAATTGAGGAACAAAATCCAAACCGAACATGACAGCACAGCGCAATGCATCAATGAAACGCAGCAAACCATCTTATTTCATGGCCATTTTGGGGGTAGCCCTGGTGCTCTTCATCTTGGGAATGCTGGGATGGTTGGTCATCAACGCCAGCAAACTGGAAACCTATTTCAAAGGAAGTGTTCAGGTCAATGCATTTGTGAGGGATGGCAGTCCTGATCGGGAAATCGACATTGTGAGAAAATCGATTGAAGGCAAGCCCTATGCCCGCAATGTGGAGTTCGTCACCAAAGAAGCTGCAAGAGCAAAATTCATCGGAGATGGCAATGAAGACTGGAACAAGGTCTTGGATTATAATCCTCTTCCGGCAAGCATAGACTTCTATCTCGAACCTGCATATGTGAACAAAGACAGCCTGAAAAAAATCACCAAAGAGATCACCAAAAACTTCATCATCAGTGAAGTGAAATATCCCGATGCTGTTGTCAGCAACCTGAACAATATTGTGAAGAAAACAGGATATTTTCTGCTGGCGCTGGCAGGAGTGCTGGCCCTGATTGTGATCATCCTGATAGACAATACCATCAATCTGGCCATGTTTTCCAAC
>JAURJU010000095.1 GCA_030832085.1 Chitinophagales bacterium | reverse complement strand
TGGCACCCGCTTCCTTCATCATATCAATGTCTTCCTTATAACGATGCTCCGGCAGCGTACTGCCCGTTGTTCTGTCATCCGCCACCCAGTTGTATCCTGCAAGCCTTACAGACTCGCCGTTCAACTTAAATTGGTATCCATCCATTTCTATTTTCCGAATGCCAAACCTGTCCTTGTGTTGAAAAGTTATTAGACCAGGCTCCTTCAGATCCAATTTGCTTTCATACAAATGCGGATGATCAAAATGCCACAAGGCCACCTGATCTGAAGACAAAGATTGATCGATGACAAATTGAGTGGTGGCACCTGCCTTTGCAACAACCTGTTTGGAAGAAGAAACAACGGCTTGCGAGGATCTTGATATTTGTTGGACAAGAACAATTGCTTTATCAATTTTACCGGAATTTCTTACATAGACTGCTGTCCGGATGGATGCAGTTCCTTTTAGCAAATCAGGTTTAGCAACAATTTCCTGACGCTCGATGTACACTGGATTGCGCAATTGAACCATGACAGGTCTGCGTATGCCACCCCAGTTCCAATAAGCACCCCAGGAAAGTGAGTTGTCCACTTCAACCGACAACTGGTTTTGAGCACCTTGTTTACAAATTTTAGTAAAATCAAATTCTTGAGTAAAGTCACCACAGAGCACCTGCGCAATCAGGCTGTCGTTGAGAAAAACCTTGTACGAATTTCCCACTTCGCCAAAGGCCAATATAGCGCTTCGGCCCTTTAATGCAGGTACAAAAAATGAAGTGCGGTACCAGGCCTTTCCCCTGTAATTAACATATTCATTGTGCAAATCCCAGTTGTCGGGTACCTTCATGGATTCCCAACCCTGATCATTGAAACTGCTTTTCTGCCATCCAGATGCAAGGCCTTTGTTGTTGGGATCAATTGAAAATTTCCAAGATTTTGGAAGAGCAATGTTTTGTTGCCCTTTTGGTAAATCATCCGCGTAGACGTTAATACCCATGCAACAAATGACCAACATCAAAAAAAATTGGCTGAGCGGATGAAACTTCATGATCAATCGTTTAGTTTATTAGAGGAACATCAGTTCCATTTCAGCGTGGCTTCTTTCCTGAATCCCCAGTATCCGTATGACAGCCTTGCCTTCTTGCCAGGAATGGGCTTCAATGCAGTGCGAAAAATACCGGTATCCTCGCCTGTTTCAACCAGATTAATTCTAATGACATCTCCATTTTCAAGGGTTTGATCTACCCAGGCCAAATCTTTTTGATTTGGATTGATGTTGAGTGGGGCCTTTAACTCAACAAAAACCTTCTTGTTAATTGGAGAAGAAGTTATCTTTTTGCCAGATGCATCGACGATTTTTAGTTCAATGCTGTGCAGGGTTGAAAATGTAAGGGTTGCCAACCAACCACGGTTGGATATGGCCCATCCTTCCGTTGCATAAGCATTGAGTCCTATCTTGTCTGACACTGAATCAGCAATAACCACACTTGTAACAGATCCGTATCTTGGAAAGTCCTTGTCCAGTGGTGTACCGTCAAGGGTTCCCCTTGCAAGTCCAAGCATACCATAGCCATTGGGATGAGCTTGAGGCCATCCCACTTCAACATCTTCCCAATATCCTTTGATGGCTACCCTTTCCTTGCTTTTATTGCTGAAATGTGCTCCCAGAGGATTTAACCCAAAAGTAAAGTCAATCTGTGACCAGGCAAGAGGTCTTGCCTCCGGTCTTTTCAAAACATGTGCAGCCGCAAACAAGCTACCACCCAATGCAGGAGCACCGCCCAATTCTTTGGTTTTAGGATGTGCCCATTCTGTATCGCTATGCGTTCTGTATTGCCATGGGTTCTTTGATCTGGAAAGAATATGATCCATCCAGGCACTCAATTTATCTTTGGCTGCTTTGGATTCTTTTTCAGAAACTGTCATGGAGTAAAAAGCCAATGCCTGTGGCGTGATGTGCTCAGCATTCCTGATCCACCACATGTGTCGAACATTGTTGAAGTCCCAGTTCTTTACAATATCATCTACACTTTCCTTTGCCCATCCCAAGAATTTTTCTGGATGACCATCCTTTTCATTTTTTTCTGTCAGGTACATGAAAAGATTGCTGAACACAGACTGGCCATAAGCATTGCCCATCTCACTGAACTCCTGGTATCCGGGATCAACCCATTTGTTGCTGTAGGTCCAATAGCGAACAACCTTATGCCTTTCATAGGCTGTCCATTTTTCAAGACAAACTTTTCTGTAAGCCCTGTATTTTTCCTCTGACAAATAAGGCTTCAAAAAGCTGTGATAGGCCGCACAAACTGCAGCCAATTGATCCAGTGTATTCCAATAATCATAATTCATTTTGGGCGTGCCTTCATATCCCAACCAGCCATGGCGGTTTGCAATAGGGCCATTGTATGCATGATGGTTGTATGCGAATTCAGCATGCCAAAGTATCAAGGCAATCAGGTCCGGAACTTTGCCATTTCCCATTTCATTTTTCCAATTGTCAAAAAGAGCAGGATTGCTGGCAAAAAACATGGTTTCAAAAACAGTCTCCAGTCCATAAGCACCCACATCCCTGGAAGGGCCTCCGCCATATACTTTGGCTTCGTTAGAGTGAACTGGATCAGTTGACCCACGAACATCAATGAAAAAATCATAGGCCATTTTAGAAGAAACAATCTCCTGATAAAATGACTTGATGCGAAAAGGAACAGATGGCTTTAATCCATTTACTTCTGCGATGTACTCATCATTGGACACAGGATTGAAGGCAGAAAAATCTCCAGCGAACTGTTTTAGCTTTCCATTAAATACAATGTTTCCAGTGGCAACTGATCTCAGTTGAAATGCTTCACCATCTTTAATACCCCAGGCAACCAGGCGCTTTGATTCATTCAAATTATAACCGGCCTGGTTCACCAATACTTTTTGAATGGCACCAGGCTGAGCAGTTGCACTGATGGATAAACCAATCAAAAACAATACAGATAACAACTTAGAAGGCATGGCAGCACGCCAAATGAAAATAGAAACGAACACAATCAATACACCAACACTGATCACAATAGTTGAAGATTCAACCGATAAGAAGCCCAGGGTTGCAACACCAAGACCTACAATGGCCATTGCGATGGCAATTACTTTGATGCCGAAATTGTTTTGTGCCTTGGCATCCTCGTCATCTTCTATTTCATTTTCAGACAGTGAATTATCTGCGACAACAACAGGTGTTGGAGCGAACAATCCTCTGGACTTATAATACAGCTCAAAAGCCAGAAGACAAATCAAAGGAATGGATTGACCGATGACGGTTTCCATGGTTCGGGACAGCTTTAGGCCCAAGAGGGATGGCGCAAATAATTTTAAAAACAAGTTGATGGAAAGTGTAAGAATGGTTACTGTTACAACTGAAATGGCAGTCTGGCGTTTTGAAAACAAGCTCCATATGATGGGAGCAAACAGTGCACCACCCGCAATAGAAGCAATACTCAAAACAAAATCAACAATACCTCCAATGCGGGGAACCAGCAAAGCTATAAAAACGGTACCGGCACCGAAGAGAATGGTGAAAATTCTCGCAACCAATATTTGTTCTTTTTCACTGGCTGATTTCCTGATGAGGTTCTTGTACAGGTCGGTAGCAAAAACAGTAGCAGCCAGGTTGATGGTGGTATTGGCCTTGCTGGAAGTAGCAGATATCATACCTGCCAAGACCAATCCAATCAGTCCTGCCGGTAGAATTTTTTGGCAGAGCATCATGTATGCTCCTTCCGCTCCCAGACCGGCAAGGTCAGGATTCATGATCCTGTATACCATCGGCGGAATCATCCAAATGAATGGACTCACCAAGTAGAGTATGGTAAAAAGATAAGCCACCTTTCGGGAACTTTT
>JAURJU010000008.1 GCA_030832085.1 Chitinophagales bacterium | reverse complement strand
ATGACAAGGGCCATTGCCAATGCGGTGTTGAAGTACAAGGTGATGGTGGATGGGAAATGAGGGGGAAGGGATGAGGGGGAAGGGATGAGGGAATTAATAAACGAATAAATTATGATGAAAATATCGAATGAGACGAAGGTTGGTGCGTTGACGGCTATATCCATCACGTTGCTCATTTTGGGCTTTAACTTCTTGAAGGGCAAGAATCTTTTTGAAAAAAAAGCCACCATGTACGTCACTTTTAAAAAAGTGGAAGGGCTCAGTGTGTCGGATGCCATAAAAATCAATGGATTGAGGGTTGGTTCTGTTGAAGGACTTGAGGAGGCGGACATCAACATGTCGAGCGTGGTGGTAGGTTTTCAACTCAACCGGGAAGTGAATATTCCAACAGATTCATATGCAAAAATCGTGGCAATCCCTCTTGGCACAACCGCCATTGTCATCAGCCTTGGCACTGCAAAAACATACCTTCAGGATGGAGATACATTGAAAGGCATGGATACCAAAGGGATTGTAGAAGACCTTAAAGAAACACTTCAACCAACAGTTGAAAATGTAAACACTACCCTTGCGACGCTGGATTCCACCATCAAAAAAATAGGCAATGTATTCGACAACGATGCCAAACAAAACATTGGTAGGATTCTAAAGGAATTGGCCATGACAACCGAACACCTCAACCGGTTGCTCGAACCCAAGACGGGAAGTCTTGCCAAAACCATTGACAACGCAAATGGATTTGCAGCAAACCTCAAAAACAACAACGATTCAATTTCAGCAATGGTCAATAACCTTACAAGGGCATCAAGGGATATTGCCGCAGCAGACATCAGCAAAACCATTGCTTCGTTGGAAAAGACAACTTCTTCCCTGAACCTCATTTTGACGGGCATCAAAGAAGGTAAGGGAAGTCTTGGAAAGCTCACAAATGATGAACAGCTGTATAAAAACCTGAACAGCACCACCAATAGCCTCAATGTACTTTTACAGGATCTTCGTCTTCACCCCAAACGCTATGTGCAGGTTTCGGTATTTGGAAAGAAAGAAAAAACAAGTCCGCTGATGGCTCCACTTCCAGACTCCCTGCCCAAACAATAACAATGCAGAAACAAGGATTCATTGTCCTGATTTTTTCTTTTTTAAGCTGGATGAACGTTGTCCGTGCTCAGGAAGCTGTTGCTGATTCCACAACCATGCAAGACAGCAGCAGGTTCATCCAAATTGTAAAGGCAGATATTTTCAGAAGAATCAAACAGGATTCCACAGGCGACCTGAATATACTTGTGGGCAATGTTCTGATGAAGCAGGACAACACACTTTTTTATTGTGACAGTGCTATTCAAAATGTGAAAATCAATCAACTTGAGGCATTTGGCAATATCCACATCAACGATGCTGACAGTGTTCACACTTACTCACAATACCTGAAATACAATGGAAATACCAGGATTGCTGAGCTCAAAAAGAAAGTCAAACTGACAGATGGCAAGGGAGTGCTTACCACTGAGGCCTTGGAGTATGATGTCAATGCCAAGATTGGCACTTATTTGAATGGTGGAAAGGTGGTGAATGGAGAATCAGTGCTCACCAGCAAAGAAGGATTTTATTATACAGATACCAGGGAAGTTTACTTTCAAAAAAATGTAAAGCTTGTTGATCCGGAATATACCATGACAACCGATACCCTTTTGTACAACATCAATTCTGAAGTTGCAAGCTTTGTTGCAGCAACAACAATCAACGATGGAAGGTCCAGGATTCGCACCAGGGAGGGGTTTTATGACCTGAAACAAGGAAAAGCCAGTTTCACCAAGAGACCCATCATCGATGACAGTGTTCAGACCGTCATTGCCGACAAGATTGATTATGACAAAAAATCATCTTCCGGACAAGCAGACGGAAATGTATTTTACAGGGACTCCGCCCAGGGGATTTCAATGCTGGCTGGTGCAGCACAATTCAACAATGAATACAAGATTATCAACGCCTACAAGCGACCCATGATGGTCTTCAAACAAAACAATGACTCCCTGTTTATTGCTGCTGACAGCCTTTATTCCGCTTACCTCAAAAAGGATACTGCGCGCAAGATCAACAGTGATACCATTCGCTTTTTCAGGGCTTACCACAATGTCAAAATATTTTCGGATTCCCTTCAAGGAAAATCTGACAGCCTGTATTACTCAGGATTGGATTCTGTGTTCCGCTTTTTCCATGATCCTGTGTTGTGGGCACAGGGAAGCCAAATAACTGGAGACACCCTTTTTCTGTTCACAAAAAACAAAAAAGCGGAACGATTTCAAGCCATTGAAAATGCCTTTACCGTCAACAGAACACCAGAGGGTTTGTACAACCAGCTGAGGGGGAATACGATGACCGGGCAATTCCTGGATGGAGAGATAGAACAGTTCAAAACGAAAGGCAACAGTGAAAGCCTTTATTATCTCCAAGACCAGGATAGCCTCTACGTTGGGATGACCTATTCCATGGCAGATGCCATCATCATGAAATTCATCAAAAAGGAATTGAAGCGGGTAACATGGGTGAATGGCGTCACCGGAACCACATATCCCATCAAGGAAATTCCTGAAGACAAAAAGGAATTGCGTGGATTCAAGTGGCTGGAAGCATTGCGGCCAAAATCTGTTGCAGATCTCCTTTCAATCCAATAATCCCATGTTACTTACCATCTTTATCATCGGTTACCTGGCCATCGCCTTTGAGCACCACATCAAACTGAACAAGGCATCAAGTGCACTGCTTACTGGGGTTATCTGCTGGACGATTTACGTTTTCAGCGGCGTTGCACATGATAAGGTTCACCATGAGTTGTTGGAACACATGGGCGAAATATCCGGGATCTTGTTTTTTCTGTTGGGCGCGATGACGATTGTGGAACTGATTGATGCACACGATGGCTTTGACATCATTTCATCAAGCATCAAGGCTACCGACAAAAAAAGATTGCTCTGGATCATCACCATCATAGGATTCTTCCTCTCTGCTGTTCTCGACAACCTAACAACAACCATTGTGCTGATTTCTCTTGTATCTAAAATCATCCATGACAACAGGGACAGACTTGTATTTGCAGCAATGATTGTAATCGCGGCTAACGCAGGCGGTGCCTGGTCTCCCATTGGGGACGTTACCACCACCATGCTTTGGATTGGCGGACAGATTTCTGCTGTTGAAATCATGCGCATCGTTTTTATCCCAAGCATCATTTCGGTGATCATCCCGTTGATTGCGCTCGGCTTTGGACTTAAGGGAAATGTTGCATCAGAGGAAAAAAACAACCAGCCGGAAAATGCCATCGGGGCAAAAACACGGAACCTGGTATTGGTGGTTGGCCTATCATCTCTCCTCTTAGTGCCGGTATTCAAAACCCTGACAGGTCTTCCACCGTTTATGGGCATGCTTTTTTCTTTGGGCATGATGTGGCTGATTACCGAAATCATACACAGTGGAAAAGATACCCTTGACAAGGACAATCTTTCCGTAAACCATGCCATCAGAAAAATTGATACACCCAGCATTTTGTTTTTCCTGGGCATTTTGATCAGTGTGGCTGCATTGCAGTCTGCAGGGGTATTGACGGAGTTGGCTGCAAGACTCAATGCGGCAATTGGCAATCAAAAATTGGTTGTGATGTGTCTCGGAGTACTGTCAGCCATCATAGACAATGTCCCCCTTGTTGCAGCAACGCAAGGGATGTATAGCCTGGCAGAATTTCCCAAAGACCATCCCTTCTGGCTCTTTATCGCCTATTGCACCGGAACGGGAGGAAGCATATTGATCATCGGATCTGCTGCAGGCGTAGCAGCGATGGGGCTAACCAAGATTGAATTTTTCTGGTATATGAAGAAAATCAGTCTCTGGGCTTTGTTGGGCTATTTGTCCGGCGCGCTGGTTTTTATTGCCATGAACTGGCTCTGACGAAACGCCAATACTGCCTTAATTAATGCCCTTTGGCTGCGAGAAACCGCTCTGCATCAATGGCTGCCATGCAACCACTTCCTGCTGCAGTAATGGCTTGTCGGTAATGTTTGTCTTGCACATCACCACAGGCAAAAACACCTTCAATGTTTGTTTTGGATGAACCTGGAATGGTCTTGATGTATCCGGCCTCATCCATGTCCAGGAACTCCTTGAAAATGGAAGAGTTGGGTTCATGCCCAATGGCCACAAAAAATCCTGAAATTGGAATCTCCTGTTTCTCTCCGGTCTTGTTGTTGAGGATGCGGACAGCTTCTACTTTATTATCGCCAAGGATTTCATCCGTGTCTGTATTCCAGTACATTTTAATGTTCGGCGTGTTCATCACGCGGTCTTGCATCACCTTTGACGCACGCATCTGGTCCTTTCTGATGAACATGTGCACAGTAGTGGCCAATTTGCTGAGGTAATGGGCTTCTTCTGCAGCAGTATCCCCAGCACCGACAATGGCTACTTCTTTCCCCCTGAAAAAGAATCCGTCACAAACGGCACAGGCGCTCACGCCATAACCATTCAATCTTTGCTCACTTTCAAGACCCAACCACTTGGCGGAGGCACCGGTAGCAATCACAACAGTATCCGCATGCATTTCCTTTTCCTCATCAATCCAAACCTTGAAGGGCTGCGAGGAAAAGTCAACTTTGGTTGCCAATCCATAACGGATATCAGCACCCATGCGCTTGGCCTGCTTTTCAAAATCAACCATCATTTCAGGGCCTTGGATCCCTTCAGGATAGCCAGGATAATTTTCCACCTCAGTAGTAATGGTAAGTTGACCGCCGGGCTGAATTCCCTGGTACAATACAGGATTCAAATTGGCTCTTGATGCATAAATGGCTGCTGTATACCCAGCGGGGCCAGAACCAATGATCAAACAACTTACTTTTTCTATGGTGGAAGTACTCATGGTGTATGGTTTACTGTCTGCAAAAATAAAGTTTAAGGAGTAGAGTTTGGCGATAATGCCAGATTAATTTAATGTCAGCTTTTCTTGAATGTCAGAACATTCCTAAAAACTGAAGATCATTTTGGTATGATGATGGTGCGGAACTGTGCCCCATATCCTCCAAAATACCCCAACGCTCCATTGTCGATGTTCGAAAGGATTCGAATGGGGCTGGAAAATGGATTGCCAACACTTTGAAAATTGAATTCACTGGTTCTCCAAAAATCATAGGTCTGCTTGTCGATGTTGCAGAGCTTAAGGATGACGGTATCACCCCTTTTGAAATATGAACTGCTGTCTGAAAATTGTCCATTTTTATCAAATCCTTTGTCTACCTGGATGGTATAACTTTTTCCATCAATGACCTGATCATCGAAAACACTGTTGAAACCTGGAAGAAAAGGCTGTTGCCCAACTTTTGTAAAAAAGCGGATATAATCACCCAATCCCGGACGGTCGGTTGCCCTGATCATGACCTTTGCGCGGTTGCTGTCCTTTGCCAAGGGTAACTTTTCCCACCAAAGCGAATCAATTTTTCTGGTGATGGAAGGGATTTTTGTTGAGGCCTTGTAGGTTGCCCCGCCAGTTTCAACCACCATGTCATAACTGGTATTGAGTTTACCCAAAAAAGAAGCATTGGAAGCAGCAGTGGTGTAAAAGTATATTTTTGTACCGCTGGCATTTTTAATAGAATCCTCTTTCAACAACACTTCAGTTGCACGATCACTGATCCTTATTTTGGCATTGTGCACAAAAGAAGCCGAGAGCACTGATGGGTCAATTTTGCTGAAATAATCCAGGCTTTTGGAAAGAAATACCATGGGTGGCCTTCCATTTTCAATGGTTGCATCAATTACCAATCTGGTCAGGCTGGGATCCAGCTTGATGTTGATGTCTTTTTCGCAACCGGCAAGCATCAGGCACAACAATGACAAAAGCAAATACCTCATGACGAAGAAACAATAAACTTAAAGAAGAGTTCAAAAAAAAGCCCCACAAATGCGGGGCTTCAACAGGATGGTTATCCCAAATATGCTTTCAGCGCATTGCTGTACCTGGCCTTTTGGAGACGTTTGATTGCCCTTTCCTTGATTTGTCGGATACGTTCTTTGGTAAGGTCATATTTTTGACCAATCTGTTCGATGGTTACACCATTTTCACCATCCAATCCAAAATAGGCATTGACAATCTCCGCTTCCCTAGGGCTCAATGATTTCAAAACACGGCGGATTTCAGCACGAAGGGAGTCCTTCATGACATCATCATCCGTATCATCACCACCTTGCAAAAGATCACCCATGGCTACATCCTCCGCCTCGTGAACGGGTGCATCCAATGAAGTATGGCGGGTATTGCTCTGGAAAATATTGTTGATCTCGGTTTCACTCATTTCAAGGATTTCAGCAAGCTCTTCAGTTGATGGCTCACGCTCATGCTCCTGCTCGAATGCCATGTATGCCTTGTTGGCCTTGTTGTAGGTTCCAATCTTGTTTTGCGGGAGGCGCACCAGACGTCCTTGCTCAGCCAATGCCTGAAGGATGGATTGGCGAATCCACCACACTGCATAAGAAATGAATTTGAAACCTTTTGTTTCATCAAACCTTTGTGCGGCTTTGATCAATCCAAGGTTTCCCTCGTTGATAAGGTCACTCAGGGAGAGACCCTGGTGTTGGTATTGTTTGGCAACAGAAACCACAAAACGAAGGTTGGCTTGTACCAATTTATCCAAGGAACGCTGGTCATTCATCTTGATGCGCTGGGCAAGAATGGTCTCTTCTTCCGGCGTAATCATTGAGATCTTGGAAATTTCCTGAAGATATTTCTCTACCGCTTGTGAGTCGCGGTTGGTAATCTGTGTAGCTATTTTTAGTTGCCTCATGGTAGTATTTGGATCTGTCCTGTTAGGACGGGTAAACTTTCCTTGCAGGTTGCCAAGGAGTTGTTATTTTTCAAAGACTTTAATTATTGGTTACAAATTTAAAATTCCTTTTCCACAAATCATAGGCATTCAACAAAAAATGCCTTTTTTTTATGAAAATCAATTAAATATGTTGATCAAAAGTTGAAAACAATGGGATTTTACCGGTTTTGTTGAATTAATTTTGCCGCATGATCATAGACTTAAGGTCAGATACGGTTACAAAACCATCCATTGAGATGCGGGAATGCATGCACCATGCCCCTGTCGGAGACGATGTTTTTCAGGAAGATCCTTCAATCAATCAACTGGAGTCCTTTGCAGCAGATATGTTTGGAAAGGAAAAAGCCCTTTTTTGCCCTAGTGGAACAATGACCAACCAAATCGCCATCAAATGCCATACCCAACCCGGTGATGAGGTCATATGTGATGAACTTTCACATGTCTACCAGTATGAAGGTGGAGGAATTGCTTTCAATTCAAGTGCCTCGGTCAGGTTGTTGCAGGGCAACCGTGGCAGAATCAATGCATCCATGGTAGAGGAATCGATTCACCCATACGATGATGTACACAAACCCATTTCAAGGCTTGTGGTACTAGAAAACACTGCCAACCGTGGCGGTGGGAGCTGTTACAATTTCGATGACATAACAGGCATCGGAAGCACGTGTAAAAAGCATGGACTTTCATTTCACCTCGATGGTGCGAGGCTGTTCAATGCACTTGTTGCAAAAAATGAAACTGCTGCGCAATATGGTGAAGCCTTTGACACCATTTCGATCTGCCTGAGCAAGGGATTGGGCGCGCCGGTTGGAAGCCTTTTGCTGGGGGATACAGCCTTCATTAAAAAGGCAAGACGCATCAGAAAGGTTTTTGGCGGAGGCATGCGACAGGCCGGAAGCATTGCCGCAGCAGGCCTCTATGCTTTACAATACAATATAGACCGGCTTCACACGGATCACGAGCATGCCAAAGCCATTGAGGCAATGCTCAAAGAAAAATCTTTTGTGAAAGAAGTTGTCCCTGTTGAAACAAATATTGTGATAGCTGAATGCGAAAGCGGATTCAACCTAAAGGCCTTTATTGAGCGCATGAAAGAAAAAGGAGTATTGTTTTTTGCCATCTCTCCTACCCGTTTCAGGATGGTCACCCACCTGGACATCAATGCAAGCATGATCAACCATTTACAAGACACCTTAAAACAAATCAATTAATGGCTTTCCCCAATATCAATCCTACAACAACAGCGGCATGGAAAAAACTTGACAGGCATGCCAAAGAGATGAAGCAGGTGCACATGCGCGAACTTTTTAAAAATGACCCTTCACGTTTTGATGCATTTTCACAAACAGAGGGCAACCTGCTTTTTGATTATTCAAAGAACATCATCAACCATGAGACGTTGGCGTTGTTGAATGAACTTGCCAATGAATCCGGCTTGAAAGAAGCCATCAACGCCATGTTTGGTGGCGAAAAAATAAACAGAACAGAAAACAGGGCTGTATTGCATGCTGCCCTCCGGAATTTCTCTGGTGAGCCAGTCATTACCGATGGCGAGGATGTGATGCCCAAAATAACTTCCGTTCTCAACCAAATGAAAATGATCTGTGAAAAAATCCATTCAGGTGAATGGAAAGGTTATTCGGGAAAACCCATTCGCCATATTGTCAACATCGGCATTGGGGGAAGCGATCTGGGTCCGGTCATGGTTACAGAAGCCCTGAAACCCTATTGGGTTGAAGGGATGCAGGTTCATTTTGTGTCCAATGTTGATGGAACACATATTGCTGAATGCCTGAAAGTTATCAAGGCTGACGAAACCTTGTTCCTTGTTGCGTCCAAAACCTTTACCACCCAGGAAACCATGACCAATGCCCATACCGCAAGGGACTGGTTTGTAAAACAATCTGGAGATGCGATCCATGTAGCAAAACATTTTGTAGCCCTGTCGACCAATGAAAAAGCAGTTGTTGAATTTGGCATTGCCAAGGAAAACATGTTTGAATTTTGGGACTGGGTCGGAGGACGGTACAGCCTTTGGAGTGCCATCGGGCTTTCTATTGCACTGACCATCGGATATGAAAACTTTGAATCCCTGTTGAAGGGCGCCCACACAATGGACAAGCATTTCAAAAACAATCCTTTTGAAGAGAACATTCCTGTAAAAATGGCCTTGATAGGGCTTTGGTATGTAAATTTTTTTGGTGTGCAGTCTGAAGCCATTCTTCCCTATGACCAATACCTGCATCGTTTTGCAGCTTATTTCCAACAAGGCAACATGGAAAGCAATGGTAAAAGTGTAGACAGGAACGGCAATGTTTTGAGCTATGCATCAGGCCCTGTAATTTGGGGTGAACCCGGCACCAATGGACAGCATGCATTTTATCAGCTGATACACCAGGGGACACTCATGATACCTTGTGATTTTATTGCACCTGCAGTGAGTCACAATCCTTTAGGAGACCACCATGAAAAATTGATGACGAATTTCTTTGCCCAAACCGAAGCATTGATGAACGGCAAAACTGCTGAAAAAGCTGATGCCGAACTTTCAAAACTTTCAGATGAGGAAAGAGCGTCATTGGTTCCCTTCAAGGTATTTGAAGGCAACAAACCGACCAATTCATTTTTGGTAAAAAAAATCGATCCGTTTGAATTGGGCAAACTCATCGCGGCATATGAACACAAGATATTTGTTCAAGGCATTATCTGGAACATTTATAGTTTTGACCAATGGGGCGTTGAATTGGGCAAGCAGATGGCGAACACGATACTGCCTGAGCTCAAAGGCCTGGAAAAAGTGCAAGGCCATGACAGTTCAACCAATGGGTTGATCAATGCTTTTAAGGGGATGAGGGAACAGCCAGGGACAAGGGACAGGGGACAAGGGGTAAGCTTGCCTGCCTAAGGCAGGGGAACAGCCAGGGATGAGGGATGAGGGGACAGCCAGGGACAAGGGACAAGGGACAGGGGACAAGGGGCAAGGGATGAGGAGTGATGATTACTAAAACAGATTTTTAATTTATCGTTTTAGACGAAACATCATTACGCCATGATAAGGCACTGAGATTTTTAGCGAATTGATGAAACTGCCCATGTTTTTTTGGCGCCATACATCACGGATCTTGTAACTTCCATCCAACCCAATTTCATTAAAATTCAGCTGGAAGATTTTTGCCTCTTCATTGCCCCACCTGAAATAGGATGCTGGCGTTTTTCCATAGCCAGCAATATTGAAAACGCCAACAGCGTATTCGCCATTTTCCAGTTCACGTTTCCACACCTGAAACCCATCTTTATCCAAAACCAAACGGCCCGCTTTTCCCAAGGGGTCCTGGTGAATGGCGATGACCTCATCATTGGATAGCAGGCCCAACGTAAATGCATCCAATCTTTCAATTGGGCAACCAATCAACATGGGAGAGGCAATCAGGCTGAAAATGCTCACATGGCTATACTGTTCTTCTGGGGTAAGCCTGGTGGGGTGCATCAGTGGGCCAATGGTGACATCCCCCAAAATCATCATGTCGGCATCACCCCAATGTCCTGGTCCGGCAAAAGGAGACCATTTGTCCAACGCAAAAGCGGTATTGAATAAACTCGTCCAACTGTCCTTGATATCCGGCCCGGTCCGGTACATGTTCGACAACCGAACCCAATCCGCTACCTTTTCAAAAGGAGCATTGTTGGAAAGACTGAAAACAATATCCCGCCCAGAATTCTTAAGGGCAGTAGACATGCGCTCTGCAGAAGCCACATCTATGCGCCAGTCGTACTTCAGGAAATCCACTCCCCACGCAGCCATCTGGCGTGCATCGTTGGTTTCAAACCTGTATTTACCAATGCGACTGAACGGCGGACGATTGGGCAAAAAGAGTTCATGGGTTTCGCCGCCAGTAGGATAATCTGACGATGCGCCCACATATCCCCCATAGCTGGCAATGTAGGGCGTAGAGTACAAACCAGCCTTCAGACCCATTGCATGGATCTGGTCAATCATGCCTTTCATGTCGGGAAACTTTTCATTGGGCTGCAAGGCAGTATCAGGTCCAGACCTCACCCCCATCCAAGCATCATCAACATTTACATATGTCCACCCATGATCAGCCAAACCCATTTTTACCATGGCGTTTGCCGATGCCAAAACCTTGTCCTGGTCAATATTTGCAGCCCAAGAATTCCAACCGTTCCAGCCGATGGGTGGTGTAAGGGCAATGGTATCACCGATTTTGATGATCAATTTTTTGGTGGCCTCGCCCAATTGATTTTTTGCTTTCAAGATCACTTCGTAGTTGCCAGGTTGGATTACAGTACCAGTGATAATGCCTGTTTCAGCAGATATCTTTAAACCGTTTGGTAGACTGGCAGCACTGAATTGCATGGGCCTTTGGCCTGTTGTAGCTATCTTGAACAAAACAGGATTTCCTGGAGTTGCACCAAAAACCTTGGCAGTATTGATTTGCGGGGTTTTCTTGGGAATTGGGGTCAAAATATTTTTGGGACCATCGTTCTGCACATACCCTGGTACGAATCCATCCTTGATGAGCAACCTTGCATTGGCCCAATTGCCGTTCGTTCTCTTGTTGCCCAGTCCACCGACTGTATCGGTCATCAACAAGCCAAGTTGCCTGACTCCTGTGAGGTCTACATCGACCTTGACAGCAGCATCCCCAACACGCATGGGTTTGCTTTGAAACAAGATCTTTTGATCAGCCAGCACATAAAATGTGAGGGGGATGGCTGTATTCGAAGAATCATCAACCCCCACTTCAGCCAAAAACCTTTTGGCATTTCCATTCAACATAAAGGACAATACTGATGGAGATTGTGCGCCAAATCCCCTGGCGTAAGAAACGCCCTGAATTTTGATGGTATTCTTCCAGTAATTGGACTTTACTGACACGGGTCTGATGCCCTCCGAATAGGTTTGAAGAGACAAATCATCTAGAAACAGGCTTGAATTGTTCTGGGCGAAAATGGCATGCTGTGAAAAAAGAAGTGCGCCAAATAAAAACACATAAAACTTCATCGTGAATCTTTTAGCCATGCTAAATAAAGAAGGGTGGAAATTCCACCCTTCAACAAAATATTAATATTGTAACTACCACTTGTCTACCTGCTCGTCTGCGCCATTGTCTCCATCAGAGGTTGAGGGAGTTGAAGTTTCTTCAGGGGCTGATGGCGGAGCTTCTGCCGAAGGTTCTTCAGTGGTTTCAACCGCCGCAACTGGAGTCGATGCAGCATGGGAATAACCTCCGCTATATCCTCCTTCTCCGCCTTCACCACCTTCCTCATCATAGTCGTGGTTGAATGCATCGAAATCGAAATCGGGCATGAGTTCAGTTTTCACATGATCTACCGCTTCATTCAATGCCTTCAAAAACTTGTTGAAATCTTCCTTATACAAGAAAATTTTGTGGCGATCGTATCCATCGTCATTGAAACGTTTTCTGCTTTCAGTGATGGTCAGATAATAATCATTACCGCGTGTGGTCCTGACATCGAAGAAATACGTTCTTCTTTTGCCTGCCCTGATGCGCTTGCTGTAAACGCTGTCCATTCTTTTTTCGTTGTTGTCGTACGCCACAATTGAAGATTTTGGTGATAGCAATTTGTTGGTTCCTATAAAGATAGCATTGTTTTGGAATTGTCAAAATTTAGCACCTCTTTTTTGGAACTGTTTTTTTGACCCTAAAAATTGACATTTGATCCCTGAAAATGGCCCATTTGCTGAGACTTTAACAGGTTTGCATAGTACCCATTGGTCAACAGAAGCGATTCGTGGGTACCCTGTTCAATCACTCTTCCATCCTCCATCACAATGATCTGGTCAAAATTAAAAGATGGAAATATCCTGTGCGTGATGACAATGGCTGTCTTCTCAATGAGGTAATTGTTCAGGTTTTCTGCAATCCTGTGCTCAGTATTTGCATCAACAGCACTGAGGCAATCATCAAAGATCAGCAACTCATTTTTCTTTGAAAGGGCCCTGGCAATGGATATCCGCTGTTTTTGCCCGCCTGACAATGTGACCCCGCGGTCTCCTATCATGGTTTCAAACCCCTGGGGAAGGGATTCCACTTCATCCAGGATAACCGCATTTTCAGCCGCTTTTTTTGCTATTTCAATATCCTCTTGGCCTGTACTGAAATTGATGTTGTGGTGAATGGAATCGCTGAACAAAAAAACATCCTGAGGCACATAGCTGATCAACGAACGCAGCGATTCAAGATCTAGTGATTTGATGTTTTGGCCATTGATGCTGATCTCCCCCCCTTGCGGGTCGAACATGCGCAGGATCAATTGCGCAACCGTCGACTTACCACAACCGGTTTTTCCAATGAGGGCAATTTTTTCACCCTTTTTAATGGACAAATCAAATTGACGTACCGCCTGAATTCCCGTATGGGGAAAGGTAAAATCAACCTTGTCAAATTCCAACAGGTTGATATGAGTCGGTTTTTCTGCATTTTTCTCAACAACAATTTTCGATTTTATATCTAAAAATTCATTGAGGCGTTTTTGGGATGCCGCCGCACGCTGGATGTTGGAAACGACCCATCCGATGGCAGAAACCGGAAAAGTCAACATATTGATATACACCACAAACTCAGCGATGGTTCCGGCGCTGATGCGGTGTTGAAGCTGATATATGCTTCCTATATAAATGGTGAGCAGGGTACTCAATCCAATCAACAAGCCAATTGCAGGAAAATAAACAGCTTCCAATGTTGACAGCGCCAAGCCACTTTGTCTGTATTGCTCGCTTTTTTCATCAAAAAAACCTAGAGATGTATTTTCCTGGTTGTATGATTTGATGACCCGAATTCCAGAATAGGATTGCTGGGCCAATGAGGTAAGGTCACTCAGTTCCGACTGGATCTTTTCACTTTTCTTGTTGATGTGTATGTTTACAAAATACATGGCAACTGCCAGAAGGGGCAAAGGGGCCAATACATAGGCTGATAAAAGTGCATCTTTTCTGAACATGTAGAAAAGACATATTGCGATGAGGATGCTGAGGTTGATCAGGTACATGAGTGCCGGTCCAGTGTACATTCTGACCCGAGAAACATCTTCAGACATGCGGCTCATCAAATCACCGGTGCTGTTGACCTTGTAGAATTGACTATCCAGTTGCTGATAATGGGCATAGACATCGTTCTTCTGGTCAAACTCAATGTGTCTGCTCATGACAATAATGGTTTGCCGCATGAGGAACATGAAAAAACCCCTGATCAATGCAAACGACAATAAGAGTAAACCACATGCAAGGATCAGCTGGGAAAAAGACAGTTCAGCATTTTTGAAAAATTCAATGCACCATTTAACCAATGGGTCTAGAAACACTTTTCCTGCCGGCATTGCTGCAGGGTTGATCGAACGCTGCACTTCATCCACGATGAAACCGGTCAATTGAGGCGCCAACACACCAAAGTAATTGGACAAAATGATGAACAGGGTGCCCAAAAAGAACCGCCACCGGTATTTCCAGAAATATTTATTGAGCTGCTTGAGTTCACGCATGTGTATGCAAAGTTATCGAAGTGCAGTGAGGAGTTTTTATATGTTTTTTTGCTGAATTCTTTATAATTCGGTTTTGATGAATTACTTTTGCGCCGGAGAGATGGCAGAGCGGTCGAATGCGGCGGTCTTGAAAACCGTTGACTGTCACAGGTCCGGGGGTTCGAATCCCTCTCTCTCCGCAGATTCAAAAGCCAGCACTATTGTGCTGGCTTTTTGTTTTGTACGCGTCTGAACCGAAGGTTCAAGCGAGTAATCAAAACAAAAAGCCATTGCCACGAAGTGGCATGGCTTTTGAACCTGAAATCCCCCCAAAAGGGATCATGGAATAATCCCAAAGCGACAGCAATGAAAAATGAAAAGGGCAAAGCCCGGCATTTGTTTTTTGAGATGGATACCTCCGATGTCCGAGCGAAGCGAGGACAATCCCCCTCTCTCCGCAAGTTCAAAAGCCAGCACAATTGTGCCGGCAATTTATGCATTGCACTGGACCATTTCATTGTTTTAAATCACGGTGGGACCCATCACAATAAGGCATCTTCAAGGATAATCCGCAGGTGCAGTCATTCAGCCCCTTACCGTTGATGATCTGTTGGGTATATTTGTCAATCCTCGTTTCCCTGGTTTTGGACTGCTTTGGCGCAGAAAAATAAAGATAATATGCCCTTTGACGACCTGGTGTTAGTGCTTTAAATGCAGCATCCAACAACGGATTCTCCTTAAGCCTGCGTTCAAGTTCTTCAGGGATGGAACAATCTTCAATTCCTTTAAAATCAACTTTCAACCCTGACTGCTCAGCGAGAATGGCTTCATGGATATACGCTTTTAACAATGGCTCCATCTTTAGGATGTCTTCGACACTGGTAAATCGAATCACCCGGGCAGATTGCGCGTGCTCACCGGGTTTGTTCAATACGCAATGTTCATCCTTCAAAAGGGCACCTTTCAAAAAACTGAGTACACAGGATTCTTTGTAGTTGCCAATAATGATGATGTTCGCTTGTTGAAAGGTATAACAGGGTTGTTTCCATTTAAAATCCTCATCCAAGCCGCATTCAAGAATAATTTTTCTTAATGCAGCCAATTCCTTTTGCCATTGCTGGGACTTTGCCAGAAAAAGATCAACTTCTGGATTCATTTTAATCTATTGATGGAATGAAATGAAAATCAGGCCCATGGTGCTTTGCAATGGTGTATCAATTTTGTTTCCTTACAAATTTGGTCAGGATCACAATCTGCTGACCTTCTATTCTTCCCTCAATTTGATCAGTATTGTCTGGCACAAGGCGGATATTGCGCACATGAGCAGGATCCAATTCCTCTTTCTTATCGATTTGAGCAAGGCATTTGGTGCAGATTAAAATGGATCCATCGGCATCGCTATAGGTAGCACCAGCAACCTCATGGATTGCAAGTCCTTGGGGTTTATTGCAAAGTTCACATTTTCCATCGTTGCGCACAATGAGTTTTTGTTGAAGCGTCATGGGGAAATTTAATGCGCAAAGATAAACAAAACCACTCTAAAGTTTTATGTGGTCTTGTTGCATACCATGAATTACCATTGAGATCAACTCAATTTGCAAGCAAGAGATTATTTTTAAATGCATAGGCCACCATTCCTGCAACGCTTTTGACTTTCATTTTTCGCATGATCCTGGTGCGATGAGACTCAACTGTGCGTGGACTAAGCCGAAGAACATCAGCAATTTCCTTGATGGTCAGATCATTGCACACCAGACCAATGACTTCTATTTCCCTTTCGCTAAAAAAAGCAATCAGCTTTTCAAGGGGTTCATAGTTGCCCTTGATGAAAAGATTGATCATGGATTTTGGAGCAGTTGCAGGAAAATGAATACGGCCCT
>JAURJU010000094.1 GCA_030832085.1 Chitinophagales bacterium | reverse complement strand
TGTTCAGCCTCTTTTTTCTTGCCCAGCATCAGGGCCATTTGTGCGTAGGCACCAATGCCAGTGATGGCCTTCATGGAAAGGTTGACATTCCTTGCCAGCCTGCCTGCAAAATCATCTGTACAGAGTTGGTTTGCAGGGTCAAGGCCATCCTTTACAAGGAAACCTACCCATTGGGACAACATGTTCCAATGCTTTTGGGCAAAATCATATTTCTTTTCTGCTTTGCAAATGGCTGCCGTCAACAGGATCATGTTACCGGCTTCTTCAACCGGCATGTCTGTCGGATAGGTTTGTCCATTGGCCAGGGGATAGGTTCCCAGGTCATGTGCTGGAAAAGGTTTCGTCCATTTTCCCGATTCACTGTATTGTATCAAGGGTTCCACCATCCCTTTCAACAATGCAGGATTATAGATGAGGGTCAATGGGGCAGAAGGGTAGGTTACATCGACTGTCCAAATGGAGCCATTGCTGAAATTTTCTTTTTGTGGGAAAAGCAGTTCGTTGTTTTCTCCCCTCACCAGTTTGTGTGCAGCCAGGGATTGACGGTAAGCGGCGATACAGAGTTCAGCATATTCTTTCCCTCCTGCAGCAGTTGCATCGGCATACATTTTTTTGTCGAATGCATTGCATTTGGTCAGTATGACATCATGTTCGGCGGAGGCTTTCATCAGCAAGTTTTCCATGTTGCCATGAATTTTTTTCCACCATGGATCCAGGTCCTTTCCAAAATACTGGATTGATTTTATATCATCATATGCAAGCAGGATGGTTGATCGGACTGCTTTTCCTGGTACAATGGTTTTTTTTGAAAATGCAGAAAGAAGGGTTGGTTCATCGATTCCATGTGCAACCAATTCACCCGTCTCTGCAAAAAGGCGTAATTGGTCAATGCCCATTTCTTTCAGGTTGACCGATGGGCTTCCTGATCCAAGGTAGAGGTACCCCCAATCGATTCTCACATCATCTCCCTTTCTGCCCAGTATTTTTTGATCAACCACACCAGCTTTCAGGTACTGTATGTTTTCTTTTTTCCCACTTTCTATTTTTACTGATTGTGTTTTTTCATTTTTGCTCAGATCTCCTGAAACGCTGAACGATAGTTCAGCAAGATGAGACTTGCCATCCACTGATTGAATAGTGATGTCTACATAGGTTAGAGGTCTTGAAAGAAGGTCAAGGTCTGAGGCGATCAATGGGGAAAGAAAATTAATTCCAAGCGATACAGCGCCACAATTGAACTGATACTTGGTTTGAGTGGCAGTCACATCAAGAGAAAGCTGCGTTGCGTTCATTATTGAATGGGCGGTGTCTCCCGGCAATTCCCCCAGAAACTTGTAGGGCTTTCCATCCACGCTGATGATGCCAATCAATGCATGTTGCTTGCCTGTCCAATGTACTGTGGACGATGCATTCAAGGCATCAGTGGGAGACCATACACTGAAATAAGGGTCATGAGTTACCAAAGGGTATGCAGGCATTCTTTTCACCTGGCTGCTTGTGAAGGTGAACAGTTGAATAGCAATGATCGACAACCATATTTTTTTCATCAAACAGGCATTATGTTTGTTACAATTTAATGCATCGGCCGATAAATGCAATAGTTTTCATTATTTTGGTTGCTCAAAGATGAACATGAAAGTTATTGCATGCCAGACCCCAGGTAGTTTTGAATTGATAGAAAAAGAATTGCCAGTATTGGAACCTGGATTTTCCATTATTCAGATAAGGAGAATTGGTGTTTGCGGAACAGATCTCCATGCTTTTGCAGGCAACCAGCCTTTCTTTAGTTACCCAAGGATATTGGGTCATGAACTGGCTGCTGAATTTGTTGAAGGAGATGTTGTGGGTTTTGAAAAAGGAGAGGCCCTGACCATTGTTCCTTACTTCTACTGCGGCAATTGTATTGCCTGTAGAAATGGCAAGCCCAATTGCTGTGCTGCCATCAAGGTCTTTGGGGTGCATATTGATGGTGGAATGGCAGCCTATGTATCCGTTCCCTCCTATGCCCTAGTAAAAAGTGGTGGCCTCTCGTTGGACCAACTGGCCCTGGTTGAGCCTCTGGCCATTGGTGCCCATGCAGTTTCTCGTGCCGAGATCAAACCAGGAGAAAAAGTATTGGTCGTTGGCGCAGGTCCTATTGGGATTGGATTGGTGTTGTTCGCTCAAATGGCAGGTGCTGAAGTGATCTTGATGGATACCAATGAAGACAGGCTGCAGTTCTGCCGAAACCATTTTGCCGTTTCACGCATCATCAATCCTTTTCAACAAGACGCAATGGCCATGTTGAAGGAGTTTACATCAGGAGACATGCCCAGTGTTGTCATTGATGCAACCGGAAACCAAAAGGCTATCAACAATGCATTTGCCTACATGTCTCATGGAGGAAAATACATCCTTGTAGGTTTGCAACTTGGTGAGATTTCTTTTAGCCATCCTGAATTTCACAAGCGTGAGGCAATTTTGATGAGCAGCCGCAATGCAACCAAGACAGATTTCACTCATGTCATGGATGCTATTGCAAATGGTCAAATTGATCCCTTGCCCATGATCACCCATCGACTCTTGTTTGATGATGTAATGAGTAAATTTTCAGAACTATCCGGCCCATCGAACATGGTCGTGAAAGCCATGATTGATTGTTGATGGCTTCGGAAAAGACCTACCTTCGCGCAGTGATTTACATCAAGCTGATTCTTGTAGCGATCATGTGGGGCGGCACTTTCATTGCCACCAGGATGGCATCGCAGGTATTTGAACCTTTTACGGGTGCATCCTTTCGCTATGCTTTTGCGCTTGTTTTCATGATACCACTGATGTTGATGAAAGACAAAACTGCCTTGCGCATCAACAAAAAACAATTCCTTCAATTGCTGGTATTGGGCAGTACAGGCATTTTTGCGTACAGTTTTTTCTTTTTCAATGGGATGAAGCGGGTGGAGGCAAGCCATGGATCGCTTATTGTTGCGTTGAATCCTGTATTGGTCATGTTGATTTCATCCCTTTTCGGTAAAGACAGGATCAACAGCATCCGCATTGTTGGTGTACTGCTCTCTTTGGCAGGAACTGCGATTGTGATTGCAAGGGGTGATATTTTTTCACTGTTCATCACCTTTACCTGGGGAGATGCGTTCATGCTTGGATGCCCCATCTCCTGGGCCTTTTACACATACTTTGCAAAGGATGCACTCAAGACAACCACTCCTTTACAAGCATCTACCTGGGCCATTCTACTGGGATTTTTGATGATCCTTTTCTTTGTTCCTTTTGAGACCTATCCCACCAAGGTGGATTTGCCCGTATGGCTGGCCCTTGCCTACCTCGGTATTTGTGGTTCAGTCCTGGGCTTTGTTTGGTATTATGAGGGAATTCAAAAGATCGGTCCTGTCAAGACCTCCGCTTTCAATAACCTGATTCCGATATTTGCGATGATACTGTCTGTTATCGTGCTCGGTGAAACCATTCATGCATATACCTTATACGGCTCTGCCATGGTGATTGGAGGGGTTTTCCTCATCAACCGCTTCTGATCAGTTTGTTTTGCCAGGATATATTTTCAGGGCCTCTTCCAGACAATCCATGGCCTGATCAATGTCTTCATTGTTGATCACATATGCAAGCCTGACCTCATTTTTTCCCAATCCTTTTGTTTCATAAAATCCACTCGCTGGAGCAAGCATGACTGTCTGATTCTTGTAGGAAAATGATTCAAGCAGCCATTGGCAGAAACGGTCTCCATCATCGATGGGCAGCCTGGCGATGACGTAGAATGCACCTCCTGGCGTGGGGCAAAAAACACCAGGAATTGCATTCAACCTTTTGACCAATAGATTCCTGCGGGATAAATATGCTGCCTTGGGTTCGTCGAAATAAGCATCAGGAAGATCCACCGCAGCCTCTCCAAGGATCTGGGCCAGGCCTGGAGGACTCAGTCTTGCCTGGGCAAACTTCATGGCAGCCTGGTATACTTCCTTGTTTTTGGTAATAAATGCGCCTATCCTTGCACCACAGGCCGAGTATCTTTTGGAGATGGTGTCCATGAGAATGACCTGTTCTTGTATTTTTTCCAGTTGCAATGCACTGGTATAGGTCCCTTCGTAACAAAACTCCCTGTATGCCTCATCAGAGAACAGAAAGAGCTGATGCCTCAGGCATATGTCTTCCAGTTGTTCCATCTCCGCCTTGCTGTAGAGGTATCCGGTTGGGTTGTTGGGGTTGCAGATGAGAATTGCCTTGGTTTTGGGCGTTATTTTATTTTCAAATTCAGCGATGGGGGGAAGGGCGAATCCGTTTTCTATGTGCGAAGTGATGGGAACAATTTTTACTCCTGCCATCACTGCAAATCCGTTGTAGTTGGCATAAAAAGGTTCTGGAATGATGATTTCATCTCCTTCATCCAGGCAGGACATCATGCCAAACACAATGGCCTCGCTGCCTCCTGTTGTGATGATGATTTCACCGGCATCCAATGTGATGCCCACTTTTTGATAGTAGCTGACCAGCTTTTTTCGGTAGGATTCATTACCTGCACTATGGCTATAGGCCAATACCTTGATGTCTGCATGCCTTACTGCATCCATCACCGAGGGTGGGGTTTCAATATCAGGTTGACCAATGTTGAGGTGATGCACTTTTATTCCTCTTTTTTTAGCCTCTTCAGCAAATGGCACAAGTTTCCTGATGGGTGATGCGGGCATTTGTTCGCCCCGGCTGGATGGTTTTAACATGCTGTAAATTTAGGTAAATTGGTTTCAAGGACAACAATACGTAAATTTGATTTACGTTACATCTATACCATGTTTAAACAGTTTTCCATATTCATCTTTCTTGTTACCATGTCATTGCCGTTCATGGTGTCTGCACAAAACATCGAAGCTGGTAAAAAAAAGGACAAGATTGTGGTAATGGAAACCTCGTTTGATTTCGGAAAAATCATGCAGGGGAAACCTGTATTTCATGATTTTCAAGTAACCAACCTCGATAGTTTACCCTTGGTCATAGACAATGTTCAGGCTTCCTGCGGGTGCACCACCCCTGAATGGAGCAGGGATCCCATTGCTCCTGGCGGAACATCCATTATCAAAGTTGGTTATAATTCGGCAGCACCCGGATACTTTGAAAAGACCATTACATTGATGTACGCTGAGGGGATGACCGCTATGATAAGCATCAAGGGAACTGTCTGGAAAACTCCTGAACAGCCTGCCCCTTTTAACAAAAGCATTGCATTTCTCAAAACCGGGAAGTTTTAGGAACCGAGAAAATAAGCTAATTTTATACCAGAAATAAAACAAGA
>JAURJU010000093.1 GCA_030832085.1 Chitinophagales bacterium | reverse complement strand
GTTTCTCGGCATGTCAATGACCTTGTTCCACATCTTGTTGAAGTTCATCTGGAAATTCCACCCAAACTTCGCCTTGTTGATCACATTGGACCCGAGGGTGATCTCGATTCCCTGGTTTCTTGTGCTTGCTGCATTTTGGGTATTCAGTACGAAACCTGTTGCATAGCTCAAACGGAAGTTTTCAATGATTTGCCCCTTGTTGAGGGTATTGTAATAGGTTGCTTCAAGATTGAGTTTATTCCCAAAGAGTCTGAGTTCAGTACCCAGTTCATAGGTGCTTTGTCTTTCAGGCGCCAATTCAGGATTGGCGTTGGTATAACCATATGAAAAGCCACTGCCACTGGCAAGGTTGTTCACAAAAACTGATTGGGTTGAATAGGGAGTGTTCAAACGTGCAGTTCCTGCCAATGAAGTCCTGATTTTCCAGTAGCTGATGACATCGCTGTTCTTCAATGGTTTGATCAAATCACTGGCGATGATGCTAAGGCTACCACCGGGGTAATTGTAATTCCTGTTTTTAACAGGAAGTGTTGATGCGGATTCAAAGCGGTGTGTATAGTTCAGGAACAGCATGTTCTTGTAGCTGACGGCGGCTTCACCAAAATAAGCGAACTGGCGGAGGACCTGTCGGTTGTATTCGCCAAAATAGTTCCTGAGCAACCTTACCCTTGAGTTGGGGGCAGTGATGCTGCTGTCAAAGCTTTCTGTTGATGTCAGTGTGTTTCCGGTGATGGCGTACATTTTTGTCTGGTAGTCCTGCCACATGGTCCCTGCCATGGCCCTGAAGCTGAAGTCACCTACCTTCTTTTTTGCAGTGGCAGTGATGGTATGGTTGTAACCATTGTATTTTCTCCAGTAATTGTCGAGCGTACCCTGAACGGCAGAGCTGAGGTAATAACTTTTTGGATGATACCTCATGTATCCGTCAATGTTGTACGTGTCGTATCCAAAACGGCCTTGTACGGACAACCAACTGGTAGGATTGATGTTGATGCCCAAAGAGGTGGTGGCACGCATGGTGACATCCTTTGCAACGTTGTTGTAAACGTTAAAGAAGGGGTTATCGTAGTCAGAATTGGGATTGCTGCTGAAAAGGGGAAGCTTGTCGCCTGTTACAGGATCCTCATAGTTCAGGATATTGTTTTTGTTCGGCCATATCATCAGGCTGAGCATGTATCCACCCGCACTCCGGAGTACCTTGTTGTTGTCAGTTTTGACGATGGATACGGAAGGCATGATTTCAATGTACTTTCCAATCTTGGTGGTATTGGAAAGGCGAAGGTTATAACGCTTGAAGTCATTGTTGGGAACTACACCCTGCTGGTCAAAAATCGACCCTGACAACCTGAAGAAAGAATTCTTGATGCCGAAATCCATGCCCAGGTTATGGGTTTGGGATATGCCCGGACGAAAGAAGAGGTTTACATTGTCATACAACAAGGTGGTATCGTCATAGGCAGGTCCGAAATAACGAAATGTGCTTGCTGCAACTCCATTGGTACCGTTTGAATATTTATCAAAGGTCTCTGGGAACCTGGTCAGTTGAGAAACGCGGAAGCTGTTGTCGTATTGCAATTGTAGTTTACTCGTCTTGGCCCTTTTGGTGGTAATGAGGATGGCGCCGGAGCTGGCCTGACTGCCATAGAGTGCAGTTGCTTCCGGACCTTTGAGTACTGTTACATTTTCAATATCACTTGGGTTGATGTCTGCAATCCTGTTTTGGTAATCGCTGTTTCTGTTGGGACGGTCAGAGGCAAGGCCTATACCACGTCCGCCATCTGAAGTTTCATCAACACTCTGGTTGTCGACTACGATACCATCCACCACAAAAAGAGGTTGGTTGCTCATGGAAAGCGAATTGAAACCCCTCAAGACGATAGAGGAGGAGGCACCCGCTGCACCGCTGGTAGGGTTTATGGTAAGACCGGCAACACGGCCTTGCAAGCTGTTGACGAAGTTTTCACGCTGTGTTTCTTGTATATCATCCCCATCCACCTTTTGCACTGAATAGCCCAGTTCGCGTGGGTTTTTCTTGATATCCATTGCAGTTACCACAACGCCTTCCAGCATTCCCTCATCTTGTGTAAGTTTTACGTTGATGATGGTTTGTTCTGCTACCTTGATTTCTTTGGAGATGAAGCCAACTGAGCTGAACACCAAGGTTTCTCCTTTGGAGACCGCGATTGTAAATTCACCCTTGGCGTCGGTTTGTGATGCCTTGGCTTTTCCTTTGATGGCAACCGTTGCATTGGAAACAGGCTGGTTATTGGGCCCTGTAACCTTTCCCTTGATACTGGTTTGTGCCATCACCAGGGTATGCAACAGCATGGGAAGCATGAACAGCCATGTGATTTTCTTGATTTGTCTCATAAACGATTGTTTTTGTCTTTGAAAGACCTTGATGTACTGTATAAGAATGTGTGGGTGCCTTTTTGGGTTATTGGCTTGCAGCAGCTGGCCTTAATAGGGACGAAAGGTATAAATTATAGGGGAATTGGACAAATACAAGGCCTAAAACCATTGGTTTTTGAGGCCTTCAGCAGTTCCACTCCAATCAGGATCTGCGGCACCTATCCAAATGCCGGGATGCTGGTATTGGATGGCGTGCACCCTTCCGAACATGGCAGGGGCTTTGACTTCTTCCATCTTGATGCCGGAGCGCCTGAGTTGGTCCATTGTTTTGCTGTCTTTCCAATACACCCCTTGGTGGTTTTCCACCAGTAATTTGTCGGGCATCTGGTAAACCCTTCCAGCAGCAAGGGCCTGTTCAAGTGTGATGCCCTGGTCGATGACCCTGCTGATCACCTGCACAATGGCAGGAACTATTCTTGCCCCTCCAGCAGCACCCAGTGCAAGAAAAGGTTTTCCATCTTTCAGGATGATGATGGGTGAGATATGGGAGGATGCCCTTTCACCGGGTTTCATGTTGCCCAAATAAGGACCCATGGTGGTGGCCAATACGAATCCATTTTTCTCCGAAGCCACTTTTGATCCCATGAGCGGACCAACCGATTGGGTGATCGATACGAGGTTGCCCTCTTTGTCACTGGCCACCAGATGGGTCGTATGTCCGTTGCTGTGGTCAGTGACATTTGTGTTTCCTGGCAGTGTGATTATAGTGGGTAAACTGTCTTTCCATCTTTTTGCGGCATAGCTGCCCAGGATAAGGCTGTCTTCCTTGGTTTTCAACAGTGGCCTGTCCTCATACGCCTTGTGGTGAGCGGCAGCATGGTACTGAAGAAAATCCTTTTCAGAACGCTTAGACAAGTCGACCTGCTCGAGCATTTGAAGCATTTCAATCACAATGGCGCCATAGCATGGGAGGCCTGTTCCAACAATCTCATAACCACGGTAGCTACCCCTTACGATTTTTGCTTCCTCTGCCTTATAGTTTTTCATGTCGGCCATGGTAAGGAATCCACCCCCCTTGCTGATTTCTTCTGTCAATGCATAAGCTATCCCGCCTGTGTAAAAGGATTTGCCCTTGTCGTGCGAAATGCTCCTGAGTGTTTTTGCCAACGCAGGCTGCTTGAACATTGAGCCCCCCGGGTATACGGTATCTTTTTGCAGAAAATGCCGTGTTGTTCCAACAAACTTTCTCAATTCTTTGATCTCTATGGATTCCCTTTTTGCTTCTTCATTGAGGATCAGGTGGCCCTTGGAAGCAGCTGCTATGGCGGGTTGTATCACCTGCTTCAGGGAAAGCTTGCCATATTGTTGCTGGAGTTGAACGATGCCTTTCACCATTCCGGGGACGCCAATGGTTCCGTAACCGTGCTCAGCTTCTTTTGCCTTTTTGACATAGGTTGCTGGAACTTGGGTGGTAGCATCCAGGCCCTTTACGCCCTGACTGGGAACAAAATAAATGGCCTGCAAACGCCCGCCCAATCCACTCATGCTGGGTTCCACCACTGAAAGCATGAACGAAGATGCGGCTATGGCATCAAAGGCATTTCCCCCTTGTTTGAGCATGAGTAACCCTGCTTCTGTTGCCATGGGATGTGCACTGGCAACCATCGCAGAGGAGGATGTATCCTGTTTTTGTTGTGAAAAGGCAAAGCCAAAATTCAGGCAAAACAGGATGGATAGAAATTGTTTCATGCAGTTTTGAGTATTGAATCAAGGTCCGAAATTAGTCATTTTTCAGGCGCTCTTCTCACTTGTATTTTAATCCCTCATCATACCAGAAAAGACCATACTGCTTGCCTTTCAAATAACCGGGCACATCTGAGAACTGTTGCTGGGCCTGATCTTCAGAGATGGGAGTGGTAAAGGGCATCTTCCCGCTGGGCTTGAATTTACCTGTGATGATGTCGAGCAAGGCATCATTCGTAGTACCAAATGTGGCCAATACTCCAGCGAAATGCTTTTTCGTTTTTTCATTGTAAATCTCGTCTATCACCCAAGGGTTCGTATAGTTCACCGCCAGTATGGTTGGCTTTTTGGCGGTCAGTGCATTGATGTAATTGATGTCCACGCCATTCTTGGATAGCGACAAATAAATCGGTGAGCCGTTTGACTCAAACAGCGACTTTGATCCTGGAGTAATCCAAAGCAGGATCATGTCTGCTTCTTCCGGTGTTTTTACAAACACGATGTCATGGTTGTTTTTCAATGGTTGGAAAACATTGCTGGCTGAGGTTGCTCCCCTTTTTTGGAAATAGGATTCAAAATAAATCTTGGTCTTTTGTTTGATGGGAAGTGCGTTGTTTTCATTTCGGAGCAAAACAATGGATTTGCGCATGGCCAGGTCTGCCTTGGCCTGCAGGGCTGGATTGCCTACGAAAGCCACTGCCTTTTTTTCATCTACGTATGGATTTTCAAAAAGACCCAGCTCAAATTTTTCCATGAGCAGACGGTATACAGAGTTGTCTACCAGCTTGATGTCAACCATACCATATTTCACCGTTTCCAGCAGGGGTGTGGGGTCTGCAGAGCCAGAGTAAAGGTTCACTCCAGCTTCCATGGTCTTTTTGTAGCGTTCCTTGATGCTGAGATTTTCTGCACCCCAGGGCATCATTTCAATGGGGCCAGTGTCTGAGTTGATGATGCCTTTGAAACCCAAGCTGTCACGGAGCAATCCAGTGATGACTGGCTTGTTGTAGGCATAGGCGATTTCTTCATATTGGGTACCTTGAGGAATTGAATAGTAAGGCATGATAGAAGAGGTACCGGCTTTGATGGCGGCCTTGAAAGGAATCAGGTTGTTCTGGAACATGTTGCCAGGAAAATGTTCAAATTTTCCCCATGAAAAATGAGGATCCTGTCCTCCCACGCCCGCACCACCACCGGGGAAATGTTTGGTGGTGAGTGCAACGGAACTGGACGAAAGTTTTGTTCCCTGGAAACCAGTCACAATCTCATGCATCATCTTGGCAACCCATTCTGCATTTTCGCCAAATGTTCCTTCAACCCTTTGCCACCTTGGCTCAGTGGCAAGATCTGCCATGTACATGTACCCTTTTCTAAGACCAACTGCTGCCCATTCCTGTCTTGCAATGTCTGCAAATTCATGGATCAGCTTCAGGTCTCTTGTGGCAGAGAGCCCCAGTTCACCAGGCCAGGTTGAAAAGCTGGTGGTCCCTACGCTGAGTCCTATTGACGCGTCTTTGGTGATATGATTTCTCGGATTAGAGGCGACGATGGCTGGAATGCCCAGCCCGTCTGCTTCACAAAGCGCCTGCAGTTTATTTGACCATGCTGCTGTGGTGCCAGTACTTGCATTTGCGCGCAGGATGAAATGGCGCAGATGAAACTGTGTAACCCCTTTGGTAGTGCCTGCTGCCATCATCATGGGCAAGGGCAATGGTTTTCTGGTAAACATGTTCATGCTTTGCACCTGGTCTTCTTCATTGAAATCGCTGCTGATCGAATCTGTTGATCTTTGCGCATCAAAAGACCGATCGTTTTTGAGTCTTGTGGTGCTGATGAGCATAAAACCTACTTTCTGTTCAAGAGACATTTGAGACAGGAGGTTCTTTGCCCTTGCTTCATTCGAAAGCCGCCAATCCTCGTATGCGTCAAGCTTTCCATTCCTGTTCAGGTCCTTGAATTGGAGCTTCCCGATATTGATCAGCTTGGCAGACCGGTAGCCAAGCAAGGGTTGTTTTTTATCTGTGGATGATTGCGCCACTGCATCTTGCATTGCAATAAAAACCAACATGGTCATCAAAAAGCCTGCTTTGTACATGGTGAAGATTTTGGTCAATAAAAATAACATAAATCCTTTTCTGTCCATGGCCAAACTTCTAAAACGATTTCGCGTAAATTGGCTAACTTTTATGGAGATTAGAACCAAATATTGTTCATCATCATCAAAGCCAAATGAAAAAAATCATCGTTACAACTGTACTTCTTTTCCAAACTGCTTTGTTGTTTTCCCAATCTCAGGTTCAGACAAAGGTGTACAAATGGACCAGTGAAAAATCAGCAATGTTTGAAGGTGCTGGCGCCATTTTTTCCAAACAGGTCCTGAAAGGCCATGCCATCGCTGGGGGTAAAAAATTAAAGTTCAACACTGGGGCAAATGGAGACGAACTTTTTTTCATCATCAAGTATGGTCCGGTGCATGTTGAACTGAATGGTGTGGCACATGACCTGGACAAAGGCTCTGTTGTTTTTCTCCTGCCAGGAGATGATGTTGTATTTCAGAACAAGCGCAAGGATGATGTTGAAATCTATGAAATGCAGATGGCGAGTACCCTGCCAGATCTTGCCCGGGGAAAAGCTGCAGGGCCCTCTTTTGTGATGGATTGGTTCGATATGGCTTTTAAGCCCCACGACAGGGGAGGTGTAAGGCAACTGTTTGACCGCAAGATTGTCATGTCCAATCGCTTTGACATCCACATCACCACACTGAATCCCGGATTGAGCAGCCATCCGCCACATACCCACAAAACAGAGGAGATCATCCTGATGATTGATGGAGAAGGGGAAATGGTATTGGGTGAAAGCAAGCAGCGCATTGTCACAGGAGATGCGGCTTGGGTGGAATCCAATATCCCACACAACATCACCAACACAGCAAAAAGACCTGCTGTTTATTTTGCCATCCAATGGAATTAAAAAATCACCATGAAATATTTTTTATCAATACTGTTTTTGTTCATCATCAATTACATGCCTGCACAAGACATGAAAAAAACATGGGTCTTTATCTTGGCCGGACAATCCAATATGGCCGGCCGTGGTGCCGTTGAAGCAGAAGACACCATCACCCATCCAAGGATAAAAACCATAGACAAGAATGGTAACATCATCCTGGCAAAAGAACCCCTGCATTTTTATGAACCGACCATGGCCGGATTGGATTGCGGACTTTCATTTGCAAAGGCCCTGATCAGGAATTGTCCGGATGATGTCAGCATCCTCCTCATCCCTGCCGCAATTGGGGGCAGCAACATCAGGCAGTGGTTGGGGGATTCGGTGCATCGTGGTGTGAAGTTGTTGAGCAATATCAAAGAAAAAACAGCCCTTGCCAAACAATACGGCACCATCAAGGGCATACTCTGGCACCAGGGTGAAAGCGATGCCAATGAAAAAGGAATGCCGGTATACAAGGAAAATATGCAAAAGCTGTTTGGAATTTTCAGGGCGGAGGCTGGAAAAAAGAAATTGTCCATCCTGCTGGGTGAACTGGGTGCATTCAATCTCAATGCAGCCAAGCAATTCAAGCAAATCAACCAGATCATTTGGGAGTATGCATCAATCGATAAAAATACTGCAGTCATTGTCACCGGGGATCTCGACCACAAGGGAGATAACCTTCATTTCAATGCAGCAGGGCAGCGCGAGATGGGAAAAAGGTATGCTGCTGCGATGTTGAAACTTGGCTTGCGTTGATTCGGAAATAATTGAATCTTCTTTCAATCCTACTGAACGTTTTTGTTGATCTGCTCAACAAAGGTGCTTTCAAAAATCTTGTCTGCATTGCTGGTTTCGAAACCATCGCGAAAATGCTGCCTTTGAAGTTTGTCTTTGTCAATGGTTGCAAATGCAGGCAATACCCTTCTTTCAGCAAACTCGACATAACTTCCTGCAATGGGATATTTTTCATTGTTGTCAAATGCTGCTTCAATGATTTGTGCAACGGTTGAACTTTGCAGCAGCAGTCCATCTGCACTTACCTTGGTTTTTCCTCCTGCATCGTTGAGTTGAATGCCAATCGATTCAAGAAAATGGTTGAATTGCTCAAGGGTATTGTAGCCCTCTTTCAATTGGTGAACACTGATGGTATAGTGGTTCAAATAGTAACGGTTATAAATGACCCAGGAGGCATATTCTGATTCCTGTAAAAGCCTCAGGTAGTCGCTCAGTTTGGGCAAGCGCCACAATGGAGTATGTAAAAATGCGGACACCGCATGTGGATCATCAAGGTCAAGGAAATCAAGCGGATCAGCCTTGATTTCTTTGGTGTAGGAAAGGATGATGCGTTGTGCTTCTTCTGAAAGTTCTTCTACTTTCAATTCACTGATAAAGATTCTCGGAAACCCGGGTGATGGTGGCGCAAACCAGAAGGCATCAAGCTTTTTGCCTTCGAACCTGAAATAATCTTTCTTCTCATAACCATAATGGCAGAAGATTTTTTCAAGCGATTGTATGCCCAACAGTGGAACGCCAATTGTTCTGAAGGCAATATGATCATTTTCTATTTCAGGCCTGCTCTGGATTATACCGCTGTCCAACATGCCCTTGATGATTTTTTCAACATCAGGAACCCTTTCGCTGTATTGTTCCATCAGGCCTTGCATGATGATGGCCAATCCTTCAAGCTTGTTTTTCATTGGATTTTTGTTGGTGTAAAGGTAGTAAAAAGAGGAAACCCAGTTCATCCTGGGCAAGAAAGCAAAAGCAGAAGAAGGGGCAACTACCCAATCAGGATAATGGAGATTTGAACGCCAAAGTGGTCAGTTGTTGAATGTTTTCCATTGATCAAATTTCAAAGATGCCTATCAGTATTCGGCATTGTTGCAAAGTAATTGGATAAAATAATCATCAAGCAAGCGGGAAGCCTGTTTCTCATCATTTAACTTTGTGTTTCATCGAATTGAACCTTACATCTACACAGCAATAAACTATCATAATACGACACCTGCAGTAGATTTTAACACAACCACATGCAACATATATTGGACAATCCTGTTTGGCAGGCCCTGGTAACGGAAGACAAACGATTCAACATAGCAACTCCCTCTCTTGCATATTTTCCAGAAGATGTTTCTCCCTTTGTAGGGATGGAATGCTGGGATGACGGGGATCTTGACCGCATGGAAAAAATATTGCCTGGCAAGAGAAGATTTTTCATTTTGGTGGCCAGAAAGGTCAGGATACCATCAACCTTTGAAATTCTTTTTACAACACCACTGAACCAGATGACCTGTTCAAGACTGCAGCCCATTGACCAGGCAGGGGAAACCATACATCACTTGGGTGAAGCGGATGTGCCGGCCATGCTGGCTTTGACTGCATTGACAAAACCGGGTCCTTTTTTGCAGCGCACCATTGAATTTGGGAATTATGTCGGGATATACGAAAATGGTGAATTGTTTGCGATGGCCGGGGAGCGATTGCACCTCAGGGGCTATACAGAAGTGAGTGCTGTTTGCACGCACCCTGATCACCTGGGCAAAGGGTATGCAGCGCAACTGATGACCTATGCCTGCGAACGCATCATCAAACAAGGAAATATTCCCTTTCTGCATGTAAAATCAGACAACCTCCGTGCCATCAGAAAGTACGAACAGCTTGGGTTTACGAAACGGGCTGATATTTATTTTGCTGTAGTAAAAAAGAGGGCTTGATCAATTCAATACCTTTTGGATCATGACTGACAATTGTTCTGCCCAGCGTTTGTAATCAATTCCCGATGGATGCAGGCCGTCTCCGGATATCAGGTCGCGGTTTGTTCTTCCTTCCCGGGTAAAACCCGTGATGTCCAGGTAGGGGCATCCATAATTGGCTGTAACCTGTTTGTTGATTTGGTTGAACCAATCGATCTCAAGGCGCATCCTCGCGGTATCACTGGTTATAGCATAAGGGGTGACACTGTAGTCGGGAATCGACAATACAAAAACATTTTCTTTCTTCCCATTGGCCAGTGCGATGGCATTGCCCAGCAATCCGGCAAACCGTTGCCGATAGCCGGTGGTGTCTCTTTTTTGGTATTGGTCGTTAACCCCAATCAACAGAGATACAATGGTATGGTTTTCCGGTTTTTTGTTGTTGATGGCATTTTGCAAATCAGTGGTAGTCCAACCGGTAGTGGCAATATAGTCTAGGGCACTGATGGATATGTTTTTTTGTACCAGGAATTCAACCGTTTGTGCCGGGAACCTTTCTGATGCTGCTACGCCTTGTCCAATGGTATAAGAGTCCCCAAGGGCAAGCCAAGTAGCCGGTGCTGCAAAGCCTGGTACAAAAGGGGTAGGAGCAGGTCTTGCTTCCAGGGACTCATTTTTTTTGCACCCAAGGGCTTGCAAAAATATCATCATCAACAACATGTATTTCATCAGCAATAAGACGGATGAGTGGCCCTGTTTGTTCATTTACTGAATAACAGCAAGCGCTCCTCAAATGCCTGGTTCGGATAAATTTGCCTATTTTCAAGGTATAAATCTTTATTATGGGCTTTCACATCAATCCTAAAATAGCCGCTAAGAGCAAAACCGGAACCACCAAAAGTACTGCTCAAGGCGGATCTTCGAAGTTCATCGCCAAACCAACCAGCACCAAATCTGCAGGCGCGGCCAAAAAGCCCGTGAAAACTGGTGGTTCAAGGGGAAGCTGATCTGCTGTGCACCACCCCTCATTCGCACCATTACCCTTTCCTCAGGGAATATAAACATAGTTCTTCGTGTTCTTGCACTTGTGCCAAAACTGAATACCTGAATGTCTCTCAAACGGAGAACAGGAATTAATTGGTAAATTTGCATTTCATGATGGATGCAATGAAGGAAAAGCTGAAAAGGCTGGCAGGGCAACTGCAGGGGGATCTTTTTCTCGATGAGACGATGCGTACCCTCTATGCGACGGATGCATCTGCTTACCGTGAAATGCCACTGGCAGTAGCCGTTCCCAAAGACCGGGATGATATCAGCCAACTCATTTCATTTGCCAACGCCAACAAAACATCACTGATTCCCAGAACTGCGGGCACTTCACTTGCAGGACAGGTGGTGGGCAATGGTATCATCGTGGATGTGTCAAAGTATTTCAACAAGATCCTTGAATTGAACAAGGAAGAGGGATGGGTGCGTGTGCAGCCTGGTGTCATCCGGGATGAACTCAATCTTTTCCTCAAACCGCATGGCTTGTTTTTTGGTCCGGAAACATCCACGGCCAACCGTGCGATGATTGGCGGGATGGTGGGCAACAATTCCTGTGGCTCCAACTCTGTGGTGTACCGCAGTACCAGAGAGCATTTGCTGGAAGTCAAGGCTTTTTTGAGCGATGGAACAGAGGCTGTATTTTCAACCCTTTCCACGGATGAATTTCATGAAAAATGTGAGCTCAATACCCTCGAGGGCAATATTTATAAATCGATACGATCGATCCTGGGCAATTACGATAACCAGGTAGAAATCAGAAAAGAGTTTCCAAAGAAATCTGTAGAGCGAAGGAATACCGGTTATGCCATTGACTTGTTGGTAGAAACAGAACCCTTCTCTGCAGGTGGTCCGGCCTTCAATTTTTGTTCACTGATTGCTGGGTCTGAAGGAACACTGGCGTTCATTACAGAGATCAAGCTCAATGTAGTGCCTGCGCCGCCTAAAGAAACGGGCTTGCTCTGTGTGCATTTCAACAGCATCGATGAGTCTTTGCATGCCAACCTGATTGGCCTCAAATACAGGCCCAGTGCGAGTGAACTGATTGATCATTATATCCTGGAATGCACCAAAGGAAACATTGAGCAAAGCAAAAACAGGTTTTTTGTGCAGGGTGACCCGGGTGCCATTCTTGTGATTGAATTCACCCGGGAAACCAGGGAGGAAATCCTGGCCATCACCCAACAGGTTGAAGCAGAGATGCGGGCTGCAGGATTAGGATATCATTTCCCTGTGCTCTTTGGAGCAGACACCAAGAAGATATGGACCCTGCGCAAGGCGGGCCTGGGCTTGCTGAGCAACCTTCCCGGCGATGAAAAAGCAGTTCCCGTGATTGAGGATACTGCTGTCGATGTGGAAGACCTTCCTGAGTACATCCGCGAGTTCAATGCCATCCTTGAAAAACATGGCCTGTATGCAGTGCACTATGCGCATGCAGGATCCGGTGAGCTTCACCTTCGTCCGATCATCAACCTGAAAACGGTTGAGGGAAACCAACTGTTCAGGACCATTGCAGAGGAAGTGGCCACCCTGGTAAAAAAATACAATGGGTCATTGAGCGGCGAACATGGTGATGGAAGATTGCGGGGTGAGTTCATCAAGCAGATGGTGGGCGAGAAAAATTATGGTTTGCTGAAGCAGGTAAAAAATGCATGGGACCCACACCATATTTTCAATCCCAACAAGATTGTGGATACGCCACCCATGAACACCATGTTGCGCTATGAACCGGGTCAGTTCACACCGGAGTTCAAAACCATCTTCCGTTTTCACCAGCAAGATATTTTGCAGCATGCTGAACAATGCAATGGTTCTGGAGATTGCAGAAAAACACATTTGTCTGGCGGAACAATGTGTCCTTCCTACATGGCGACCCGCGATGAAAAAGACACCACCAGGGCGCGAGCCAATATCCTGCGGGAATTCCTGACACATTCTGACAAACAGAACAGGTATGACCACAAGGAAATCTATGATGTGATGAGCCTCTGTTTGAGCTGTAAGGCTTGCAAGAGCGAATGCCCTTCAAATGTGGACATGGCCAAACTAAAGGCTGAATTCCTGCAGCATTACTATGATGCCAATGGGGTTCCGTTCCGGTCCATGCTGATTGCCAATTTCACTGCTGCAGCAAAACTCGGGTCCATTGTTCCATCATTGTATAATTTTTTAATGGACAATCCTTTGACAGGCGCATTCATCAAAACGCTTTCAGGCTTTGCCCTGAAAAGATCGATGCCACACCTGTCCAAACAAACGTTGCGCAGCTGGTTCAACAAACACCAACATGTTCAATCGCTTGCGAACCATTCCAAAAAAGTGTATCTGTTTTGCGATGAGTTCACCAATTACAATGATGCCCATATTGGCATCAAAGCAGTTCAATTGTTGAATGCCCTTGGGTATGAGGTATTGATGCCTGCGCATGAGGAAAGCGGAAGAACATGGTTGTCCAAGGGTTTGGTACGAAAGGCCAAGATCATTGCCAATAAAAACATTGAATTGTTCAGTCCCTTGGTGACGGACTCCATACCATTGATCGGCATCGAGCCTTCAGCGATATTGACGTTCAGGGACGAGTATCCCGATCTGGCTTCAGACGAAAACCTTGATGTGGCAAAAGCCCTTGCAAAGCATACATTTTTTATTGACGAATTCCTTGTCCGTGAAATGGACAATGGAAACATCAGCAAGCATCAATTCTCTCTGGTGAAGCGTTCCATTGTTTTGCATGGCCACTGCCAGCAAAAAGCAGTGGGTTCATTGGCCGATTCTGTTAAAGTGCTCTCTTTTCCTGCAAACCACTCTGTGGAGACTATTCCTTCAGGATGCTGTGGTATGGCGGGTTCTTTCGGATATGAAAAGGAGCATTACGATATTTCCATGAACATCGGAGAATTGGTGCTTTTCCCTGCTGTCAGGAAGAACATGTCCACCTGTACCGTTGCTGCTCCCGGAACGAGTTGCCGCCACCAGATCAAGGATGGTACCGGGGCAAAGGCCCTGCACACAGTTGAGGTTTTGTTTGAGGCATTGGCAATATGATTTTTCCCATCAACAAAAATTGAATGTTAGACCTCTTTGGTTTTTCCAATGACCCTGCTGTCAATCTCCTTCCATGCGATGGTGAAGTTCATTATTATGGCAAGTTGATGACGCCAGCACAAGCGAACGAATATTACACTGAGCTGATGTCCAATATTGCTTGGGAAAATGACCAAGCGATTATTTTTGGAAAGCGCATCATCACCAAACGCAAAGTGGCCTGGTACGGCGATAATCCCTTTCAATACACGTATTCGAAGATTACCAAGCACGCATTGCCCTGGACACCTGCCTTGAAGGAGCTCAAAGAGATGGCAGAAAAGGAAAGTGGGGAATCCTATAACTCTTGCCTGTTGAACCTTTACCATACCGGAGAAGAGGGAATGGCCTGGCACAGCGATGGAGAAAAAGACCTCAAAAAAAATGGTGCCATAGCATCACTGAGTTTTGGAGCAGAAAGAAAATTTGCTTTCAAGCATAAAAAGTCTGCAGAGCTGGTCAATGTCTTCCTTGAGCATGGAAGCCTATTGGTTATGAAGGGAGAAACCCAAACCCATTGGTTGCATCGACTTCCGCCTACCACAAAAATAAATTCGCCAAGGGTCAACCTTACTTTCAGGACCATTGTAGGATGATGCGCTATGAGACTTTCTCATCCATCTTTTCAGCTTCGTTTCCAAAAATGGAATCCTTGAATTTATTGTAAAGAAATGATGCGATCAGCATGATGACGCCAAGTACAATCAGCACAATGGTTTTGGAAATGGTGGAAAGTGAGGCGAGGTCATAAAACATCACCTTGCAAAGGGTGATGCCGAAAAGGATGATTCCACCCATCCTTACGTGTTTCAGTTGTTTCTTGATGCCCACAGTTACCATGAAAAGTGCATACACGGCAAAAATAATGCTGAGCCCGAGTTTGTATTGGTTTGCATAACCCCCAATATCCATCCAGTGGATGAACTCATTGCAGAGCAATACCAATAAGGTAGTATTGAAAACCAGGGCAATTAACCTTGTTGTGTTGGCAGAGGGTAAAAATGTTTTCATGTTGTACAGGATACCCAAAAGCAATGTTACTATGAGCAGACAATATCCGTATCGGATGCCAAATACAGGAAGGGCGGCACCGATTTTTTTCTGAATGTACAGGTCTCTCAGGATGCCTATTTCTGTCAATCCCCCGACCAATGCTATGAATAACGCATATAGTCCTACAATTACCAAAATGGTGGCCAAATGCTTTTGCTTGAAATATTGCCCGTTGAGCCATAGCCAAATGCTGGCATATCCAATGCTGAATCCCTGCAAGGATAATATCCTAAAGCTGTTCAATGCTTCGGATGAATGCTTGATCTGGTAGACTGTCCAGGCAAGGTCAATCTCCTGTAAAATACAGAGGTAGGTCAGCAGGACAAAGGCCAAAGGCAAGGCTACAGTCAATACTGATTTGATAAGGCCTTGCTTGCCTAAGGAATATCTGATGGACAAGCTGCTGATGATACCAAAGCAAATGCAAACAAAAAGAGAGCTCAGGAAATTGGCATTCAGAAAGGCCTTTGTGGCAATGGTGGTATCGGGTGCATAATCTTGTTTCCAGTCGATGAACAAACTGCCCAATGTCAATAAGAGCAATGCAATGGAGAGGATGAGGTATGTCTCCCTTTTTTTGATATGGCCTGTATAACAGAGGAAGACCGCTTCTATAGCCCACAGCACAGTGATGGTATTGCCTTCAAAGTGAATGGGAATCGACACGGTAAAGAATGTCAGACCAAGTCCCAAGATGAAGAGGGTCACGGTTTCATCTGCTAGTTTCAGCCATTTGATTCTTTCGCCGATCACCAGGTGAAACAAGGCATTCCCCAATGTGAAAAGGGTAAGGTAATGGTCGTTGTCAAATGCGTTATCAATCAAGTAATATCCCAGGAGAAAGAAGGCGATTGCATTGATCAGCAGGATGGTGATCTCCGAAAGGGCGTACAGTTGTTTTTTGATGATCTTGTTGGCAAGAAATGCTGTGTAGAAAATGATAAAGTTGATGAACAAAAAAATGAGGTTGGAATAAAATCCTATAGCAAGATTTAAAGCATTGACAAAGGTGGCTAGGAAGATGAACCAGCTGAATCCAAATGCCACTTGGTAGATCAGCTTCCAATTCCGCTTGAAGGAAAGAAACAGGACCCCGATGTTGATGATGGACAAGTATCCATACAAGAGGGGGAGGTTTTCATTGCCGGTGCTCAGAAGAAACGGAATGGCATAGGCACCAACCTGCCCGAGCAGGGCAATGATTTTTCTGTTGTACCAGATTGACATGCTGACAACAAAAGCCGTGGTAAAAAGCATCAATCCAAATGCGAGGGGTTGTGGAAAGAGATGGTAAAAGCTGTGCGCTATGTAGGTGATAAAATAGATGATGGAGATCGACCCACTCATCAATACCGCGCTATAGTCGATGTATTTGGCTTTCAGCCGATAGGCCAGCAGACACAAAACAGCGGCAACGCCATACCCAAGGATGATCCGCGTCGTTGCGCTGATAAGCTCTTTTTCAATGGCATATTTTGCGCCGATAAATACGCCAACAACCGTAACCAAGATTCCAATTTTGTTGATGATATTGCTCCCGATCAGGTTTTCCAGTTGATCTTTTCGAACATTGGTGATGGCTGCTGGTGCTTGTTTTTTGGCAGGGGGGACAAATGGAGTGGATCTGCGCACGAATGGCACTTCAGCCTGGGGTCCTGTGGCATCTTTCTGCAGTGAAGCCTTCAGTGATTGGAGTTCAGCAAGCACAGCATTCAGCGTTTCCGTTGTTCTGCCTTGTTCAGCGTTCAATTGCTTGAAGCTGTTTTCCAAATCTTCGATGCGCTGGTTGATGTTTTCCATTGTACTTGGGTTTAAAGGTGCTTTTTTTTACCCATCGTTCACAATTCGTTGATCTGTAAATCATGAATTTTTGTGAAAAATCAGTTGTTAAAAATCTAATTTCCAACCGATTTTGTTTTTTTAAGCAATTCTTCCAACTCCTTTAGCTTTTCAGGATGTTCAGCAGTAAGATTTTTCTTTTCTCCAATATCTGTTTTTAAGTTGTAGAGTTGTGCGGCAGGACTGTTTCCCAATTCAATATTGGTGAGGGCTGCAATGGCGGGCTCATTGCTGGGTTCAATGTATTTCCATTCACCTTTGGTTATGGATAGTGTGCGCAATCCCTGCTTGACCATGGTTTTTCTTCCCTGATGTGATTTTCCCATCAAGGCATCTAGCAGGTTTTCACTGTCTTTCGCATCATCTGCAGGAACCTTGGTCTTGAGCATGGAGGCAAATGACGCAATAAAATCAAGTTGTGATACCATGGCATCCGATACGCCGGGTTTGATCATGGCAGGCCAGCTGACAAGAAAAGGCACACGGGTGCCTGCTTCAAATGCGCTGTATTTTCCACCCCTGAGTGGTCCCCAGGGAGTATGACCATTCAATGCCGTGACGGCCTCGTCATCATATCCATCGTCCAGCACAGGGCCGTTGTCACTGGTCAGAATAATCATGGTATTCTTGTCAATGCCCAGCTGTTGAAGCTTGTCCAATACTTGACCCACTGCCCAATCGATCTGCAGGATGGCGTCTCCACGCAGACCCAGTCCGCTTTTCCCCCTGAACATGGTGGAAGGCATGCGGGGAACATGGGGTTCAGTCAGAGAATAAAACAGAAAGAATGGCTTGTTTTTGTTTTCCTCGATGAACCCGAGCGACTTTGACAAGAAGGTCAGTGGCAGCTCTTCGTCCGTCCACCTTGCCTTTGTTCCTCCTGTCATGAAACCAATCCTGCCAATGCCATTGACAATGGTATTGTTGTGGCCGTGATTGGGTGAGGCCTTCAGTTTCAGGAGAGATGGATTTTCCAACCCCGTTGGATCGTTGCCTATCTTTTTCTTATAGTCCACCTGAATGGGATCTTTTGGGTCGGCAGCCACCACATGATGATTTTCTACAAAAACCGTTGGCACCCGGTCAGCAGTGGCGGGAAAAATAAATGAATAGTCGAAGCCTACTTCATTTGGACCGGGTTTGATTTCTCCGTTCCAATTTTTTTGTACTTCATTGCCAAGCCCCAAATGCCATTTCCCCACCAAGCCAGTTTGGTAGGCTGATTGTTTGAAAAGGGATGGCAGGCTGGTTTTATTGGTGGGAATGATCAGTGCAGCATCTCCAGGAAGAACGCCTGTTCCTGTCTTTCTCCAGGGATATTGCCCAGTGATCATGGCATACCGCGAAGGCGTGCAGCTTGCTGAGGTGGCATGGCCATTGGTAAACCGGATTCCTCTTTTTGCAAGCCTGTCCATGTTGGGTGTTTTGATTTTTGTGGCCCCATAACAACCCAGGTCCCCATATCCAAGGTCATCCGCGTAAATGATGATCAGATTCGGGCGCTGTTGGGCAGAGAGGGTAATGCAAAAACAGAGGAGCGCGCAGAGGGTTTGAAGACTTTTCATGCTGGCAGCTTTGTGCTTTTAATTATTATTCTCAAGTGTTCTATTGAAATAAATCTCTTTAAAGGTATGGCTAAACGCCGTTAATTTTACCTTTGTGCCATAAACAATAAGCCATGTTTTATGGCATAAAACCGGAAGATGGAAATAGGAATTGATAGTTTTGCGGCGATGATGAGTGGCAATGAGAACAATGCCATCAGCGATGCATTGGCCATGGAGCAGTTGTTGGAAAGGATTGCCTATGCAGATCAGGTAGGGCTTGATTATTTTGGCATTGGAGAGCACCACAGGAAGGGATTTCTGGATTCTGCACCAACGCTCATTCTTGCGGCAGCAGCTGCCCAAACAAAAAACATCAGGCTGGGAACTGCAGTTACTGTCTTGAGTGCTGCGGACCCTGTGCGCGTCTTCCAACAGCATGCAACGCTGGACCTGATTTCAGGTGGAAGGGCTGAAATGGTGGCTGGAAGGGGCTCCTTCATTGATGCCTATCCCTTGTTTGGATTGGACCTCGATGATTATGATGCACTTTTTGTAGAAAAGCTTGATTTGCTGCTGAAAATAAGAGACCATGAAACCATCAACTGGTCAGGAAAATTTCGCCCTGCGCTAAGGAATCAGTCCATTTATCCCAGGCCGGTGCAGAATCCGTTTCCAGTTTGGCTGGGAGTTGGTGGAACTCCCTCATCCTTTGCAAGAGCAGGCACGCTTGGTCTTCCATTGATGGTGGCCATCATCGGTGGCGAGACCCATCGCTTCAGGCCACTGATAGATGTTTATCGCGAAGCGGGTAGAAAAGCCGGTCATCCGGAAGACAAGCTCAAAGTGGGTCTGCATTCACTTGGGTATATTGGTGAGACCACTGAACAAGCCTTTGAATCATTTTATCCGGGTTATGCCGCAGCGATGACCAAGATTGGAAAAGAGCGGGGATGGCCGCCCACCACCAGGGCCCATTTTGAAGCGCAGGCAGGTCCGACCGGCGCCTTGCTGGTGGGCAGTGCCGAAGATGTAGCTGAAAAAATCCTTCGCCATGCCAAAGCATTGGGAGGAATTTCCAGGGTGACGTTCCAGTTGGATACTGCAGAATTGCCCCATTCAACAATAAAGGATTGCATTGGGTTGATGGGAAAACAGTTGAAACCATTGCTACACTAGAGCGTTGCTGCTTGTATTTTTCGTATATTTAAGCAATGCCTTCAAAGATGAAAAAAGCAGTACTCTTTTTCACAGTTTCAGTTTTATTGTTTGGTTGTCTTCAAAAAGAAAAAGATTTGACCGAGAAAGAAGTATATGCTGTCCTCGATAAGTTTGATGAGGGGTGGCAAAACAAAAAAGCAGCATTGGTTGATTCTGTTTTATCAGAACATTATGTGTATTATACCCAGTCTGGACAACCCTTTGATCGCGAAAACCTGATTGCTACAGCAGGGTCGGATGTCTATCAGTTGCAAACCATGGAGCGTGAACATTTGACTTTACAAATTGATGGGAACACGGCCGTAGTGAATACCATCTGGAAAGGAAAAGGATTCTATCATGGGGAACAATTCAATGACAAGCAACGCTGTAGCGTAACGATTGTAAAGCACAAGGGAAAAGTCAAAATCCTTGCTGAACATTGTACGCCCATCAAGTAAGGGAGGTCACTGATATTCATTTATTGTGAGGCAATAACACAGCTGGTCACAAATTTCCCTATTTGCCTTTCAGGGTCTTGTTGATGGTGTCTACCAGTCCCTCATTGGCAGTATCATGTCCAAGTTGCCAGAACATGATGCCTCCCAATTTCCGCTGCATGACATATTTTGTTTTTGCTGCAATGGATTTTTTGTTGTCAAAAGTGGCGAATGATTTTTCTTTGGAATTATAAGCAAATGGCGCCTGGGCCTGCTCATCCCAGTACATGGTATAACCACTGTTTTCGGAAATGCGTGTGGGGAATTGGTTGTATCCTATAAAATACTTGAAGGTTCCCTTTTGGTAAAGTCCGTTGTTTTCAGGCGATACCCCTTCCCAGGTGCGGGCGTAAAATGCTGCACCCACAATCAGTTTTTTTGAGGGGATGCCCATGTTGAGCAAACTGCTCACACAATTGTCGGTTGATTCCTTCTGTTTGTCAGTGCTGTACAACGCTGTGTGGTGGCCTGTTACGGTAGAATATCCTCCAACAAGATCGTAGGTCATCAGGTTCACGTAATCAACAAGCGGCATGACGGATTTCCAATCCACGGACTGATCAATGAATTTTTGAAATCCGCCTGCGGCAAAAGTGATGGTACTTTTTTTGCCCAGTTCCTTGCGCAAAAGCCTGACCAGTTCAGTAAAGTTTTGTTTGTCTTCCGGAACAAATCGGTGTCCTGGAAATCCTTCGATGGTTGGGTATTCCCAGTCCAGGTCAATGCCATCCGATCCAAAATATTCCGTGAGGGATTTCACGGATCGCACAAAATCTTCCCTGCCCCTTGCAGTACTGAAAACTTCTGAACATGGGGCGCATCCCCCCCATCCACCCAGGGACAACAGTACTTTCAGGTCCTTGTTTTGCTTTTTCATGGCCACCATCTTCCGGATCAGGAGTGTGTCTTTTTCTCCGCGCAGTTTCAGGTCATTCCCATTGAGCCTCCCAAAACAATAGATGATATGGGTGAAGTTTTTGGCATTGAAACTGTCAATCGCAGCCAGGCTTCCTGAGTAGTAAGCGATGACAGCTTTTTTTTGTGCAGATGTTGTCTGTGGTTTGCTGAAACCCATGATCAACAAAAGACAAAGAGCGGTTATTCTGTATGGCATGATTGAAAGAGTAGTTGAGTGGTTCAAATCTAAATAAATTAACGATGCATTATTGAAATTAATCATTCCATTAAAAGTGTAAATTGCATTTCTACATGATGACTGAAACAATTGCACTTCACTCCAATTCAGAATGGTTGCTGATTCTCCTGGCTTCCTTCATCATTGGCCTTACCAAGGCTGGTCTCAAAGGGGTGGACATGCTCAGTGTAACGCTGATGGCCATTGTGTTTGGGAGCAAGACATCAACAGGGATTGTTTTGCCACTGCTCTGCCTGGCAGATATTGCAGCTGTAGCCTATTACAACCGGCATGCAGAGTGGAAGCACTTCAAAAAACTCACACCCTGGATGCTGGTGGGTATTTTGCTGGGAGTTTACTTGGGGCGCGATATGGACGAGGCCATTTTTAGGAAAATCATGGCCATCATCATTTTGGTCACCATTGTTATTGCCTTGGTGATGGAATACAGGAAATCAAAAGAGGTCCCCAGCCATCCGATGTTTGTTGTAACAACCGGACTGGCAGCGGGTTTCACCACCATGATTGGCAACCTTGCAGGGGCATTTTCCAACCTTTATTTTCTGGCCATGCGTGTGGACAAGAACAGCTTTATTGGAACCGGTGCCTGGATATTCCTGATCATCAATCTTTTCAAGCTGCCGCTTCAGATTTTCTTTTGGAAAAACATCACGGTTCAAAGCCTGAAAGTGGATGCATTGCTGATCCCAACCCTTGCCATTGGTTTTGTAGCAGGAATCTTCATTGTCGGAAAGATAAGGGATGAGCAATACCGAAAGGTGGTGTTGATCCTCACCCTTGCAGGTTCGATCTTGATGTTGTTGAGGCGCTAAGATTAATCTGATAAATTTTTTACTTCTATCATCAAATTAATACACATGCAAAAGATAACTGTAAAAGCCACCATCAATTCGTCTATCAATACTGTCTGGGATTTCTGGACCAAGCCGGAGCATATCATGCAATGGAACAATGCCAGTCCTGATTGGCATTGTCCTGCCGCCACCAACGACCTGAAGGTTGATGGTGAGTTCCATTACAACATGGCGGCAAAGGATGGCAGTATCAATTTTGATTTCTGGGGAACTTATGTAAAGGTTGAACCCCATAAATCCTTGGAAATGTATTTGGGTGATGGCAGGCATCTGTTGGTAACTTTCTCAGTAGAAGCTGATGCAGTAATCATTACAGAGACGTTTGAGCCAGAGGAAGTAAATCCACTGGAATTGCAAGAAGCAGGGTGGCAGTCCATCCTCAACAATTTCAAGCATTATGTTGAAGGTTAAATTTATTGCTGCTTGATGGGTTGCAACGCAATCATTTGTTTATCGCCTTTCACCTCTGCGTATGAAATGATTTATTGCAACACCAATTCATAAAACCTGATCATTCTGTTCAAATCAGCAATGCCAATCCTTTCGTCAATCCCATGAAAGCCTTTGGCATCCTGCATGGGAGTGAAATTCAGCACTGCTTCACTGAAGCCCCTGAAATAGCGGGAGTCTGTAGCGCCAATCATCAGATAGGGCGATACCAATGCTGATGGAACAAGGCTGTTGGCAATCCCTTCCAGCCTCTTGAATGCAGGGTGATCGGTGGGTGTTGTTGCCGAAGGCTCCATGAGTGAAATGGTTTGTTTTTTCACGATTACCCGCTCATCATTGATGGCTTTTTTTACAAAATTGATCACATTATCACTGGTTTCTCCTGGAAGAATGCGGCTGTTGAAGGTTGCCTTGGCTATGGATGGAATGACATTGTCTTTGATTCCTGCTCTGACAATGGTAGGCACGATTGTAGTATGCACCATTGCATTGGTTTGTTTGTTTTCCTCCAACCGGCCGATCACCGTTCCTTTAAAGAGCCACATGTTGGACATCACCATGCGCGTGAAGAAAGATTGGGCCGCACCAGTGCGGTTGAGCAATTCTTCTACAGATGGTGTGATCATGGCAGGCATTTGTTTGGCCCTTATTTTACCGATGGCCTGGTTCAATACATCTATTGCCGTTTCCTTGTCGGGCATGGACGAATGTCCGCCGGGGATTTCAACAGTCAGGTCAATGTTGACAAATCCTTTTTCACCGGTTCCAATCACCGCTACAGGCCTACCCAGTTCTTTGAAACGCTGGGTATCGATTTGTCCGCCTTCGTCCAGTACAAATGCAGGTTTGATATTGTTTTCTTTGAACCATTTCGAGAAAATGGCGGCGCCTCTTTTGCCCGCAATTTCCTCATCATGTCCGAAAGCCAAGTAAATCGTGCGTTCTGGAACATAGTTTGACTTGAGTAATTTTTCAACGGCTTCCATGATGGCAATAGCAGAGGCCTTGTCATCCACAGCGCCTCTTCCCCAGATGGTATCGTTTTTGATGATGCCACTGAAGGAGGGATATGTCCATTTGCTCTCTGCCACTGCTTCAACAGGAACTACGTCCATGTGCGCCATCAACACATACGGCGCCGCTGTTGTGTCCTTTCCTTTCCACTTGAACACATAACTGAATTGGTTGAATGTCATCTTTTCCAGTTGTTGGTGCATCAGTGGATACGTGCTTTCCATGAAACTGCGGAATCTTATAAACTCCGCTGTGTCAATGGACAGTGTATCACCGAAGGAAATTGTTTTTATCTGAATGGCATTGCTCAAATGGATGGCTGCTGAATCGTTGTTGGGTATTTCAACCACGGTACCATTGAAAGCTGTTGTCTTTTGAAAGCGGAAAGTATTGACCAAAAGGATTCCTGCAACAACAGTGAGGGCCAACAATGTGAAATATAACAAACGTTTCATGCTGATGAATATTAAGCATTGAAGATAGGAAGAAAGGCCAACCCAATCAATTTGCTGGAATCCTTTGCTTGTATTAAATTCAAGCATGAAAAATATGCGTTCTCCTTTTGGACTCTTTTTGCAAGTCTTGCTCCTCATGTCATCCTTTGCAAAGGCCCAGCCAGAGAAAGCCGAAGCAGGTATCAAGGCCATCATGCAAGAAATACCTGTAATGGGATTGTCTGTTGCTGTGGTGAAACACAACAAAATCATTTATACCCAATCTTTTGGGGCCAAAAGTCTGGAAAACAAAACACCATTGACGGATGATTGTATTTTCAGGATTGCATCGATTTCCAAGTCTTTTTCTGCCACTTCCATCATGCAGCTGGAGGAAAGGAAAAAACTTTCCATCGACCAGGACGTCAGTGAATTGATTGGTTTCAAGGTACGCAACCCGAAATTTCCGGAGACGGTGATTACGCTTCGCTTGATGATGTCTCACTTGTCTTCGATCAATGACAGCCAGGGTTATTTTAGCCTTGACGCCATCAACCCGGAAAAAAATCCGAACTGGGCCAAATCATACAGTGCATATGAACCGGGGAAAGGATATGCCTATTGCAACCTCAATTTCAATATGATAGGCGCAATCATTGAAAAGGTATCAGGGGAACGATTCGACCAGTATGTGATCAAACACATATTGGCCCCGCTAAAGATCTATGGCGGCTATGATGTGGATGGGTTGGACAAATCCAGGTTTGCTTCGATTTATGAATACAGGGCTGATTCATCAAAATTTATCTTGTCCGAAGGTGCATACGCAAGCCGGGTGGCAGAAATATCCAAGTATACCATGGGATACAGTACTCCAATATTTTCGCCCACTGGTGGAATGAAGATTTCTGCACCTGACCTTGCCCGGTATATGCTGATGCACAGCAACAAAGGTAAATACAAGGGAAGAAGGATTCTCAGTAAAAAAAGTTCCACGCAAATGCAGACCGCCATGTCTAGTGAAGAAGGGTATGGATTTGCGATTGAAACCACCAGCAAATTGATTCCTGGTAAAGTACTGAAAGGGCATACTGGTGTTGCATATGGCCTATTCAGCGCGATGTATTTTCAGCCCGAAGAGCAATTCGGAATTGTTGTGATCAGCAATGGTTGTGCCCCGGGATATTCAGAAGGCTACAATACCGTAATCAGGAAGACTGTCAATTGTTTGTATCAAAGCCTGATTGAGGAGTAAATGAATTTTTATTCTTTGTATTGTGCAGAGTCACTTGTCAGTGCTTTGATTCCTGGTAATGTTGTTTGAGGATATCTGCACCAAAGTCGTTGCCTTTCTCTCTGAGGATGGCATGAATATGGTTGCCATCATTGCTGAATCCAACATTGTCGTATTCAATCAAAAAGTCAGGGCCGTTCAAGATATAGTAATGGGGTTTGTTGTTCTCCAAACTGCCAATCCATGCGAAATGAATTTTTTCAATGCCTGATTTGATGATTTTTTCCATGAGTTGATGCGCCTTCTCGTGTTCAAAATTGTGAACGAACTCCTGGATCAGCAACTGCAGAATTTCCTTCTGGTCTTTTGTGAATTGTTTGGCCTGGATACCATAATTGCTGTCAATGCGCTGACTGCTTTTGGGGTTGGTGATGATGTCTTTCGGAACTGCGCGGTCCAATACAGCAATGGCTTTTTGTTGGGCTGACATGGATTGAACCAACATGAAACCAAAATCTTCTTCCTTGCTCAAAATCCGCAAGCCTGCATATTTGCCGGATTTCACCTCTGAAGGATCCGTCCCGATAAAATATGGTGACATGCTGATTGTATGTCCATCGGAAGTCATGCTCAGTGCCATGTGGTGACCGCCAAAATTCAGACCCCAGGGTTCATTGTCTGCCGGCTTGCCAAAAATGGCGATATAGTAGTTCCCGTGAGCCCATTTGAGGTTCTGCATGGCTTTCAGGGACTTCTCACTAATCTTTCCATCATCGAATGCCTGTTGGTAGAGCGTGTTCAAAATATCATCCAATTGCATGATGCTGGTGGTTTTCAGATACCCCTGTGAGCTGAGCAGTGCCGATAGTACACGGTGGTAGGCCAAGCGACTTTTATCACTAAGAGAGCCATACTGAATACCAGGGCGTGCCTCCATACCAACAGGCAGGTTGGTCCACTTCAAACGGGCAGGATCGTTGAAGGCATAAACGGTCTTTGCCACTTCTATATCACTCAGTGTTTGCAGAAATTGGTTGGTCGCTTTTAGGAGTTGGTTATTTGACTGTGCATTCAAAGTTGCGCAGAACGAAAATAACAATAGAAAGGCCAGGAATGATTTTTTCATTTGTTTTGATGTGGGGTTTGAAGGGAACAGGTTTTCCCAAACAAGCGGTATCTGTTTTTGGCAATCAGGTCATATACAAAATCCCTGATGGGTCTCGGGATGAACTGGAAATATTTTAACAAACGAGGAAAGCCACGCAGTTGTTTCGCAATTTCAATGGCAGCAGCTGATTTGAAGAACACCTTTTCGTTTGAAACGAAAATGATTGAATCAATTTTCTGGGAGTCAATGTTTATTTTTGACAACAACTGTTTCGCAGTTTCGCTTTGCAGTGAGGCAAATTGTATTGTATTGTACTTGTCATGCTTGCTGATAAAGCGAACAGATGCATTACAAAGGTTGCAGATGCCATCAAACAATACAATATTCATTGATGCAAAGATATGATAACCTTGTTAATGAGAATTCTCAGTCAACTCACTGATCAAGACCATTTCAAATAAAATGGCTTACATATAAATTTACTTTCAATCTCCTGAATGGTTTGGGAGGAAGATAAATTCAAAATTAAAAACATATACCATGAAACATGTAAAGTTCTTCTTTGGTCTTTCTTGTGTTTTGATTGCGATGATTATGCAAGCCAATGGACAAGAGACCTTGCCTGAAGTGAAAATCATCAGCCTGAATTATAAGTATTACAAATCTGTGACGGATACCTCCGCTGCCCAACCGGTGAGAATGCTTGAAAGAATGGCAGCATCATATGACCTGAAGAGTGCAGATTTTTATGAGGAAGAGAGTGATAATTATTTTGTTTCATTTTATATTCCCCAGGGACAGGTACTGGCTTTTTACGACAAGGACGGAAAGGTAATCCGCACCGTTGAAAAATACAAAGACGTTGCTCTTCCAAAGCCAGTCAGGGATGCCGTTGCTACAAGATTCCCAGGGTGGACGATTCTAAAGGATATTTATCTGGTCAAATATTACTCCACTGATGAAGAGGCGAGAAAACTTTATAAACTCGTATTGGAAAATGGACAAAAAAGGATGCGCGTAAAGCTTGACAACAAGGGGGTATTCAAGGATTAAATTCCAACACTCGTAGTTTATCATACATTACAGCAATGCTGTTGTTGAAAGTTAGATAGGAACTCAATATTTATCTAGGATGTTGCTGTCATTTCAACAACAGCCTTCTTGCGCCAATGAAAACCGGAATGAATACTGAATAAGCAATAAAAAAGGGAATGATAAAATCAATCCATCCCATCACCAAAAAACCAGCCATGAGCAACAATTGGAAACCTAACCCATAAAATGAGACCATACACATGAACCATTTCGGCGTGACGCTTGCTTTGGAAGCATGGGGATCCAGGGCGTAGATGAAATCATCAAATACCTTGTAGAGCAATCGAAAGCATTTGAACAGGAAGTTGACCATGGCTTGACTTTCTTCTGGGAATGCTTTGGGTGATTGATTTTCAAAAATCTGGCTTGTGATTTCTCCGTCGGTACTGTGTCTTAATATCACATGGTAGTAGTTGTAGACCGTCCCCTGGGTTTGCATGCAGATAAAGGCCATCAGGGCCCAGCCGAAATTAGCATTGGTAAAAATGGCGATCGAAAAAATCAATGCATAATTCAGCAGGCTGTCCAGGATGGAATCAAGGTAACGCCCGGTATAGGATGGTTGATTTTTGGTCCTTGCCAGTTGTCCATCAGCCGCATCCAAAATGGATTTCAGTACCAGGAAAAATCCTGCGGTCCAATATTGTTCAACACCCATGCAATAGATGGCCAGTATACCGGAAACGACGAATAGTAATGTCAGGTGTACAGCACTGACCCGGGTCGATTTCAACAATTGTACAATGATTCTTGCAGCCGGTCTGCCATAATCAGAAACATCGATAAATTTATTGCCTAAAGTGAGTTTGGACATTTGTGGATGCAAAACTAAATCTGTATTTCCACAATGTTAAATTGTGTGGAGTATTCACGCAGTTTTTGCAAACAGAATTTCAGTTTTATTTTAGCCCTCACCATTTTTTGATGAACTCCCCAGGTTCATCCTGATGTACAAATCTTCCACTTGTTTCCGTGCCCATGGAGTTTTGCGCAGGAATTTCAGGCTGGATTGAACACTTGGATTACTGTTGAAACAATTGATCCGGATGTGTTGCCCCAGGTCTTCCCAGCCGAAATATTCAACGAGTTCATTAACGATGTATTCCAATGTCTTTCCGTGCAATGGGTCTTTGGATGTTGCTGACATGCGCTCAATTTATTCATTATATCTCTTTTACTGTCATTTGTGATTATTTAAATCCAAACAATGCCGGAATAATGAATACAACAATGGCTGTCCAAAGCCCGTAGATAGGCAAAAAGAAAGCAATGGCTTGTTCAATCTTTTCTGCATCCGCTTTCTTTTTGATACTTTGGAGCAGTTGATGTGTTATCCAAATCAGGTTGGAGAAAATCAATATGTTTGATCCCAGCACGGCCAATCTGTTGGGGGTGATGCCGAATTCAAATATTCTGTATCCAATAGCAGAAAGGGCAATACCATTGGTGATAACGGTCAGGATGGACAATGAGAATAAAAACAGCAAGTTGACCCTATTGTTTTCTTTTTTGGTTGCTTCAGTGATTGAAAATAAAATAATAGCCATTACACCAATTAGCAGTGCGTTGAAGATCATCAAAAACTCCCTGTCTTGGTATATGTTTTTTCTTGTGAATGCCATCGCAGATAAAAATACCAGCAGTGTTATGGCAACCAATGGTGTAAATATCTTCGCAATGATGGGAGAAATTTTATCCACCAGTTGTGGGTTGTTCCGTATCAGGAATGTTGCCAAGATGGGAATGGTTGAAAGGCCCCAGACCAGTACATAGTCCACATAAAACTTTTCTATGTTTAGGCCAGTCAGCTCAAACAACCCAAATGTAAGACCAGTAAATAAGATTCCAGACAATACCATGATTGCTGACATTACCACCAGGTCTCCATTGTATCTTAAAAAGTCAATTCTCTTCGCGCTGTTTTTAAGATCACCGCCTGCAAATATGAATCCAAGTACCGTCCATAAAAAAATAGGCAAGTGAAGGCAGGACAATATGATGGTATCACTCTTGTCATTGTTGGGGAGCAGGTTGATGTAGACAGCTGAAATAACAACAGCTATCATTGGAATAAATATGTTTTTCCTTGCCAACTGCTGTTTCCATGCAAAATAGAACATCAGCATGGGAAACGCAATCAGTCCAATGTTGCGGGAGAAGAAATGATCCGGTTCAATCTCAAATATTTGTGGTGTTTTCGCCAGCAGGCCTCCTATGAATGCAATCAGGGCAACCATCTTCAACTCACTGCTTATTCCCCAGTTGATCTCGGCCTCCTGGTAGTTGAGTCTTTCATGCCAGGTCTGGGCAATGGCATTGTTGTTGATGTCAGTGTATATGCTGTTAAAGGCCTGTTTGAACAGGACCTTGTCTTTTCTGTACAACAACTCAAGTTGTTTGGGATCCTCAATATTTTCCAAGATCCCTGAGGCCAAGTTGTTGATCTCATTTTTTCTTTCCATGTTGCTTGTTTTAGAATTCTATGGTTGATTGGTTTTTTTATATTGATCTGCTGATGAATCGTTCCAGGGCATCGAGGTGATCACTGAATGCCTTCCTACCAGGATCGGTAGCGGTATAAGAAGTATTGGGTTTTTTGCCAATGAATTGTTTGGTAATCAGGATGTATCCCAATTTATCCAGTGCATTCAGGTGGCTGGCAAGGTTACCATCAGTTATGTTCAGCTGCTCCTTGAGCATTCCAAAGTCCATGGCCGTATTGACCATGAGCAGTGACATGATTCCCAGGCGCACCCTGCTCTCAAATGCCTTGTTCAAGGCCTCCAGATGGTTTTTCACTTTTCGTATTTAAAGTAGATCCTTGTTCCATAAACGATGTGAAGCACTCCAAAACCAAATGCCCAAAAAAGCATTCCATAATCAATGAATATGGCAGCAAGCAGGCCTGTCAGGATTTCTGCGATGCCAAAATATTGGAGATCATCAACCGTATACTTGCTGGCATTGAAAAGTGCTAAACCGTAGAAGATAAGGCTAACCGGAGCGATAAATCCAACCAATCCGTGGCGCAACAGAATCATCGATAAAATGGCACCAGCCAACATGGGTACTGCCAATTGTACTGTCATCCGCTTTGCCGTTCCATCCCATATGGGCAATCCCTGTTTTTTGGCTTTTTTCATAGACATGATGGTTACTGTCGTTATGGAGAACGCTAACACCAGCAGAACATCCATGAGCAGGAACTTGAAAACATCCCCGTTGGGCTCCCCATTTTCATTGAGGATAAGGGTATGGTATCCCCCTTGATCTATGGCAAGCCCCATGTAGGCATAAGCGGATGCTACGCCTGTAATAACGGCAATGCCGATCATTACTCCCGCCAATCCACTGAGGGATAGAAATCGGGATGATCTTTCCATGAGGTTTCGGATATCCCTGATGGCTTCCAGTTGTTCTTTTTGCTTGTTCATGTCCTGTTGATAAAAAGTACTTTGTAATTCAAAGTTAAACAAAACAGCGATATTTCCAAATGGATGGTCAGATTTTATTGCTTTTTCAAAGAAATGGGAATCCAGATCTCTTCTTCGGAGTCTTGGCTTCCTTGTTTGTACTTTTCACCGAGTACCTCAAAATGTGGCCGATTGTCCAAGGAGTAACCGGAAGCAGGAAGCCATGTACTGTAGATGTATTGGAAAATGGCAGTATCCATCCCCTTGTGATTGAAAACTGCATATTGCCCCCCGGGAAGAGAAAAAGCTTCCATGTTTTCAGGTATGGTATCGTGTTGCTCAACTTCCACCAATGCCCATTTTTCAAAACTTTTAATGGGATTGAAGGCTTTGAAATACCCCTCTGGAAAGACCTGAAGTGAATAGAGGTCATTACCAATTTGATGTTTAATTTGTTTCCTGTGGGGCATGAATGACGCCCACAATAGACCGGTCTTGTCTTCGGCCATAGACATGATAACATGTTTACCCAATAGTTTTTTGGGTGAAAGGACAACAATGGAAGGAGCTTCTATTTTCATTTAGCGGAAGGTAAAAAATATCCATAATATTGTGCTAATATCAGTAATTCAGCATAATCATATTGTATGGGTTCAATTGAGATGAGGCGAATAACGGGTGAGGATGTGTTGCTTTTGCAGGAGATTGGCAGGAAAACCTTTGCTGAAACATTTTCATCCAGCAACAGCAAGGAGAACATGGAGAAATACCTTGAGGAAGGATTTTCGCTCAACAAACTCCAGGCGGAGATCGATGATCCCAATGCTGAATTTTATTTCGCAACGCTGGATAACAATGTCATTGGATATTTGAAACTTAACCTTGGGCAATCACAAACTGAAATCAAGCATGAAAATGCGCTTGAGATTGAGCGGATTTACGTTCTGCAGGAATTTCATGGGCAGAACATCGGGCAACAGCTTTTTGAAAAAGCCCTAGAACGGGCAGATATACAAAAAGTGGATTTTATTTGGTTGGGCGTTTGGGAAGAAAACAGACGGGCAATACAATTTTATGTTAAACATGGATTTCTTGCCTTTGATAAGCACATCTTCAAATTGGGGGATGAGGAGCAAACGGATATCATGATGAAGCGACCAATGTCTGATTAAGATGATTATGTTGTACTTTAGCATATCAGATGCACAATAGCAGTAACAATAAAAGAAATATCAGTGCCAGCCCATCATTTACTAAAACGGTTTTGGGTAGGGTCTTTCTTTTGGTTTTTGCCCTTGCATTTTTTCTTCAGCAGCTTCAGGCATTTTCTTTTTTAAACAATAGTATCAGTTGCAATAAAAGCGCTACGGTTTTACTCCGATCAATCCATGGTCATCAGCCACATTTTTCATTGCTGCCACCCCAGACATCTGTCAAGACCGCTATTGAAATGGAGTTGGCTGAGGATGATGATAAGCATATTGGGGAACAAGAAACGTTCAACCATTTTTATCAAAGAAATGCTGGCGATGAGCTGGCGTATCATTGCATTTTACAAAGCCGCTATCTGCAATTGATTTCTTCCTTGCAAAAACAGCCGGAAGTCGAGTATTTTATCCTTTATCATTCCTGGAAGAAGCACATCGCTTGATCTACCATATTTGGTCTGAATTTTTATATGGCATCCCATATAAAAATTGTCAATGCATTTGATTATTTAGGCTTTAGCAAGCCAACAAGCGTTTTACCAATTCAATTACAATTTTAATGAGGAAGTTATTTACTGCCATGGTTTTGGCATCAATATTTGTGTTTTCATCCTGCGCACACAAAACTGAAGAGAAAGAAGAAGAAAGTGAATTCCTGGTTACTAGTCCTATCCAAATGGATACGGTCATTTACAAGGAGTATGTTGGACAGATTCATTCTGCAAGTCACATTGAGTTGAGGTCTCAGGAAAGGGGCTATCTTGAAAAAATATTTGTGGACGAAGGCCAGTTTGTAAACAAAGGTCAATTGATGTTCAAGATCATGCCCGTCATTTACGAAGCAGAAGTAGAAAAAGCAAAAGCAGAAATGAATTTTGCTGAAATTGAATACAGCAATACCAAGAGCCTTGCAGACAAAAATATTGTTTCATCCAACGAATTGGCCTTGGCAAAAGCCAAGCTTAACAAGGCAAAAGCTGAACTTTCCTTGGCCCAGGCACATTTGGGATTTACAGAAATTCGTGCACCATTCAGTGGTATCATGGATAGATTCCAAACACGTTTGGGAAGTCTAGTTGATGAAGGAGAACTCCTCTCTACACTTTCTGACAACAGCAAGATATGGGTCTATTTTAATGTTCCCGAAGCAGAGTATTTGAATTATATCCAAAAAGCAAAGTCCAAGGACAAGCAAAAGGTTTTGCTGCAAATGGCCAACAAAGAGTTGTTCGAATCGCCGGGTATTGTAGAAACAATTGAAGCAGATTTCAACAACGAAACCGGTAACATTGCTTTTCGTGCAACATTCCTCAACCCCAAGGGCATACTTCGCCATGGTGAGACAGGCAATATTCTCATGCAGGTTTCATTGAATGGAGCCATTCTAATTCCACAGAAGGCCACCTTTGATGTACTAGACAAAAAGTATGTATACATCGTTGATGAAAATAACGTATTGAAGGCCAAACAAATTACCATATCTCACGAAATGCCACATTTGTATGTTGTTGCTTCTGGCCTAGGTCCGAATGATAAAATTCTCGCTGAAGGTTTGGGGAAAGTAAAAAACAATGAAAAGATCAAATACAGT
>JAURJU010000092.1 GCA_030832085.1 Chitinophagales bacterium | reverse complement strand
GCATTGGAAGCCATGTCATTTGGTTTGCCCTGTGCATTGACTGATGTTGGAGGAGCTAGGGAAATGATCTTTGATGGTTGGAATGGAAGCCTGGCTCAGCCCCTGCACCCATTATCCATCGCCAATGCATGGGTCAATGCCCTAAAAAAGACCCAAAATGGCAAGGCAATTCGCAGGTTTACAGCGCAAAGGTTTTCTCTTTCACAGATGTTAAGCCAATACGTAGCATTGCTTTCTCAACCGGCCAGATAGATCAATCTGACCCACAAGTTTTCATCTGCCCTTCATTGGTGCACAACCTTTGATTATCCAACCTCATTTTACATGAATTTCAACCACATACTTTTTGTAGGTCCACAGGATGAAAAAGGTGGCATAGGTGCCGTGCTCAATACCTACAGGGAGTCTATGGAAGGATTTAGAATGTTGTCAACCTATCCAGAAGACCGGCAAACCAATGTTTATCGATTTTATTTCAAACAATACCTGAAACTGGTAAAACTCTTGCTCTTCCAAGAAGATATTAAAATCCTTCATATTCATTCTGCTTCAAATGGAAGTTTCGTTCGAAAATCATTTGTGTTGTTCATGGCCAAAGCCTTTCGTAAAAAAGTCATTATGCACATCCATGGAGGAAAGTTTCGAGAATTTTATCAGGCATCAAAGTTGAAGACATGGTGTATTGGTTCCATTCTCGGAATCTGTGATCGCGTAATCTGTCTCACAGATGAATGGAAAGAATTGTTTCAAAAAGAGTTGCGCTTAAAAAACCTTGAAGTTGTTCTCAATCCGGTAAAAGCCTTTCCAATGGTGCCTGTCAGCAAACAATTTAACCAGATTTCACTGCTGTTCATGGGTACGATAACAGAAAACAAGGGAATTTTTGAGTTGGTACAGTACTTGAAACAAAATCCTTATTTTCTTTCGGGGAAACTTAAATTATTCATTTGTGGTGAGGGAGACAATAAAAAACTTTCACAGTACTTAACAGAAGTCAATTCCATTCAGCATATCATATATGCTGGATGGGTTGATGGTGAGCGCAAGTGCCAACTCCTTCAGTATGCGGATGTTTTTATTCTTCCTTCCCATTATGAAGGTTTGCCCATGGCAATACTTGAAGCAATGACTGCTGGTATACCCATCATTTCTACAAGGGTTGGAGGTATTCCAACTGTGGTTAAACCCCGTCATAATGGATGGTTGATTGAACCCAAATCCATTGAGGCCCTTGGCCCCATTTTAGAGGAGATAATGGACGACCCTTCTATCATTTCACGATTTGGTAGGAATGCCAGGAAAGATGCTGAAACTTTCCATGTTACGGGAATTGTATCCCAGTTGACGAATATTTACAATTCGCTTTGTTAGACAATAGAAAAATTTCAGTCCATCATTTTATTTCCTATTTAAAACCAACATGTATGAACATTTTAGGACAGGCAAGATTTAGGCTCATTGACAGGTTGAGGGGAACAACAATTGTTTCTACTTTGAAAAGGCTTCGCAAGGAGCAATTTTTGAACCCTGCGGCACTTGTCACCATTTCAAACAAAAATCGTGTGCAGTTGATTGAACATGCTTTGATGAGTACACCATATTATAGAAATATCAACAAAGACGTTCATTCTTCGGTTTTAACAAAAGATATCATCAGAAAAAATCCCGAATCTTTCTTTTCCAATACATATGTAGGAAAAAAAATCAGAAAGGGAACAGGCGGTTCAACTGGCGCACCCTTGGTGTACTACACAACGAACGAGGCCCAATCCTTCATGTGGGCCGGAATAATCTTGTCATGGGAAACATTGGGCTACAAGCTGGGGGAAAAAGTGGCATTTGTAGCTGGCACCTCCTTGGCCAAAAATGACTTGCAACATACGGTATTTTATCGTTTGCTTAATGTTACCGTATATTCTGCTTACCATTTGAATGATAGTGATATCAAAACATATTTGATACAGATCAAAAAAACACGGGCAAGGCTGATATATGGTTATGCTACAGCGGTCAACAGTTTGGCAGAATATATCCTCAAAAATGGCCCCATTCAATTTCCAGACCTCCGCGGTATAGTAACTACAGCAGAAATATTGAGTGATAAGCACAGGGATAACATCTCTCAGGCATTCAATGTAAAAGTGCATAATCAATATGGATGTAACGAAGCAGGCATTTCTGCATTTGAGTGTGACTTTGGAAACATGCATTATATCAACACCGCTACATCTTTAGCGCTGGACAGTGAAGGAAATGTATTGGCGACAAATTTGGTGAACAAGGCGTATCCGATGATAAGGTATTTTACCGGGGATAAATTCAGCTTATTGGAAGGCGAGTCATGCCCATGTAAACGAGGATATCCCATCATGGGAAGCTTTATGGGACGAACATGTGACATGGTCATAGACCAGCGAAACAAGGTAATGCATTCAGCTTTTTTCAACATTCTTTTCAGGGATGACAAACACATTGAACAATTTCAGGTGCAATTCAATAAAAACGAAATAGTCGTTTTGCTGGAAGTAGACGACCAAACATTACCTGAGGAATATTTCATGCATTACCTGGATATCGTAAAGAAAAATATGCAATTCGACCATTACGACCTCAAGATCAATTACCCTTTTTTGCCTGCCGAAAATGCCAAACACCGATACGTGATCAATACATCAAATGAGGCCATCACCCTATAGTACCTGTTGGATAACAATATAAATGAACAGTCATGCGCATTTGGTTTGACATTTCAAATTCTCCACACATCAATATGTTTTATGATATGATTTGTTCTCTTGAACGGGATGGCCACCTCATCATCATCACTTCAAGACCATTGGCAAACACGATAGCATTGCTTGACAGCAAGGGCTTGAAGCATAAACCTGTTGGAATTCATTATGGGAAAAATCTGCTTGGAAAGCTGTTTGGTTTTCCTGTAAGGGTCTATCAGTTGTGGAAATACCTCCAGTACAAGCAAGTTGATCTTGCGGTTTCTCAAAGTTCATTTCATTCACCGCTCACGGCAAAGTTACTGGGTGTTCCATCCATCTATACGAATGACAATGAACATGCCATAGGCAACCTCCCCAGTTTTCTATTTGCAACAACAATATTGTTACCAGAAAGTTTTAGGCTCAATCAATTTTCACAAAAGTCGTTTATTAGAAATAAAATTCAATTCTATCCAGGCATCAAGGAGGGGATATACCTGTGGCGATTATCCGAAAAAATAAATGCAAGACCCCCTAAAAAAAATCCTCATTTATTGAATCTTTATATACGGCCTGAACCATCTACTGCGCAATATTATAATGGTAAAGAAAACTTTTTGGATGACCTGATCAAGCAGGTATCATCAGATTATAACATTACCATTCTTCCCCGCAATGCCAGCCAGGTTTCCCACTATACGGGCAGCACATTCAAACGTGTTCATGTAGCCACCAAGCCTATAGCATTCGAAGAGATTGCAGCGGATTGTGACCTTTTTGTGGGGGCGGGTGGATCAATGACCAGGGAGTTGGCAATGGTTGGCATACCCACCTTGTCTGTCTATCAGGATGTGTTGCTCGAAGTGGATAAAGTACTGATTGAAAGCAATTTGATGCGACATGTTTCCAATGTTTCACAGGAAGACCTTGCCCGTGTCAGCAGAACAATGACAAAAGCAATCCAAGGGAATGCACTCATGGAAAAAGGGAAACATGCCTATGACATTTTCTATCAACTCATCACCAATTGTAAAAAAATACCAGCATGAAAAAAATCGGGCTAATAGGAGCAGGAAAAATGGGCATTTCACATTTATCAATCTTGGGAGCACATCCAGATGTAGAGGTTGTCGGGGTCGCTGAAACCTCAACCATCGTTTCGGATGTGCTCAAGCGATATACCTCTTTCGATGTTTATTCAGACTATACCCAGTTGATTTCAGAAAAAAAACCCGATGCAGTTTTTGTCTCTGTTCCTACCAAATATCATGAGCCGATTGTACAGCATCTGCTGGACCACCACATCAATGTATTTGTTGAAAAACCATTCAGTTTGAATACCATCAATGGCAAAAAATTGGTTCAAGAAGCAATGCAAAAAAACATCTGCAATCAGGTAGGATATCACAACAAGTTTATTGGAACATTCATGGAAGCCAAGCGAATAATCGATGCAGGTAGTTTGGGCCACATACAATATTTTATTGGGAACATGAATGGTCCTGTGGTAACCAAACGCAAAGAGCAAACATGGAGATCCAAGCCCGAAGAAGGAGGGGGATGCCTCATGGATTATGCGGCCCATTTGATTGATTTGATCAACCATATTGTTTCACCCATCACTACAGTTCATGGCGCTGATCTGCTTTCTTTTTATTCCGCTTCGGTTGAGGATGCCGTTTCTTGTCTATTGGAAACGCAAAATCGCATTCATGGTACCATCCTTGTCAACTGGAGTGATGAGACGTACAGAAAAATGTCAACATGCCTGACCATTTTAGGCACGAAGGGAAAGTTGATTGTAGATTCCACGGAATTAAAAGTTTTTTTCCAGGAACCCAACCCATTTGAAAATTATTCAAAAGGTTGGAATGTAAAGCACATCAATGAATTGTCTCCGCATGTAGATTTTTATTTGCGTGGTGAAGAATATTCACTGCAAATTGACCATTTCATTCGTGTATTGCAGGGCCGATTGCCCAATAGCATCAACACGTTTGAAACAGCCCTTCAAACCGACATTGTCATTCAACAAATTAGGCTTCATAAAACACAAAGACGATGAACAGAATTTTATTTGGGGACAATCAATTTTTTGGCGTAAACCATGTTTCAGATGAAAAAGCAAGACAGCAATCAATGCTTTTCCGCGATGATATTTCAATTTTAAATACGATTGACCATGCTGTATCAGAAGGCTGTAACACCTTTATGTGCACTACGCATGATCGAATGATAAACATCGCGAATCTGATTCGAAATGATTCGGAAAAATACGACGACTTTGAAATTTTTCCTTGCCTTCCCTATGCACACAAATATGCAAATGCTGTCACTGAACTCGGTATCATGGGTGCCATCAGACAATACGTACCCGGGAATTTTATCAGTTCCCTGTTTAAGGGCGGATATGCATTGGTGTCCAAAGACCATGTCAAAATGATGGAATTGATGATTGATGCTGAACTGAAAATGTTCAAGGGTCTTTCAACGCCAGTAATATTTTTACAGAATGTAGTTACTGATCTTTTGCTTGGATTGGGCATGAAAGAATTGTTCATGGCATTTGACAACCATATTCGAAAAAAATACGGGTCTGAACCCGCATATATTACCATGAACATGCCAAAGCTTGTAGATGTACTTGCCAGCCAGGGTATTCATCATCCTATTGTTTGTTCATCAATAAACCATGAAGGATTCAGGATGTCTGGAGGTATTGAATTGTATGAAAAGACGCTAAAATCTGGGCGGGTAAGGGCAATTGCCATGCAGATTTTTTCAGGTGGCACGAGCTCTCCTGCGCAAGCCCTTGAATATGTATGTTCCCTTCCGAATGTTGAATCCATTCTTTTTGGCGCTTCCTCAAGGAATAATATTCGGGAAACGGTTTCCCTGATTCACCACTACGACAAACTATTCAATAGCAAATCAGCCTAATGCTGACCAACTCTTCAAATAAATATTTATGTTGATTACCATTGTTGCTGGGGCCAGACCCAATTTCATGAAAATTGCTCCCATCATCAAAGCCATTCACAAAAGCAAAGATGAAGGATATGAGATTCAATACCGCATTGTTCATACCGGTCAACATTTTGACCCTACAATGAGTTCTCAAATATTTAGCCAACTTGAAATACCAGCGCCCCATGTAAACCTTGGAGCAGGGGGTGGTACACAAGCGCAACAAACTGCTGCCATCATGGTTGGGTTTGAAGCCGAACTGATGGTGCACAAGCCCGATCTTGTCTTGGTTGTTGGTGATGTTACTTCTTCAATGGCCTGCAGCATCGTTGCTAAAAAAATGCAGATAGACGTGGTACATGTTGAGGCAGGCATTCGTTGCGGAGACATGCAGATGCCTGAAGAAATCAACAGGATTCTTACCGACTCGATCTGTGACCATTTTTTTACAACAACCCCACATGCTTCAGACAATCTCAAGACAAATGGTGCAGACCCTAAAAGAATTCATTTTGTTGGCAATACCATGATTGATACCCTTTTTCAAAACATGGGAAAACTAAAGCCTCCTTTGGATCCTGCCGTTGCTTCATTGGGCCAGGGCAACTATCTTTTATTGACGATTCACCGGCCCTCGAATGCAGATGACCCAAAAAAACTTGGAAAGATCCTAGAGACCATTGTGGCGAACAGTTCAAATTTGCCAATTGTATTTCCAGTGCACCCCCGAACGAGAAATGTTTTGAATACAATTGATGTCAACCTTGGCCCATTGATCTTATTGGAGCCCCAACCCTATCTTGAATTTATTTACCTGATCAAGAATGCCAGAGGGATTGTTACCGATTCCGGTGGCATTACTGAAGAAGCAACTGTTCTCAATATTCCTTGCATTACCATGCGCACAACCACTGAAAGGCCGGAAACCGTTCTGGATGGAACCAATGAGCTCGTGGGAGAAGACCTTCATTTGCTTGCTAAACTCATGCACAAGATGGTGATTGGTGATTGGAAAACAGCTGTTATTCCTGATCTCTGGGACGGCAGGACATCAGAACGCATTGTTCATGTGCTGATCGAGGAATACAGTCATGCACCGTATAACGCATAGCCTGATTGAAGTAAAAGTGAAAATCAATTTCCATGAACCGCGAATTTCGAAAATCCTTGAGCACCACTTTTTTTGCCATTGATGTCGTAATGGTCAACCTATCATGGTTGTTGACCTATTCATTGTCGTTTTCAGATGACGTTATATTGGGGAAAAACGCATTCCTTTCTTTTGCTTTGGCCTCAAGTTTTACTTGGGCCATAACCAGTTTTTTTATTGGGTTATACAGCCTAAAGGTCATTGCAGACTTCAGTAGATTTTCAAACAGAACTGGGGTTGTATATTTTTTATGGGGGACTTCAATCCTCCTCGCATTGTGGTATTGGGACTCCAATACAAATATTTCTGATACCATGGTGCTTTTTTTCGCATTTGCATTGTTTGGTATTTCCACCAATAGAATATTTTATTTGGCAATAAGAAAGTATCTCAGCATCCAGCATGATATGATCAATCGTGTACTCATCATTGGCTTCAATGATACCGCCAAAAAACTTGCACAGTACCTAGAAGAAGAGGGCTTCAACACAAGACTGCTGGGATTTGTGGAAAATGAGGTGAACATGTCTGAACTTACCACTTATCCGGTATACTCCAACATTGAAAATGCTGTTCAACTCGCAAAGCAGTTGAACGTTCATGAAATATTTTCAACCATCTCCCCAGAAAAAAACAATATTATCTATAAGCTCATTCGAGAGTCGGAAGATCAATGCCTAAGGTTCAAGGTGGTACCAAGCCTTTCGTCGCATGTGAATCATGCAGTTGAAGTTGACTTTATCAAAGACTTGCCCGTGCTTTCGATGCGGTCAGATCCTTTGGAAGATGTTGGAAACAGGATGAAGAAAAGAATTTTTGACGTACTGGTCAGTGGACTGGTAATCATTTTGATTTTATCATGGATGATACCCTTGATTGGTCTTTTGATTTGGATGGACTCAAGGGGCCCCATTTTTTTTTCACAATTGAGAACGGGCTTGAACGACAATCCCTTTTACTGTTGGAAATTTCGAACAATGAAGGTCAATGCTGAATCAGACGTCAAACAAGCGACAAAAAATGATAGAAGGATTACCGGATTGGGCTCCTTTTTGAGAAAGACCAGCATCGATGAATTTCCACAGTTCATCAATGTTTTCAGGGGTCAGATGAGCATCGTGGGCCCAAGGCCACATATGCTCAAGCATACTTCTGAATATTCAAAAGTTGTTGAACATTATATGATCAGGCAACTGCTCAAGCCTGGCATCACAGGATGGGCACAGGTAAACGGCCTCCGTGGTGAAATTTCAAATCCACAACAAATCCAACAACGTGTTGCCAGTGACCTCTGGTACCTGGAAAACTGGAGCATCAGGCTGGACCTCAAAATTATGCTGTCGACAGTTTTTAGGGTATTTGCCGGTGATAAATATGCCTATTGAAAACAAAGAGGCCGGTACAATGACCGGCTTCTTGTTTCATAGGGAGGATGTTATATGAACCAATCAGAGCTTGACAACGGTGTAACTTTTGGTCGTTCCTGCAATCGTGATTTTTACATAGTAGGTTCCGGATGGGAAGCTGTTTCCAAAGGAGTAAGTGGTATAAGCGTCACCCTTTACAGTATATACAATATTCCCATTGGCATTTGCAACAGCAATATAAACAGGGTAATTGCTATGGTAATGGTAAATGCTCACCTTGAAATAATTGGTTGTTGGATTGGGGTATACGCTCGCCTTGAAACTTACATATACAGTAGAAACCGTATCCTGGTATGCAGCAATGGTGATTGATTTTCCAAGGGTGCATCCTTTGCTGTCTTTTGTGTTTACTGTGTATGTACCAGCAACCAGATTTGAAAAAACATTTGAAGATTGGTAAGCACCATTGTTGATGTTATACAAATATGGAGAAGTCCCTCCAGAGGCATTGACAGTGATGCTTGTAGTTCCTCCTGCAACAGTGATTGAACCTGATGTAAGTGAGGCTGCGACAGCTGTAGGCTCTGCAACCACTATACCCACAGAATCTTTCAGACCCTTTGCATCCGTTACAAAATACTTGTAGCTTCCTGCTGCAACGGTAAAACTTCCAGTTCCGGTGTAGGGGGATGTTCCGCCCGTAGCCGATACCACTACAGTTGTAGTTCCACCGTTGCAGTTGATAGAACCCGCTGAGGCCAAAGCATCCAATGGTGTGGGTTCAACCACGGTACTGGCATATTCCAACATGCCTGCATCAGGATTCCCATTGATTGGATTTCCTGCAAAATCTTTTACCAAACCAACATTTGTTCCAAAATTCACTGCTGCAGATGTACTGGGTAAAGTATAATTCCAATCAGCAGGTCCGCCTGAAACACTGGTAAACAGGCTGGCATTCGTGCTCAGCAGTTCACTGTTGTTCAATGTAATACCCAGTGAACCTGAAGACATGCGGTAAATATTGTTAGAGTGCACCATCTGTCCGGAATTGAATTTGCTGCTTGCAACATTTACACCAGATGAAAGCCAAAAAATATTGTTTTTGACCACCACCATTCCTGCAGATCCGGTACCAGCCATCCAGAACATTACACTGGGTTGGGAATATTGCTTTACTGTTTCAACAACGGTATTGTTGTAATACTGAAGGTTGTTGACTGAAACGGAAAACGTAGATCCATTTTGATATACACCAATGATTCCGCAGTTGATGATTTTGTTGTAGGCAACAATATTGTTTTGTGCAGTACCATTGGAACTGCTTCCGATTTCCATGAAACCATTGCAGTTGATGGCAGTATTGTACATCACCATGTTGTTGTTCATGGTAGCGCCAAACAATTCCACTGCCCCTCCATCATAGCCATAATCATAGCTCAGTGCCCAGCACTCTTCAAAACGGTTATTGGTAATCCTGTTGTTTGAGCTGCCTATCACCATTGGGTTTGCGCCATAATCGTCATCCGGGTTTACCGAAGTTGGCGTATTTCTGACCATGCGCATGTTGTGCATGTAGTTTCCAGTTATGGTCGTATTGTCAGAACCTGCCAGTACTGCAATGCCCACACCCACAAGCGAAATGTCACAGTTTTTGATGCTGCAATTCGGTGAGTTTTCAAGATTGATGGCATAGCTGATCTTGGCTTGGATACTGTGATCGGTTGTGCTGATTGAATTGTCGATGATTTTGATTCCGTCAATCACAATATATTGTTTGTTGGTAATATTGATGATGTCAGTAATGGCGTTGTTGAACTCTGGCAGACTTCCTGAACCATAATTTGAATAAACAATAGGGGCGGTGGCTGATCCTGACCTCGAAATGGTAAGCCTTCCGGAGTAGGATTGCCCCCTTTTGAACAAAACACTGTCGCCGGGATTCAACAAAGTTGTTCCACTGTTGACCTGTGCAATTGTTTTCCAAGGATACGCCAATGTTCCGTTGGCAGAAGTTGCCGTTGAAGAAGGGTCTACGTAGTAGTTTGTTGCAAAAGAAGCAGTGTTTGAGAGCCCAAACAGGCCCACAACCATCAGCAGGATTTTCGGGATAGTTTTCATTTCTTTCTTTTTTGATGTTGGGATTGGATTTAAGAACTGATGGCTGAACAGGTTTTACTTCGGCATGGTTAAAATTTGGTTTTAAAAAATGATGAATGTTATTTCAGTTCATGATCTTTATACATCAACGAACATGTGAAGTTAACGTGGCATTACACGAAAATGTTATGTTGAATTTGCTAAAAAACCGCACTTCTAGATAATTTTACAGTTCGTCAAAATAGTGCACCAAAATCTGAAAAACATTTATACCTGAGTGGGTATAAATGTTTCAGGAATGAAAAATTGTACCCGATAAGGTATACCATGAACACAAGTAAACTTGTCAAGGAAAAACGAAAAAAATTGAAAATCTCGCAAACTGAGCTCGCCATAAGGGCCCATGTGGGCCTGCGTTTTATCCGTGAATTGGAACAGGGTAAAAAAACCCTTCGTATGGACAAGGTAAACCAGGTCCTGAAATACCTTGGGTATGAATTGGGGGCTGTAGAAAGCTCCGAAACCGAATAGTCATTCGCTCCTTTTCAACACCTATATTTGCAACATCAAATACTTTGTATGAAAGCATTTTTTTCCGCATTTGGCCTTTTTTTTTCGCTGCTAATTTCATTTTCACTTTGTGCACAGGTTGACCCATCAGCAAAGCTTCCTTTGGACGCCAAGCTGACTACTGGAAAGTTGCAGAATGGCCTTACCTATTATATCCGTGAAAACAAAAAGCCGGAGAAGAAAGTGGAATTGAGGTTGGTGATCAAGGTGGGATCCATCATGGAAGATGATGACCAGCAAGGCCTTGCACACATGGCCGAGCACATGGCTTTCAATGGCACAAGGAATTTCAAGAAAAATGATATCATCTCTTATCTCCAGAGCATAGGGGTTGAATTTGGCAATGACCTCAATGCCTATACTGGCTTCGATGAAACGGTTTATATTTTGCCTATTCCAACCGACCAACCCTCAAACCTTGCCAAAGGATTTCAAATCCTGGAAGATTGGGCTCACCAGGTCACCTACCTCGATGAAGACATCAACAGTGAGCGTGCCATCATCCTGGAGGAAAGCAGGCTTGGCAAAAGTGGCGAAGAGCGCATGTTCAAAAAAGTTTACCCCGAACTTTTCAAAGGCTCAAAATATGCCCAACGCCTTCCCATTGGAATCGACAGCATCATTAAAACGTTCAATCCTGATGCCATCAGGCGATTTTACAAGGAATGGTACAGGCCAGACCTGATGGCTGTGGTGGTGGTTGGCGATATTTCCAAGGATGAGGCCATGAAATACATCAACAGGCATTTTGCTGGCCTTAAGTCCTCAACCGGACGCACCAGGGACTATGCCTCCGTTCCTGCTTACAAGGAAAACAAGGCGATGGTGGTAACCGATAAAGAGGCGACCGGCTATTCGTTTTCCATCAATTATCCTGCTGTGTCATATACCAAGCCACAGACCATTGCTGAGTACCGCAAGGAATTGTTGAACAGCCTTTACACCTCAATTTTGGGCAACCGCCTGCGTGAGTTGACCCAAAAGGAAAACCCTACTTTTGCCTATGCCTTCGCAGGATTTGGCGGATATGCCAAAAACTACCAGTCATTCAGCATACAAGGAAGTACAGGTTCCAATGATGTACAAAAAGGCATTGATGCTGTGCTTACGGAAATTGAAAGAATCAAACGCTATGGCTTTACCGCTCCTGAATTGGAGCGCACGCGTAAAAATATCATCAGCTCCTATGAGCGCAGTTGGAACAACCGCGACAAAACAGAATCTGCTCAGTTCGCTGACGAATACATCAGGCATTTTACCGACAATGAATCTGTCCCGGGTATTGATGTGGAATTTGACATGATCAAACAATTGCTTCCCACCATCAGACTGGAAGAGGTAAATGCAATTACTGAATTGTTCAAAAACGAGAAAAACAGGTTTACCTATGTGATGGGTCCCGAGGCAGGATCCAAGCTTCCCAGCACAACGGCCATAGTAGCCATGCTGGATGCAAAGGAAACAGATGGATCCATCAAACCCTATGAGGAAAAAATAATTTCCTCTGCATTGTTGACAACAACACCCAAAGCAGGTAAAGTAGCTGCTTCAAAAAAGAACCTTGCAATGGGCACAACCGAACTGGTCTTGTCCAATGGCGTAAAGGTTTCACTAAAGGTGACAGACTTTAAAAACGATCAGGTCCTTTTTTCGGCGATGCGCTATGGAGGACTTTCCAACTATTCATTGAAAGACAAATTCAGTGCTGAAAATGCAGTTACGTTGGTTTCCAGCATGGGTGTGGGCAATTTTAATCCTACAGACCTCGGAAAAGCACTGGCCGGAAAAGTGGCTTCACTTAGGCCTTCGATTTCCAACTTCACAGCAGGCTTTTCAGGAAGCAGCAGCAAAAAGGATATTGAAACGCTGTTTCAGTTGCTCAACCTGTATGTGAAGGAACCACGCAAGGACAGTGTATTGTACCGGTCTGTCATTCAGAGGGGAAAGTCACAAGTGGCCATGTTGTCTGCCAACCCACAAGTGGCATTCATTGATACCTTGACAAAAGTATTGTACAACAACAATCCTCTTGCGCCCACTGCCATTCCGAAAATTGAAAATTTTGACAAGATTGACCTGGATCGATCCCTGGCCATTTACAAGGAACGCCTGGGTGATGTAGGAGGAATGCACATCACCATTGTTGGAAGTTTTGATGAAAAGGAAATGACAGGTTTGCTGGAAAAATATGTAGCCGGATTGCCCGCTACTGGCAAATCAGCATTCATGGACAACAAGGTTAAACCCGTTGCTGGAATCAACGATTTTCGCTTTAAAAAAGGGAAAGACGACAAGTGCCTGATCATTGGTATTTTGCATGGCGATATTCCCTACAGCGAAGCCACTGCATTGAAGTTCAACGGCATGGTTGATGCCTTGAACATCATCATCACCGAAGAAATGCGTGAGAAAATACAGGGAATTTATGGCGGCGGAGCCAACATTGAATACAACAAGGTTCCCTCGGGTCGCTTCCAAATGGTACTCCAGCTGCCCTGCGGACCGGAAAAAGTGGATACCCTTATTGCAGCTTTCAACCATGAGTTGAAGCAGATGGCAGAAAAAGGTGTTGCTCAATCCTACGTGGACAAGGTTAAAAAAGCATGGATTGAAAAATACAGGGTGGATGCAAAGAAAAACGAATACTGGTTGTCTGCTTTACAGTCCATCAGCATGGGTGAAAGAACTGTTGAACGCATGCTCAACGCAGAAAAATATTACAATGGGCTGTCCATCGGCGATATCAAGGAGGCTGCATTGTTTGTTCAAAGGGCATCAGGAAAATTGATGGCTGTTCAGGTGCCAGAGAGCAATAAATAATTCATTTAAAGGAGCAGATTTGTTAGTACCCATTGAGCCAGAAGAAATCATTGACCTCCCATTTGTGGAAAACCAGTGCTGGAGGATGCTGGTGGAAGGTGCCACCAATAGGAAGAGCGCCATGCACCAGGCAGTTATTTCCACGGCGAAAGGCAATCTTGCATTCATGCGGACGGTAGTGCTGAGGAGGGTAGATGCCGATACACGAAAAATCTATTTGCATACTGATATCAGGAGCAAAAAAATAGAGGATATTGAAAGAAATGGCCACCTCAGTTGGTTGGTATATGACCAGGTGTTGAGGTCTCAGATTCGGCTCAGTGGTAAGGCAATTGTGCACCACCTCGATGATCTCTGTGTAGAACAATGGAGCAAAACAGGTCATCATAGCAGAAGATATTACATGACAGATCTGCCGCCTACAACCGAAATTGAACAACCCTCCACAGGCCTCAATCAATCATTGACTGCATTTGATTATACCTTGCAAGAAAGCGAAGCCGGCTTTCAACATTTCATTGTTGTAGAAACCTGCATTGAATGGATGGAGTGGTATTATACCCACAGCAAGGGCAACCGAAGGGCCGGTTTTACCTATGCAAACGGTATCTTATCCCGTGCCACCTGGTTGATGCCTTAGGGGGAAATGACGAACCTATTGTTTTTGAATTTTAGCGCCTAGAAAACCGGTGACTGATTCAATCATTTCCTCGTCGATCATGTATTCAAAATACCGTTTATCTGATAAACTCCTGATTGATTTGATCAAGATTTCATCGGAGCTGGAAAAAATGGTATACTTTTCGTTGATGCTCTTGAATACATCACTGCGTGTCTTTTTCTGCATACCAATATTTTTATTTTTGACCCCCAATGTATAATTGATTTCCTCAATGGTTGCTGTTTGGTTTATTTTGCTTTTGGCAATGAGCATGGAAATCAAAGCAGTTTCTGTTTCACTAAAATTAATTTTAAAATCGTTTTTGGAAATTTCGTCTCTTTGTTTGGCCAGTTTCTTGCTCCTCTTTTTTCTACTGAAGAAGATGATTAGACCAATGAGGCAGATTGATGATATCGCTAATATGGTAAAGTCATTGTTGGTTTCGATTACTGCATTTGGCAATGCAGAAAATTTTGCAAGGTCCATGGGTATGGAGTCAGATTTTTTTGTTCTGGGGTTATAAACGTGCAACAATTTTCCCTGGTGAAAAAGCAATTGACCCTTATCCATCTTGAACACGGTTTGCGCAATCATGTTATCCTTCAGGTGAAAAAGTTTATTTGACTTGAAATCTATGAGGTACAGTTTTTCATGGTACAATACCAGCAAACCCCGATGGGTGGAAATTCCAAGTTCGCTGTTGAGCATAATTTCAACCACTTGTTGATTGGCTTTACCAATGTTCTGCCATTTCAATGTTTTTAGGTCAAGGACATGGGAGTTTTCATCAACTTTTCCTTTTCGGGGAACATTGCCTATCAATCCATCATTTACAACAGTTTCAAAAGGAACATATAGCTTTTCTTCTGTTGGATCAAACCATGCATTGCTGATCGGGGAAAATTGATTGATGACTTCCTGGTTGCTGGCTTCAGCCACCCAATCACTGGTTTTGAAATTATACCTTCTTATTGTGCCATTGTTTTTCCAAAACCCATAACCACCGTAATTATACAATTCTTCCCCGGCAGAAAACGAATATGCTCCAATGTTAAAGTTAAAGTTGACTGTTTGGTCGATTCGGGTGAATTCCACAATGCTATCATTGTGGCTGACCATTTTGTATAAAAACCCGGTTCCATGCAGGCGTACGTATAAATTTTTGGGTGTTTTGTACAGTTCCTGTCCCTTTTCACTGAAAATTGCCTCCTTGAAGGGCAGTATACAGCTTGGAGCACCTGCGTACGAATAAATGTATCCCTTGCTGCTGATTATTTTTTCAAGAAATTCATTGTTTTCAACCCTAATGGTGCTGTCGCTGCCCAAAGCGTTGAGGGAAACAAGAAAACTGAAGTTGAAAAGCCAACAATGGAGAAAATATTTCATAAAGCAATGAAAATTAAATAATTATATATATTGATTCATATTTATTCAATTCTTGAATTGGAATTAAAAACAGGTAATAACCTATCTTATCACTGAATTTGTAACTGTTTCATGCGTTGAATATACTAAATTGTTCAACTTTATGGTACAAAGAAACCCAATCCTGGAGGCTGTATAAGATTCTACCTTTTTTATATGGCTAACTTATTTTAAGCACCCCCCAAAACCCATGATTCATCATGGGTTTTGGTTTACATGCCCCTTTGTCTTAGCTTTGTAGCATTCATATAGTCTCTCGACAGCCCTGTTATTCTTACGTGTCAAAGTTCATCAGGTCATTTTAGGGCAGGTTATATAGCATCTGACAGGATCAGGTGTTCACATTTAAATCAAACATTTTGTTATTCAAGGACTTAAACCTCATTGAGCCGATCCTAAGGTCGCTCAACACGGAAGGGTACACCACCCCCACACCCATTCAGGAAAAATCCATCCCAGTTGCCCTTTCAGGCCGTGATCTTTTGGGATGCGCCCAAACCGGAACCGGAAAAACCGCTGCGTTTTCCATTCCCATTTTGCAACAACTGCACAATGCCAAGCAATCCGGCGGTAAGCAATACAACAGCATTAAAGCATTGATATTGACCCCAACCCGCGAATTGGCCATCCAAATCGATGAGAGCATTGCTGCTTATGGTCGTCACCTTGACCTCAAGCACCTTGTAATTTTTGGTGGCGTATCGCAACATCCACAAACCACTGCCCTGCGCCAAGGCACCGATATTCTCGTGGCCACCCCCGGCCGTTTGCTGGATTTGATGCAGCAGGGATTCATCAACCTCGCTTTCATCAATATTTTTGTGTTGGATGAAGCTGACAGAATGCTAGACATGGGATTCATCCATGATGTCAAGAAGGTAATTGCCAAGCTTCCCACAAAAAGACAGACCTTTTTCTTTTCTGCCACCATGCCGAAAGAGATCGCTTCCCTTGCAGACAGCATCCTGGACAGGCCGGTTAGGGTTGAAGTGACTCCTGTTTCCTCCACCGCACAAACCATTCAGCAGTCCATGTATTATGTTGAAAAGGATGACAAGAAGAAGTTGCTGGTTCATTTGTTGCAAGACAGTACCATTGAGCGGGTACTGGTTTTTGCCAGGACAAAGCACGGCTCTGACAAAATTGTCAAGGACCTTCACAAATACGGTATTGGTGCCGAGGCCATCCATGGAAACAAATCACAGAACGCAAGGCAAAGGGCCCTTTCCAACTTTAAATCTGGCACTACCAGGGTACTTGTTGCAACTGATATTGCTGCGAGGGGGATTGACGTTGACAACCTAACCCATGTGATCAATTATGAATTGCCGAATGTTCCGGAAACCTACGTACACAGGATTGGCAGGACTGGCAGGGCTGGCGCAAGCGGTATTGCATTTTCTTTTTGTGACCAGGAAGAAAGGGAATTCCTGCGCGACATCCAAAAGCTGATAGGCAACACAATTCCAGTCGTCAACGACCATCCATATGCCATGGAAGTTTCCGCAACAGATTTTCGCAGGTCCATGCCACAAAGGCCGCAACAGCCGAGCAGAAGATCATATGCATCATACGACAGCGCTCCGCAAAAAAACAATGTTGATGAGCGGTCTTCCCAAAGAAACTTCTCAACAGACAGGGTTCCTCAAAGAACAATCGGTTCAAAGATTGTGCTGAGAAAGGCCAATTGATTTTTATCCCTTTGTATGCTGTCAGGTGCGGTAACAATTGCAGTTGGCAGCATTTTTTTACAAAACTGTGGCAAAGAGATAGCCAGATGGGTAGGACAACTTACGATTTCCGAAATCTGCTTCAATTTAACATTCCTTTTTTGCTTCATAGCGTTGCAGGGCATAGTTTTGTCAGCAAAATGAACTTTTTCTTACGATTTCTTGTTGAAATTCTAACAGATAAAGTTCATTTTCAAACTGTTGTAGTTCTAAAAAAATATTATGGCTGGTTTAGATACGGATGTTTCGCTCGCACGCTCCATCAGGCGATTCTTTGAAGTAATCAGAATTGAAAAAAAAGAGGTTTCTGCCATATACTTCTATGCCATTCTCAGCGGACTTATTCAATTGTCTCTTCCTCTTGGTATACAGGCCATTATCAATTTTGCCCAGGTTGCTGCTGGAAGAGGCAAACTGCCATCTTCCATGTGGATTCTCATCATTTTGGTTGTTGGAGGCGTGTTGATTTCAGGAGTCGTTCAAGTCAATCAAATGAAAGTGGTTGAAAAAATCCAGCAAAGGATTTTTTCTCGCTATGCATTTGAGTTCAGTTTCAAGATTCCAAGATTGAAACTGGCCGAAACAGATGGCTATCATATGCCGGAACTGGTAAACCGTTTTTTTGATGTTGTTTCTTTGCAAAAAAGCCTTTCTAAACTCTTGCTTGAAATTCCACTTGCTGTGATTCAGGTTTTGTTTGGCATCATCCTTTTGTCTTTTTATAATCCACTTTTTATTGTACTTGGGTTAATGCTTTTGCTGATGCTTTACTTGAGCCTTTCCCTGACTGCAAAGCGTGGTCTGGAGGCTTCACTGAGAGAAAGCAATTACAAGTACAATGTTGTGGCATGGCTTGAGGAATTGGCAAGGGCATTCAAAAGTTTCAAGGTTTCAGGGAAGCACAACCTACACCTTGATAAAACGGACCATTTGTTAGAAGGGTACCTGGAAGCGCGCACAGACCATTTCAACGTGTTGAAACTCCAGTATTGGAGCCTGATCATTTTCAAATTGCTCATCACTGCGGCAATGTTGTTTGTCGGAGCATTGCTGTTGATTGATCAACAACTCAATCTTGGTCAGTTCATTGCTGCTGAAATCGTAATCATCACGGTGCTGGCTGCAGTTGAAAAACTCATTCTGAGTCTTGACAAGGCTTATGATGTATTGACCAGTTTGGAGAAGTTGAGCAAGGTTACAGACAAACAATTGGAGTCCAATGGAAAACTCATGTTCAGTGAAAACGACCATGGCGTCTCCTTGCGTGCTGAAAACCTTTCCTTTGGTTTCAAGAAAGATAAAAACATCCTGGAGAAAATTGATTTTAATATTTACGCAGGACAAAAAGTCTGTATTCAGGGAAATGCCGGTTCTGGAAAGTCTGTATTGATGGAGCTGGCTACAGGTTCTCTGGATTCCCATCAGGGTTCATTGCTGATCAATGATGTTCCCATTGGCAACTATGATCTGGAATCCTTCCGCCATCACATTGGTGTGTTCTATCACGAACAGGATATTTTCCAAGGTACATTGATGGAAAACATCACCATGGGAGACAGCAGCATTGATGTAGTAGACCTCATGAAACTTGCCGAAGTGGTTGGATTGAAAAAGCTCATTGCTTCCATGCCAAATGGTTTCGATGAAATGCTGGAACCAACCGGAAAGGGATTGAGCAGCATTGTCGCCAAAAAAATACTCCTGCTCAGGGCCTTTGCCGGATCACCAAAATTATTGCTCCTGGACGAGCCCTTTGAGATGGCCGGTGGTGAAGACTGCGATAAAATCGCTGCCTATCTGAAAAGCCTCAAACAAACAACAGTCATTGTGGTAACCGGAAACAAGACATTTGCTGAACAATGTGATCAGGTTTTGTACATGGAAAATGGAACGATAAAGCAACAGTGATATGAAAAATCTTACCGATACAATTTTTAACCAAACGGGGTTTAGTCCTCAATCCATTAAAAAAATATACCGTGCTGAAAAGATCAGCAAGGTGCGCTATTGGTTTTGGGGATTTTTTGTTTTTCTGGTGATCATGATGTTTTTGCCCTGGACGCAAAACATCAATACCAGTGGTACGGTCACTACGCTTTATCAGGATCAGCGCCCCCAGGAAATGAATACCATCATCCCGGGACGCATCATCAAGTGGTGGGTCAAAGAGGGTGATTTTGTCAGGAAGGGTGATACCATTGTGCAGTTGGCAGATGTGAAGGATGATTACCTTGATCCAAAATTGGTGCAAAGAACAGAAGAGCAGCTCGAAGCAAAGCAAAAGAAAATTGTATTTTATAACGATAAAATCAGTGCGACGGCAAGTCAGGTAGAAGCCATGGAAATGTCGCGCAACCTGAAGCTGAATGCATTGGACAACAAATTGGAACAGCTCAGGAGAAAAGTGACCAGTGACAGTGCAGAAGTGGTCTCTGCTGAAATTGATCATGGGATTGCCGTTCAACAATTGAACCGTGCAAAACAGATGTTCAGTGAGGGTATTATCGCATTGACTGAGTTTGAACGACGTACAGCACATTACAACAAGGCCTTGGCCTTACTCACGGAGAAGCAGCTAAAACTTCAGAACACGAGACAGGACATCACCATTTGTCGCATCGAAATGAGCACAGTAAGGCAGGATGCGGCAGACAAGATTTTCAAGGCAAAAGGAGAAATTGCAGCGGCCCGCAGCGAGGTTGCTGCTACAGATGGTGAGGTCGCAAAGAACCAGAATCAGTTGGCCAACTATGCCATCAGGGGAAGCCAGCGCTGGATGATTGCTCCACAAAGCGGGCAAATTGTAAAGGCAAAAAAATCAGGGATCAATGAAATGGTTAAGGAAGGGGAGATGATTGTTGAGATTGTTCCCAATAAAATCGATCAGGCCGTAGAACTCTATGTGCAACCGATGGACCTTGTTTTGGTAGAGAAAGGCCAACAGGTACGCCTTCAATTTGATGGATTTCCTGCCATTGTTTTTTCCGGATGGCCCCAGGCAAGCTATGGAACCTTTGTAGGAGAAGTGATTGCTGTTGAAACCAACAGAAGTGAAAATGGTAAATTCAGGATGCTGGTGGTGCCGGTGCAAACAGAAAAAAAATGGCCCACAGCACTCAAGCTGGGGGCTGGTGTCCAAGGGTTTGCCTTGTTGAAAAATGTCAGCATTTGGTATGAGCTCTGGCGGCAGATCAATGGGTTCCCCCCCGAGTTTTATCAACCATCCAAAGGAAAAGAAAAGACCAAGAACAACAAATGATCAGGCGAGCCATATTGAAATCTGTTCTATTCTTGCTGACGATAGCTCATGCGGAAAATTTATTCTCCCAACCAAAAGTTTTGTCCCTGGAGAATACAATGGACATCATCAGAAAATTTCATCCTGTTGCCAAACAGGCAAAACTCGAGGTTGATCTTGCCAGGGCTTCACTCCAGGCCTCAAGGGGAGTTTTTGATCCTTCTTTCTATCTGCGCAACGAAAAGAAAAGCTTTGACGGAAAGAACTATTATTTTTATTCCAATCCCGAACTGAAAATACCCACATGGTTTGGTGTTGATATCAAAGCTGGATTTGAAAACAATACCGGAGACCGACTTGATCCGATTACCACTGCAGGAAAGAGCACCTATGCGGGCATTTCCATTCCAGTATTGAAGGGGTTGTTGTTTGACAAAAGAAGGGCAGCTGTGCAGCAATCGAAACTGCTTGTTCAAATGAGCAGACAGGATCAGCTGCAGCAAATTGCAGATCTGCTTTACGATGCGGTCGATGCCTATTGGAAATGGACAGCAGCGCACCAGGTATACACCATCCTTACAGAAACCACGAACAACAATACCAAGCGGTTTGAATTTGTAAAACGTGCCTATGCATCAGGAGACAGGGCCGCTATTGATACCACAGAGTCATTGGCACAGTTACAAGGCTTTCAGGTCATGCAGGCACAGGCCTGGCTTGAGTTGCAGCGCCAGCGTCTTGAGTTGAGTAATTTCCTGTGGAAAGATGATGACGCACCGTATGAATTGTCTGAAGATGTAGTGCCTGATTCTTCCTGGAACCTTGTGTTGATCAAGGAATATCCACTGCCAGTGCTGGCTGATGCCATTGCTCAGGCAATGCAGTCTCATCCCAAACTGATGTCCCTGGGTTACAAGCAAGATGTATTGGAAGTGGACCGAAGGGCAAAATTTCAGGGCTTGCTGCCAACACTTGATTTGAATTATAATTTTCTCAACAAGGGATATGGTATCAATAAACTCTTTGCACAGCCATTGTTTGAGAACAACTACAAGTATGGTGTCACATTTGGGTTGCCCTTGTTACAGCGGGAAGCCAGGGGTGAGTACAGCAAGGCAAAAATCAAACTGGCTGATGTGGATTACAAGACAAGACAGACAAGGCTTGAGATAGAGAACAAGGTAAAATCCAGCTTCAACGATGTCCTCGCGCTACAAACACAGTCATTGTTGTTTCAGGACAATTTGAGAAACCAGTCTCTGTTGCTGAAGGCAGAAGAATCAAAATTTTCCATTGGAGAAAGCAGCATGTTTCTTGTCAATGCCAGGGAACTCAAGTTGCTGGAAACCCGTCAAAAACTGGCTGAACTCAAGACCAAATTCTTCAAATCTTTGTTGGGCGTTCAATGGGCTTCGGGGCAGTTAAGATAACATGCTTTATTTTCTTTCTTTTCCACGTATAGGTGATGTGAATTTTTCCATCTTTTGTTTGAATGACAAAGGGATAGGAAAATTCAGCACCTGGTTCATTTTCAAGGATCGCATACGGTTCCCAATGTTTTCCATCATTGGAAATGGCAACATTCAGGGGAGACCGACCACCCCATCCTTCTTTCTCTGAATCTGGTGGTTTTACATTGTTGTACACCAACAAGTGTCTTCCATCTTTGAGTGTGATGGCATCGATGCCAGAATTGTTGTTGGGCATTTCTGTTTGTCGCAATGGAGTCCAGTTTCTTCCATTATCATGGCTCCAGGTTTCGTTGATGGTCCGGTTTTGGCTCCTGCAGAGTGCTTGCAAGGTGGATGTGTCATGCCGAAGTATTGCAGGCTGAATGCCTGTGATGGGATGGGCATCATTCAAATCCGGCCCCTTGCTCCAGGTCCTGCCATTGTCTGGCGTAAATTCAAAATGCACTTTCCAGCCGCCTTTTTCTGTGCTGGACGGACAAATCAACAGCCCATCCGACAAATAAGGCTGATTGCGGATCGGCCCCAGGATGCCATCAGGCAATGCTTCTGCCTTGCTCCATGTCAAACCATTGTCTTTAGATCTTTTCATCCACCCCGTCCAGCCCTGCACATAGGGCCCGATCTTGTAAAAAAGCAAGAGTTCTTTGTTTTCTGCAAGAAACAAAACGGGATTGTAACAAGCGTAGCGTGTTGAGTCATTGATAAAACCATCAGCAGCCAATGCAGGAGTTGACCATTTCCCTTTTCTGTAAGTGCTGGTATAGATGTTGACATCCCTGTATCCCTCTTTCGTTCCACCAAACCATGCAGCCACAAGGCCTTTAGGTGTTTCAACAATGGTGGATGCATGGCATTCAGGGAAAGGCGCTGTTTCGTATATAAATTGATCCGCAACAATGCCCTTTCTTTCTGCGGAAGGGATGCTGATGCGTTGCACCTGTGCAACAACTGGGGCAACCACAAAGAAGGATAAAAAAACAAATATTGATTTCATGTGCAACGCTTTTTATACATTCACCACCAACACAGGAATTTTCAATCCATGCCGCACGGCTTCTACGGTTTCTCCATAGACCACATCTTTTAGGCCCGTATGTCCGTGTGCGCCGATGATAAGGATGTCCGCATGACGTTCCTTGACGAGTCGCACAATTTCCTTGACCCTGCCATCAAACCCCAGCAAACCAATGGCATTGTAGCCTTGTTCTTTCAGTTCTTCCACATAGCCTTCCATGCGCAGTTGGTCCTTTCTTGTCTCCAAGTCATCAGCATCTTCTCCAATCACCCTGGTGGCAGGGCTTTCAACCACATGGATCATGAGATAGGTGCTGTCCTTCCCTCCCTGCCCTAGTGCATGTGCAATCAGTTTATGGTCATTTTTGCTGAAGTCGAGCGCAACGGCAACCCTCGCATAAGAAGGGATGATGATGTTGTATAATTTTTCTGCTTCAGGATGAAGTTTGACCGTTTCTTTGGCGGTCTTGCCCATCAGTGGATAGAAAATGGCAATCAACAGCAGGCTGATGTATGCAACACCTGCGATGATGACCATGGATTTCCAGAACACTGAATCTGAGCTTGTAAAAAATGTGAGGGTCTGCTCATAGACCATCCTGATGTTCAAATAGACCAGCACCAGGGTGATGAGGGTAGCCAATACAATGATCAAAGGTTTGATGGCAAAAGTTCCCATGGTTTTCTTGTCGCTGGTAAAATGGATGAGGGGTATGATCGCAAAACCCAGTTGCAGACTCAAGACCACTTGGCTGAACACCAATAGTTTGTCAATATTGTTTTCTCCGTTGATGAGGATCACAGCAATGGCAGGGACGATGGCCACAAGCCTGGTGAGCAACCTGCGCACCCATGGCGTAATCCGCAGGTGCAAATACCCTTCCATCACAATTTGTCCTGCCAGTGTGCCTGTTATGGTTGAGCTTTGCCCAGAGGCGATCAAGGCAATGGCAAACAAAACAGGAGCGAGATTGCTGCCCAGCATCGGCGCCAAGAGCTCATGGGCCTGTTTGATTTCTGCAACATCGGTCCGGCCTGTTGTGTAAAAAACAGTTGCAGCCAAGATGAGGATAAAGGCATTGACAAAAAATGCAAGGTTCAGGGCAATGGCGCTGTCGATAAAATTCAATTTCAATACCCGCCTGATGCCCGCTTCATCCCTTTTTATTTTCCTGGTTTGTACGAGTGCAGAATGCAGGTATAAATTGTGCGGCATGACCGTTGCTCCAATGATACCAATGGCAATATAGAGTGCTTCCTCATTGGGGATGCTTGGAATGAATCCTTTCACCACTTCACCCATGTCTGGCTTGGCAATGATCATTTCTGCAAGGAAACTGAGGCCAATGATGCCTACCAGGCAAATGATGAAAGCCTCCATGGTGCGCATACCCAGGCGTTGCAGCAGCAAAAAAAGAAAGGTGTCTGCAACAGTGAGGCCAACTCCCCAGATCAGGGGCAAACCGGTCAACAATTGGATGCCGATGGCCATCCCCAGTATTTCAGCGAGGTCGGTTGCTGCAATGGCAACTTCTGCCAACAGGTAAAAGGCGAAGTTCACTGCCCTTGGATAGGTTTCACGGTTGGCCTGCGCAAGGTCTCTTCCTCTCACAATCCCCAGCCTCGCTGAAAGGCTTTGCAACAACAATGCCATCAGGTTGCTCATCAGCAGGACCCAAATGAGTTGGTATCCGAATTTGCTCCCTCCGGCCAGGTCAGTAGCCCAGTTGCCCGGATCCATATACCCGACACTGACCAGATAGGCTGGTCCAAAAAAGGCCAGCACACGCCTCCAGCCTTTCCGCTTCTTGGTCGTATCGATGCTTTGGTTTACATCTCCCAGTGAGGTAAAATCATCATTTTTCTGTTTCATGGCTTGCGATCATTTTAACTGGCCAATTCATGGTTGTATTTCATACCCTGCCAGGAACATGTCCAAAGTTTTGAATCAGTGTGCAGTTGTCCCCGTAAATACGGGAATCTGCGTCAACTCAAGTTGGATGTTCTTGAGGGCGGCGATTTCCTTGAAATTATGGATGATTTCCAAAACATCAAGGTCGATATAATGCGTGCCACTGCCATCGATATGCACATGAGATCCATCCGGCAACTCCGATAGTTTCCGGATAATGCTTCCCTTGTTGATGAATGTTACGTTTTCTGCAAGCTTGATTTCAATCTTCCCGCCATCTTCTTTTTTAGATTGGTGGATATGATAATCGCGGCGATGGTTTGCGCGCAGGATATAAAAAAAAGAGACCAACATGCCCATGGCAATTCCTTTCAGCAGATCAGAGAACTGAACGGCAACAATGGTGAAGATGAAGGGAAGAAATTGTTCCCATCCCCTCTTGTACATGGATCGGAAAAGAGAAATGTTGGCCAGTTTGTACCCTACCACCAACAAGACTGCTGCCAAACAGGCCAGTGGGATTTTGTTCAGCAAGGATGCCAATCCAATAACACTTATTGCGAGCAACATACCATCAATAAAGGGTGATAATTTTGTTTTCCCCCCTGCATTGATATTGGCAGAAGTTCTTACAATAACCGCAGTCAAAGGAAGCCCTCCGATAAGACCGGAAACCATGTTGCCGATTCCCTGTGCCTTGAGTTCCCTGTTGGCCGGGGTAATTCTCTTTTTGGGGTCCAATTTATCCGCTGCCTCTATCGTCAACAAGGACTCAATGCTGGCAATGATGGCAATGGTAAATGCCAATACGTATACTTGATAATTTGAGAAGGCCGAAAAGTCTGGTAAGGTGAATTGGCTGATAAAATTAGTTGCAGATGCAGCTACGGGAAGGCGCACCAGCATATCCGCACCGAGAGCCCATTCCGGTTTTGCGTTGATCAAATAGCCGTTCAACAACGTGCCAACCACGACAGCTACCAGTGCCCCCGGAATCCACTTGAATAGGGCTATTTTTTTAACTGCAGGAAGGTCCCAAACAACCATGATCAACAATGAAATCAGCGATATGGTCATTGCGCCTGCATGAAAATGGGATGCTGTGGCTTTTTTATAACCAATTGCAACTGGTATTTGTTTGATAATCATGATAATGCCAATTGCGGCAAGCATGCCTTTGATGACACTGGAAGGAAAAAAATAGGCTATGCTTCCAGCTTTCAAGTACCCCAATGCAATTTGTATCAACCCTGCCAAAACGACTGCCAGTAAAAACGCCTCAAAGCTTCCCACCTTTGCTATGCCATTGAGAACGATTACACTAAGTCCGGCAGCTGGGCCACTTACACTCAATGCTGATCCGCTGAAGGATGCAACGACAATTCCGCCCACAGTTCCAGCAATGATACCTGAAAAAAGGGGAGCACCAGAGGCGAGGGCAATGCCCAGGCAGAGCGGCAACGCAACCAAGAAAACGACAATACCAGCCGGAAGGTCGTCTTTGATGTATTTGAATGTAAATCCGCTTTCAGGTTTCTGGGGCTTCATATTTACAAAAGTATCCACAACCATGGGAAGCGCCAAATCGCTATAATTGTATCGTCGATCTTAGTGCTGTTGCACCCCATTGAAAACAGAAGGGGACAAAAAATAAATGTTTCACCAAATGCGTGCAACAAATTAATTGGTTTGTAATGGGCTTCACATGAAAAGAACCGACCTGTCCAGGATCAAGAAGCACCTCAACAGCAGTGATTTGGGAAAACTTTTCCCTGGATGGGCAGGTGATATGCTTTATCTTTAAAAGCATAATTCATCAAATGGCCTAGGCCTTGTTCATGGCGTTGCATTCGATTGATCTTCTTGTCATTGCCCTTTTTTTCTTGAGCATGATTGCTGTGGGCATCATGTCCTATTTCAGGAGCAGGAACGCGGAAGATTATTTTGTAGCAGGCGGAAAGCTGCCCTGGTGGCTGGCGGGCATTTCTCACCATGTTTCTGGCCACAGTGGCGCAGTATTTGTTGCCTATGCCGCAGTTGCCTTCACCCATGGATTTACCATGTATGTCTGGTGGGCATTTCCGGTTGCTGTTGCAATCATTGCCGCTGCTGGCGTTTTTCCGGTGTATTGGGTTCGTTTGCGAAAGAAATTCCAAATTCAGTCGCCCCTCGAATACCTCAAGATCCGCTACAATCTTTTGACACAACAAATCGTTGCCTGGAACGGGGTGCTGCTCAAGGTATTTGATGTGGGTGCAAAATGGGCCGCAATCGGGATTCTCCTGAAAGTGGTGGCAGGAATCCCCATGGAAACGGGCATTCTCATTTCTGGAATTGTAACCCTTGTCTATGTTACGTTTGGAGGACTATGGGGTGTGATCATCACCGACTTTATCCAATTCATTGTGCAGGTCCTGGGGGGGATTGTGATGTTTGTTTTGGTGGTGAACAAGTTGGGCGGAACATCTTCCATCACCGGTGTCTGGGAACAGCTTCCACCACAACACCATGCAGTTTTCACTGAACCCTACTCAATGGGATTTGTGTTGGTCATGTTTTTCCTTTATTTCCTGAGTTACAATGGGGGCAGCTGGAGCTTGGCTACCCGCTACATTTCTTCACCCAGTGAAAAGGAAGCTGCTAAGGCCGCATGGCTGTCTGGCCTCTTGTACCTGATCTGGCCCCTGATCCTGTTTTTCCCTATGTGGGCAGCCCCATTGTTGTTGCCTGCAACAACCATCCCTGCTGAATCTTATGGCAGGTTGATGATTGAAATACTGCCAGTGGGGATGATCGGACTGGTGATTGCATCCTTGTTTGCTGCAACCATGGGGATGACTTCTTCAGATGTCAACACCGTTGCGGCGGTCATCACACGCGATATCCTTCCCGTCATTTCAACAAAATTCAGCAGTGATAAATATGCATTGCATACTGCCAGGACAGCGACTTTTGTTTTCACCCTGGCCACGATGCTCATTGCACTCAACCATGAGCGGTTCGGGGGCGTGCTGGGGCTCATCGTCAACTGGTTTGCAGCATTGCTCGGACCAACATCCATGCCATTGTTGTTTGGCCTGCTGCCCACCTTTAAAAGATCCGGGCCAAAAGCTGCCATTGCATCCATTGTAGCCGGCTTGTTGGCCTTTGTCATCATAAAAAACATTGACCTGGAAAACCTGGCGCTGGAGGTTGGGCTGCCCACCATGGTTTCAGCCATCGTATTTATTGGTGCAGGAATGCTGACCAAAAACATCCCACCGCAGGTGGAAGCATTGGGAATGGCATTGAAGGAAAAAGGCGAATAATATTTTAAGCACATCAACAATGGGAAACAAAAAATTCGGATTTGGCATCATCGGCGCTGGCATGATTGCACAGGTGCATGCAAAAGCCATCAGCGCAATTGACAACGCTGTATTGGTTGGGTTGCACAGCAGGGGCAGGGACAAAATGAATGCATTTGCCCTTCAGAACAACTGCAAGGCATTTGATACCCTTGAGGCAATGCTGGCAGATCCTGCCATTGATGTGGTTTGCATTTGTACGCCATCGGGCGCGCATGCCGATCCTACACTTCAATGCATTCAGGCAGGAAAGCATTGCCTGGTAGAGAAACCGTTGGAAGTTACGCTTGAAAAATGCGATAGCATCATCGCAGCATCCAGGGAGACAGGGATGAAGGTCGGCGTTATTTTCCCTTCGCGTTTTTATGACCATGCGCTGGTGTTGAAAAAGGCAATTGACGATCAAAAATTTGGTGATATTGTATTGGGCGATGCCTATGTCAAATGGCACCGCAGCGAGGCTTATTACAAGTCAAATCCATGGAGGGGAACCATTGCACTGGATGGTGGTGGTGCACTGATGAACCAGGGCATCCATTCGGTGGATCTTTTACAATGGTACATGGGGAAGGTTGAATCGGTACAGGCTTTTGCAGGCAACAGAAGGCACAAGGGTATTGAAGTGGAAGATACTGTGGTTGCTGTACTAAAATTTGTCAATGGAGCAATAGGGAATATCGAATGTTCCACTGCCATATTCCCCGGAGATTTGAAACGCATTGAAATCAATGGAACTGTGGGTACCGCAGTGTTGCAGGAAAGCAATCTGACAAAATGGACATTTCTTGAGATGACAGCAGCAGACCAGCAGCTCAATGATGACATGAAAGGAAATGCACTTGCACATGGCGGTGGTGCTTCCAATCCTGCAGACATCAGTTTTGTTGGGCATCAACGGCAGATCGAAGACATGATCCATTCCATTGAAACCAATACCCAGCCTATGGTTGATGCAGTAGAAGGCAGAAAGGCCGTGGAAATTGTATTGGCCATCTATGAAAGTGCCAAAACAGGGAAGATGGTCCATCTCCCCCTTTCATGAACATTTGACAATCAGCACCATGTTACCCATCCAACAATTTACCGCAGACCAGTTGCATGTCAGTGTTCATGCAACCCGAGACCTGATGGGCCTGGCTGCGGCAACTGCAGTGGCAGCTGAAATCAGGCGGATGCTGGGTACAAAACCTTTTGTCAATATCATCTTTGCCGCAGCACCTTCGCAAAATGAAATGCTTTTACACCTCTCAGCTTCGGCTGGTATCGATTGGAGCAAGGTGAATGCTTTTCACATGGATGAATATGTGGGATTGAACGAAAATGCGCCACAGCGTTTTGGTCATTTCCTGGACCAGGCCATCTTTGGAAAGCTGCCCTTCCATGAAGTGCATTACATCAATGGAAACGCACCCAACCCTGAAACGGAATGCCTTCGCTATGCAGCATTATTGGAAGCCAATCCTGTAGACATCGTGTGCATGGGAATTGGAGAGAATACCCATATCGCCTTCAACGATCCGCATGTGGCGGATTTTAGCGACCCTTTTTGGGTAAAGCTGGTCGAGCTGGATGAAGTATCAAGGATGCAGCAGGTCCATGATGGTTGTTTTGCATCCATTGATGATGTTCCCCGAATGGCGATTACCCTTACTGTTCCTGCCTTGATGAGGGCCGCATCCATTTTCTGTGTGGTGCCGGGCCCCAATAAGGCGGTGGCAGTAGGACATACCATTAAAGCAGATATCAGTGCAGTGTATCCCTCTACCGCATTGAGGTTGCATGAAAATGCAAGGCTTTATCTTGATGGGGAGAGTGCTGCCAAGCTAACATAATTCTTATGTTGCATTGTGTTACTCAAACAACCTCGCAAAGTGGTTCTCCAGGTGATTTCTCATCGCGTTTCTGAAAAGTTCCGGAGAACCCTTTTCCATGATTTCAACCAATCCCTTGTGGGATACGAATTTTTTGATTTCTGTTTGTTTTTTCAAGAGTCCGCTGTTGTGCACATAGTTGAAGATGGGCAATAGCATGCCCTGAAACTTTTTTAATGTTTCGTTTCCGGTTATTTCGTACAACTTGCCATGAAACTCAATTTCATGTTCACTGTCAAACAGGTATTCCTTGGTTGAATCCGGCTCCTTTGCTACAATTGCCTTGAGCTCAACAATATCAGCTTCTGTTATCCTGTGGAAGATAAACTCCGCCATGCCAATTTCCAGCACCAACCTGATTTCAAAAATCTCCTTGAGTGTATCCTGGTCCAGGATATGGGGATTCATGCTTTTGCTCAGGTTCCCAAATAAATCAGGGCTGGTAATAAATGATCCTTTTTTCTTTTTTGAAGCAATGAGTCCCATGATCCTCAGCCGAAGTAGCGCTTCCCTGATCACTGTTCTGCTCACTCCAAGAATTGCTGCCAACTCCAACTCTTTCGGGATGGAGTCCCCAACCTTCAGTTTTTGTTGTTGAAGCAAATCCACGATGCTGGTTTCAACCCGGTCAACCAAACTGCTGGTTTCAATGCTTTTAAAAATTGACTGTGCCATAAGTTGTTGTACTTGTTCAGCTTAAATATCCATATTATGTATGACATAATATTTTTTAAAGCAAGCAAAGTTAAACAAAAGATGAATTTTTAATATTTTATTTCAAGAGCATGCTAATTTTTGGCCAATAGCGGAAAATTTCATATTTTTATTATGTCATACATAATACAAAAATAATATTGAATGAAAAATCTAACAATCAAAATTGGATTTATCCTGATGGGGGTATTCTTGAATTTGATGGTAATGGGTCAGGTTACCAAGATCAGCGGAAAGGTACTTTCTAAAGGAGACAACCTTCCCCTATCTGGAGTTTCTGTCGTGGTCAAGGGTAAAAAAATGGGTACCCAGACCAATGAGAATGCAATGTTTAGCATTGACGCCAAAGTGGGCGACATCCTTGTTTTTTCCTCGACAGGGTACCTTGATGTTCAGGTTGCTGTATCCAGCACTACTTCATTGAATATTTTTCTTGAGCAAAGTGAATCCAAGTTGGATGAAGTCGTCATTATAGGATATGGTGCACAAAGCAAATCTAAAATAACTGGATCTGTCAGCAAGCTCGATCAGCGGGTATTGCAAAGCGGTGTCCGGTCCAACCCTGCTTCAGCCCTTGCCGGAACAATTCCCGGACTCAGGGTGCAACAGACTTCAGGTCGACCAGGAGCAGTACCAGGAATCGTGCTCAGGGGTGGAACCAATTACAATGGATCCGGGTCACCTTTGGTCATCGTTGATGGCTTGCTCAGGGCAGGATTTTCTGAGGTGAACCAAGAGGACATAGAATCCATTGAAGTATTGAAGGACGCATCTGCAACTGCAATTTATGGTGCCCGTGCAAACAATGGTGTGGTCCTCATTACCACAAAAAAAGGAAAGGCAGGACAGTCCAAAATTACTGTAGGTTCAAAAGTGGGCATCAATAAACTCAATATACCTTTTGAATTCCTGAATGCAAGAGACTACCTCCTGTGGTCAAGGAATGCAGTAAAAACCTCGGGTATCTATGATGCATCAAGGCTTTCGCAGCTCACAAGTTCTGGTCCTTTCGGAACAGGAAACAGATTTTTGGATGCATCAGGAAATGTGATTGATGGAAACCTGAATTCATTGGGCGTATGGAGCACCATGAAATTGGACAACACCAACCGCCAGAAGCTGAACAATGGCTGGCAAACCATGATTGACCCAGTCAACGGCGTTGATACCCTTATTTTCAACAATTTCAACTACCGGGAGTATGCACTGAGGCCCAGCAGTTTGACACAGGACTACAATGTGTCCATGAGTGGTGGAAATGACAAGGGAAAATATTATGCAGGTTTTGGTTCTTACGATGAGAAGGGAATGCCGATCAACACTTATTACAAGCGTTACACATTTGTATTGAATTCAGAATACAAAGTGAAAAGTTGGTTAACCTCCATTTCAAACCTCAACTTTGCAAGTGCAAAATGGCGTGACGCTGTTACCAATACGGAAGGAAACTATCTGTCAAGGTCACTGGGTGCGCCGCCAACAATGAGGGGTCGCAATGAAAATGGAGAACTGCTCATTGGTAGGGATTTGGGCGATGGTAATCCTTTGGTAAACGATGACAAATTCATCAGAAGAAACAATACAGACAAGTTCACCATGTCCCAATCTTTCAAAATAGATTTTTCCGCAAATCTTTGGTTAAAGGCCGGCGCAAACCTATTTTATGATGAAGGAGTCTATGAGAGTTTTAACAAGGACTATCTTCAAAGTCCCGGCAACTACAACAGGACCAGGTCATCATCAGCATCATTTGGGAGAAATTTGAGCCAGACCTACAATGCAGTAGCCGGTTACAATACATCTTTCAATGGCAAGCACAACCTGGATCTGATGGCTGGTTCAGAGTATTATGATATTTATTCAAATGGCGTTTCTGCATCAGGCGCACAGGCTCCGTCAGATGATTTTATGGATCTTCAGTATGTAAAAAGAGACAAGGATCTTCAACCTTCTGTAGATTCTTATCATGATCGCCAGCGCATTCTTTCATTTTTTGGAAGGGCTACCTATGATTATGATTCAAGGTATTTGCTGACAGCTACACTGCGCAGGGACGGTTACTCAAAACTGATCAACAACCGTTGGGGAAACTTTCCTGGACTTTCACTGGGATGGAACCTTCACAAGGAAAGCTTCTTTGCTTCCAATATTTTCAAGACACTCAAGGTTAGGGCAAGTTGGGGCCAAAACGGTAACGTTAGCGGTATCAGCTCATATGGATTACAAGGCAGTTATGGTGTTTCCAGGTACAACGCCAGTGCCGGATATCTTTTTTCTTCTCCTCAGTATCCAGATCTGCTTTGGGAAAGGTCTTCAACTGTTGAGTTTGGTCTTGAGACAAATATTCTCGGAAAAATTGATTTGGTATTGGCCTACTATAACCGTATTACCAGGGACAAGATCTCAACATTTTCCCTTCCTGCAACTTCTGGCATTACAGGACTCACCACCAACAATGGTAGCATGCAGAACCAGGGCCTTGAATTTGAATTGAATTACAGGGTGGTAAGAAATAAAAATTGGCAAATTGATGTAGCGCTCAATGGTGCATACAATGCCAATAAGATACTCAAGCTACCAGGCAATGGACTGCCCAACAACAGACAAGGCGGTGTACAAATTTATGATCCGGCAACCAAACAGCTGATTTGGGTTGGTGGACTTCAGCAAGGACAGGACCCCAATGTTGCCTATGCATATGTTCCCGCAGACCTCTACAGAACCCAGGCGCAGCTTGATGCAGATGCGAACAGGGTTGACCTGAATGGTGCAAGGGTGCTTCTGGGACCTGGCCGATACAATTCACTGACCACTGCACAAAAAGCCGGATTTTTCCCCATTGCCCTGGGAGATGTAAAATGGACGGACATCGACAAAAACGATACGATTGACTACCGCGACAGGGTTTACATGGGAAGGACTGTTCCACGTTGGACAGGCGGTTTCAGCTCTTATGCGAGGTGGAAAAACCTTTCACTGAGTGCAAGATTTGATTATGCGCTGGGCTTTGTCGCATATGATGGGCCACGTGCATGGTTCATGGGGAATGCGCAGGGTACATTCAATACCATAACAGATGTTTACCAGACCTATACGCCGACAAATACAGGTGCAAAATTTCCTACATATTATTGGGCTGACCAGTTGTTTAAAAACAATGTTTTGCGCGAATCAAAAATGTTCTACCAGAAGGGCGATTACCTTTCATTGCGTGAAATCAATCTGGTCTATTCACTTCCTGCAGGATGGGCTGGAAAAATTAAAAGTCAATCCATCAATCTTTCTGCAACTGTACAAAACGTTGGATACTTGAGCAAGTCAACCCTATATTCTCCGGAATCAGGCAGCATTGCGAATTCGGCAGCAGGCAGTGGCGGATATCCGCTACCAAGGGTATTCATTTTTGGCGCTCAAATCACATTCTAATCTAACTAAAATTATACAATGAAAAAGTCAATACTCCATATAGCACTGGTTGGTTTGTTGCTCCTTGGCAATGCTTGCAATAAGCTGGACCTTTCGCCCGAAGATTATTATACAAGCTCAAGTTTTTGGAAAACATCCGCACAGGTTGATGGCGCCATGATTGGGCTGCACAACCAATTGAGGGGATTTCAGTTCACATTTTTCACGTTGGGTGAATTGAGGTCAGGCGCATTCAAAGATGCAACTGGTGCAACCGGAACATCCTCATTGAATTCTGCCTCTGTTATCAGGCAAGACCTGAGGGAATCAAGTCCCGGAATTTCAAGCTGGGCTGGATTTTATGGTCCCATCTTCCAGGTGAACAATTTCATTTACCAGGTTGAGCAGGCTACTTATTTGACAGATGCAGACAAGAAGTATTATTTGGGTCAGGCACATGGTCTGCGTGCATTTTACTATTTCCATCTTTACAGAACTTTTGGCCGACTCCCTTTGACATCCAAACCATCTGTTTTGACCAATACGCCAACAGCTGCTGAACAGGCTTATCTCGAGCGTTCAAAAACAGAAAAGGAAACTCTTGATTTCATCAAGGCAGATGTTGTAAAGTCCGAAACAAATTTTGCAGGAAATTATACTTCAAAGTTTCAAAAGGCCCAATGGTCACTTGCTGCTACACACATGCTGAAAGCGGAAGTGTTTCTCTGGTCTGCCAAGGTTAAGACGGATGGCCAGGCACCCACCAATGTATCAGCGGATCTTGCAACAGCAAGGACAGCTGCGGAAGCTGCCCTGACCCAATCATCTGCTGTGGCTGGTTTTGCCAATGTGTTCAATTATGCAAACAAGGGAAATGCAGAAATAATCTTTGCCATTCGTTACCAGGTTGGTGAGGCCACCAACAACTATGGTCAATTCATTTATGCACAGACCGATCCAATGGCAAGTTTTGTAGGCCCTGGTGGTGCGCCGCTCACATCAACTGAGGCTGGAGCATCTCCTTCCGACCCTTTGAAAGTTGCTGGTGGAGGCTCCATCATCAGGTATGAGTACAAGTATGATCTTTTCATGAAATACGATACGGCAAGAGACTCAAGGGCCAGGGCAACCTTCTTTGATTTTTACCGTACGCCAATTACCAATGCTGCCAACAAGTTTGTTAACCTGAGGAAGTTTTTGGGCACCATGGATGGAACAAACAGGAGTTTTGCTTCGGATGTTCCTGTTTACCGCTGGGCTGAAGCAATGCTATTGCTTGCAGAAATCAAAAACAAGCAGGGCCAAGACCCTTCTGTAGAAATCAATGCGGTTCGTAAAAGGGCATTTGGCACCAATCCTTTTACAGCACATGCCAATGGAACCTTTGAAGCCAATGAGCTCGCCATTTTCAATGAAAGGGTAAAGGAATTTGTTGCAGAGGGAAAGACCTGGTATGACTTGAGAAGAATGCAGGATGCATCGGGCAATCCTCTTGCATTTAGAATGGATCTTCCACTGGTTGGCGTTTTGGACAAGGCCACCCAAGAATACAAATTGTTATGGCCCATAGACAAAGCTACACTTAACCAGGATCCCAAATTGGAACAAAATCTACTCTATCCTGGCACATAAAAAATAACATACCCGGTTTCAAAAAATAGCGACACCTGGCCTTCGGGCTGGGTGTCTTTAAATTATTACTATGGATATTGCTCATTTTGAGGGGTTGATTGCAGCTCCTTTTACTCCAATGCACGATAACGGATCTTTGAACCTGGATTTGATCCCGGAGTATTATGACATGTTGAAAAGGAATGGGGTAATGGCCGCTTTCATTTGTGGTTCTACTGGCGAAGGAGTTTCCCTGAGCATGTCAGAAAAAAAGACAGTAGCAGCCGCCTGGGCAGGTTGTACAAAAGATGATCTTGATTTCAAGGTGATCATGTTTCTAGGAGGTACCTGCATTGCCGATTGCAAGGAACTTGCCCTTCATTCAAGAGACATTGGCATCTATGCAGTATCTTTTACTGCACCATTTTATTTCAAACCTGCCAACGTTAAAATGCTTGCCGCATGTTGTTTGGAAATTGCTGCTGCAGTTCCCGAACTTCCGTTTTACTATTACCATATACCTGTTTTGACCGGTGTAAATTTCCCGATGATAGATCTTTTGAAAGAAATGGACGGCAAGGCTGAAAATTTTGCGGGAATAAAATATACACATGAAGATTTTATGGATTTCTTGTCCTGTCTCCAATATAAAAACGGCAAATATGATATGATGTGGGGTCGCGATGAGAACATGCTGTCCGCCCTGGTGCTTGGATCAACCTCTGCAATAGGCAGTACATACAATTATGCCGCTCCTTTGTACCATGCATTGATTCAAGCCTATAACCTTGGCGACATGGCGAAAGCGCGCACACTTCAACAGCAGTCCATTGAAATGATTGGCCTGTTGGGGAAGTACGGTGGCATTGCGACTGGAAAGGCTTTTATGAAATCCATCTCGATAGATTGTGGCGGATTCAGGCTACCCGTCAAAAACATGTCCAAGCTTGATTTTGAAGCATTTTCTGAAGACCTTTCACGCATGGGTTTTGATCAGTTTTGTTCAAAATAAAACGATCTTGCAACATGCGCCGTTCATTTTTACTTTTCATTTTGTCCATGCCAATCATGTTGCAAGTCAGTAGTCAAGACCAGTCCTCTCAATTCCTCAACTGGAAGAAAGTGGGAGAATTTCCTACAAGAAATGCCAGCCCTTCAATTGGGTTGGCAGGACAAAGTGCAGGAGTTTATGGAGCACATATGATCGTTGCCGGGGGAACAAACTTCCCGGACAAGTTGCCATGGGAAGGCGGTAAGAAAGTGTATTACGATGATGTTTTTCTTTTCAGCAAACAACCAAATGGGATGCTGAACCTTGCGGGGACATATAAACTTCCCATGAAATTGGGTTATGCAGCAACTGCAAGTACTGAAAAAGGCCTGGTGGTCGCAGGTGGCGAAAATGAAACGGGCATCCTGGCACAGGCTATGATATTACAAGCGGTCAAGGATTATGATGAAATCACTTTTCTGCCAGACCTTCCTTTGCGTTTGACCAATGCGACAGCGGTAGCATACAAATCATCTGTATATGTGATTGGTGGCGAAACGACCCATCAGGTTTCTGATAAGGTTTTTGTACTGGATTTGGACAACACCAACATCGGATGGAAGTCTTTGCCTTCAATACCCCGGCCAATCAGTCATGCAGTTGGTACTTTTGTTGATCAAAAGCATGCCAAGGGAATTTATATTTTTGGAGGCCGTTCCAAACAAGCCAATGGCATCAGTGACTTTTATGCAAGCAATTATTATTTTGATCTTGAGCAGCAAAAATGGATAGAAAAGAAAGCCCTTCCCTGTGGCCTTTCAGCCGGAACTGGAGTGGCAACCAATGCGGGGAAGGTATTTTTATTTGGGGGAGATAAGGGAGAGACATTTCATCAGGTAGAAATGATCATTGCAGAAAAAACAAGAGAAACAAATCCTGCAATGATCGAAAATCTCGATAAAAAAAGAATTACACTTCAGTCAAACCACCCCGGTTTCAGCAACGAAATACTTTGCTATGATACCAAACTTGATTCCTGGACAGTTGAAGGCCGGCTTCCTTTTCCGACCCCAGTGACCACGCATGCATTCCTTTGGGATAATCGTATATTTATACCAGGCGGCGAGATCCGTGCAGGGGTTAGAACACCTGACATTTTCTCTGCCGAATTACCCAAAAAATAAAATGATGGTTTCAAAGAAATACCCCTGGATCCTGGTAGCCTTGCTTTTTGGTGTGGCATTGCTGAATTACATGGACAGGCAGATGATTTCTACCATGCGACCAGCCATGCAAATCGATATTGAAGAATTGAAGCAGGCAACAAATTTTGGCAGGCTCATGGCCATATTCCTCTGGGTGTACGGAGCGATGAGTGCATTTTCTGGTATCATTGCGGATCGTGTCAGCCGCAAGTGGCTGATCATTGGAAGCCTTTTTGTTTGGTCTGCCGTAACCTTTTCAATGGGTTATGCGCAAACATTCAACCAGTTGTACGTGTTGCGTGCCATCATGGGATTCAGCGAAGCTTTGTACATCCCGGCAGGCCTTTCACTGATTGCCGATTTTCACAGCGACAAGACCCGTTCACTTGCGGTTGGCATACACATGTCGGGTATATACATGGGGCAGGCCCTGGGAGGATTTGGCTCAACTGTTTCCAAATACTTTTCCTGGCAAAATACATTCATTTTTTTTGGCTTGATCGGAATGCTTTATGCAACGGTACTCATCCTTTTTTTGAAGGACAAAAAACGAGAAGCCAATTTTGCAGACAACACCTTGAAGCCCGCTAAAAACTTTTTTTCGGGATTGGCTTCCTTGTTGGGTTCCTTTCATTTCTGGATCATCGTATTGTATTTTGCCGTTCCCAGTTTACCGGGTTGGGCCATCAAGAACTGGGCGCCTACATTGATTGCAACCAACCTCAACATTGAGATGTCAGTGGCAGGCCCCTTGACAACCATTTCCATTTCATTGTCTTCCCTGATGGGTGTCATTGTCGGTGGAATCCTTTCTGACAGATGGTTTCAGGTCAATCCACGTGGAAGAATCTATACTGGTGCCATTGGCCTCTCTCTTACCATACCAGCATTGTTCCTGATGGGTTATGGCTTTACTGTTTTCCATATCATTGCATCCGCATTTTTATTTGGCTTTGGATTTGGCATGTTTGATACCAACAACATGCCCATCCTTTGCCAATTTGTTCAGCCCAACCAGCGCGCCACTGGATATGGATTTCTCAATACGGCAGGCATATTTGCGGGTGCTTTGATCACCGACTACCTTGGCAAATCAACCGATGCCGGAAATCTCGGAAAGGATTTTGCCATGTTGGCATTTGTCGTAGTGGTGGTACTCTTTATCCAATTGATTTTCCTTAAACCCAATACAAAAAATGCATTACACAGTTGAACAACTGAATGAACTACAGCAATTCTATGCCGACCAACTGCTGAAAGACACAATTCCTTTCTGGTTTCCACGGTCCTTCGATCATGAACACGGCGGATATCTTTTCATGCGGGATGCGGATGGTTCATTGATCGATGATGACAAGGCTGTGTGGATTCAGGGCCGTGCCGTATGGACGCTCTCGACACTTTACAATACAGTTGAAAAAAAACAAGAATGGCTCGATGGCGCAAGACTGGGTTATGCGTTTCTGAACAAACATTGTTTTGATACGGATGGCAGGATGTTTTTTCATGTCACAAGGGATGGACAGCCGATCAGGAAAAGAAGGTATTTCTTCTCTGAAACGTTTTATGTCATTGCCTGTGCAGCTTATGCCAAAGCCTCCGGCAGCGAGGAAGCTGCCGCAAATGCCAGAAGAATTTTTGGGAAATGTGTCGAGTATGCAACCATTCCCGGGCTTCTTGAGCCAAAGTTCACTGCCACAAGGCCTTCCAAAGGAATTGGCGTTCCCATGATCATGATGAATACAGCACAGCAGCTGCGGGACACCATCGGTGATCCCCGTTGTGATGATTTGATTACAGGCTGGATCAATGAGATCGAACAGTTTTTTGTCAAGGACGAAATCAGGTGTGTGATGGAGCAGGTCGCGCCAGACGGCAGTATCATTGACCATATTGATGGAAGGACCCTGAATCCTGGCCATGCCATAGAAGGCGCGTGGTTTATCCTGGCCGAAGCCATGCACAGGAACAACGACCAACGGATGATTAACCTGGGATGCAAGATGATTGATTACATGTGGGAAAGGGGCTGGGACCATGAACATGGCGGGTTGTTTTATTTCAGGGACGTGTACAACAAACCGGTCCAGGAATATTGGCAAGACATGAAATTCTGGTGGCCGCACAATGAAACCATCATTGCAACCTTGATGGCATACCTGATTACCGGTAAGGAAAAGTATGCCGACATGCACCGCTTGGTCAACGAATATGCTTATAGGGTTTTCAACGACAAGAAACATGGTGAATGGTTTGGATATTTGCACCGTGACGGCTCGATTGCACAAACTGCCAAAGGAAATCTTTTCAAGGGGCCATTTCATCTGCCCAGGCAGGAATGGTTGTGCATGCAGATGCTAAAAAAGTTTTCAAAGTAATTGGATTGAGAAAAATCACTTTCATATTGTTGTTTTTGTCAAACCATTGTTTTTCACAATTTGACATTGACAATTCCTTTTCAAACAATATGGTGCTTCAGCGAGGAAGGCCGATAGTTATTTTTGGAACCGGAATGCCCGGAAAAAAAATCACCCTTCAATACGCTGATTTTTACCGCAGCAGCACTGTTGTCAAATCAGATTCTGCCTGGAGTTTTAAGATGCCGGCCCAAAAATATTCTTCAGTTCCATTTAATATTGTACTATCAGACGACATCCAAAATAGCACGATAAAAAATGTCTTGATAGGAGATGTCTGGCTTTGCGCCGGACAGTCAAACATGGAGTTTACATTTTCCGGTGACAAGTATTTTGATGCTGGTAAAAGCCTGCAATCCAATCCCGCTGTAAGGATTTTGAATCCCCAATATGTGGGCAAGGATTTTTATGGAAGACCATTTTCAGATTCGATGAAAGCCAGGCTGAATAAAGGAAATTATTATGAAGGAACCTGGCAGGTTTTAGATTCAAGAACCTCGGCAAACATGAGCGCCATCGGGTATTATTTTGCCAACATGATACATGCTGAAACAGCCGTTCCCATAGGAGTCATCAACATTGCAGTTGGTGGAAGTCCAATAGAATCCTGGATAAGCAAAGCATCCATGTCGGCAGCAGGATCATTTGAACACAAATTGACCGACAATTGGATGGAAAATGAAGCACTGCCTGTTTGGATCAGGCAGCGGGCCATTGAAAATATAGGAAAGACAAACCAGCCCCATGCATTCAAACCAGGATACATTTACGACCATGGAATATTGCCCTTGATGCAGCATCCCATCAAAGGGATTTTATGGTATCAGGGCGAGAGCAATGCACAAGAATTGGACAGGGTAAATGAGTACATAGAATTGATGAAACTGCTTGTTGCCGATTATCGAAATGGATGGAAACATCCTCAATTGCCATTTTATTTTGTTCAGCTGTCATCAATAGATTCTATTCAATACAAGTCACAATTGTGGCCATTGTTCAGGGCCAATCAATTGCTTGCCCATCATCAGATAAAATATACTGGGATGGTTGTGAGTGCAGATATCGGCGACAGGAACAATGTTCACCCCAGGGATAAACGTACTGTTGCAGAGCGGCTTTCCCGATGGGCACTGCATGACATATACCGTAAAAACACCATTGTTTCAGGCCCCATGCCCAAAAAAGCATATTTCAAAAACAATGAGCTTGTCATACCATTCAAATATGCAGAAGGGCTGAGAACCGCAGACCAAAAACAAGTGAGGGGATTTTCATTGGATGGCAGGGATTCGACCGAAGCCTATATCCATAACAATGAAATCCGATGCAAAACCACCATTCTACCCAAATTCGTTTACTACGCATACACGCCTTTTTCTGAGGCAAACCTGGTCAACATTGAAGGGTTGCCCGCCACACCATTCATGCTAAAGGTCACATCAAAATAACATCCCATGAAATACAGCAGACGTTTGGTTCAACTTTGTTTTTTGTTTTTTTTCACAGCATCGTTCTCACAAGAAGTTCCTGTCTTCACGAGTGGCACAGAAGGCCACAAGAGTTACCGCATCCCTGCCATCGTATCGCTGAAAAACAATGATCTGTTGGCATTTGCAGAAGGAAGGGTCAACAACAGTGGTGATTTCGGAGACATCAATATTGTTTTGAAACGCAGCAATGACAAGGGAAAAACTTGGTCGCCGGTCAGGATTTTGGTCAACTATGCATCCATGCAGGCGGGAAATCCTGCACCCGTGGTAGACTTGCTTGACCCTGAACATCCCCAGGGTGTGGTCTATCTCTTTTACAATACAGGAAACAACCATGAGGGTGAAGTGAGAAAGGGAAAAGGGTTGAGGGAAGTATGGTACATCAAATCGATTGACCAGGGCAACAACTGGTCGGAACCTGTAAACATTACACTTCAGGCCCACAGGCCCTTTCAGCCGAATGCAAATCCTGAATACCAGTTCAAAGAAGATTGGCGCACCTATGCCAATACACCAGGGCATGCTTTCCAGTTCCAAAGGGGAAACTACAGGGGCAGGATCTATGTGGCGGCAAACCATACAGCAGGAGATCCCAAACCACAATACAGGGATTGCAATGCGCATGGGTTCTATTCCGATGACCATGGAAAAACTTTTAAGATTTCAACCAACATTGATATTCCCGGTTCAAACGAAGCCATGGGTGCAGAGCTCTCCAGTGGAAGAATGATCATGAGTGTTCGCAACCAGCGGGGCGATATCCGCCAGCGCATCCTCGCCTTTTCCAGCAATGGCGGATCAACCTGGGATACTGCATATTTTGATCCTGCGCTTCCTGATGCAGTTTGTCAGGGGTCCATCATTACCTTGGGTTTTAAAAATGGAAAAGCTGTGATTGCCTCTTGCAATGCTGCGGATGAAAAAAGACGCGATAACCTCACCCTGCGGATCAGTTACGATGAAGGAAAAACCTGGAAGAAGAACATTGTAGTAGAGAAGTCAGTGGATGATAAAAAACGCGATTGGGCAGCCTACAGTGACCTTGTAGTGCTTGATAAAAAAACGGTTGGCATCTGCTATGAAAGGAACGGCTATGCGGAAATTGTTTTTAAAGCGGTTCGCTATTGATTTCTTAAAGGTTGAACCAGTATGTTGCCTTTAGTACCAAGGCACTGCCCTTGGACCTGTAACTGTCTGCGTAGTAATTGTCTGTATATACCAGAAAAATGTCTGATGCAGGAGCAAAACGCCATTGAAAACGAATGTTCATGTTGACATTGTTGATCTGGCTGTTGTATTGCAGAAGGGTTGAAAGAAAAACAGAGCGGCTGAAAGTCAGGTCGATTTTGGGCCCGGCCAGAATGAGGTCAACACTTTTATAGGGTTCAGGGAAACGCAGTCTGTTGAAGGAAAAAACACTGGAGATGCTTCCGAATGGCTGAATCCTGTAGCTCATTTCACCATCAAGGTTCAACCTGCTGCCATTGAAATATTGGCCTGATCTTGTTTGGAATTTGGCTGCAAATTTTTTTCTTTGATCGGTCACAATACTTGCAATGAGGGAATGGTACGCAAAGTCCTGGTTGGCTTTCAACTTTACTCCACCAGTATTTGTTGGGTCAAAGTCCTCTGTCAATCTTGTATAGTCTCTCCTCAGCCTGAACAACAATGTCACATAATTTTTGTACAATACATTGTAGATGAAGTTGAGGTCGTAGTCTGTCAAGCCCTTCGATGGAAAAAGGGTAAAATCATAGTCAAGCATGGGTCCATGCCGGTTGATTCCGGTGTTTTTGGGATACATCTTCCATGCAGCATCTCCTGCATATTTCAAAAATCCTCCTCTTTTAAGATAGCCAACTTCCGGATTGAATTCACTTCCAATGGTGTAGAGCCTTTGTCTTGATTCAAATTTTCTCTTGTTGAAGACAATGCTGGCTCCCATTGCCTTGTCCTTACTGGTTTTGATTGGATCAAAAGACATCATGTAAAACAGTTTCCCGTTCCACACGTTGCTCTTCGATGCGATATTGTAATCAATGCCTGCAACCCTGTTGAAATCACTGTTGCCCACCGCTTCCTTGTTGGTAAACAAGACCCCAATGCTGGACCGCGTAAATACCTTCTGCTGAAGTGCTACAACGGAAAAATCATTTGCTGCCTGGCCAATCGAGTCTATCGCCGCTGTTCGCATCTGAAGAATGCCAAGCCTAAGGTCATCGCCAATCTTTCCACTCATTCTCATGCCTGCATCGATGCTGTTTTGCACGTTTTGTCCGGTGGAAGGGTCTCTTGTAACACCGATGCGCCTTGAAAAAAAGGGCCTTATCCCATCAATTCCAAAATTGGCAAACAGATCGCCGTTTTCCAGAAAAAACTGTCTTTTCTCTGGAAAAAGAATTTCAAAACGATCAAGGTTGGTGACCTGGTTGTCCACTTCCACCTGTGAAAAATCAGGATTGAATGTAAGGTCAAGGTTCAGCGAGGATCCGAGACCAATTTTTGCATCTCCACCATAACTGAACCTGGAACGGGTATTGAATTTGTTTGCCCCATTGTTTATTGGATTGCTGACAATGCCAGGCGAGAGATAGGGTATCAGGGAAATGTTCGGACCTTTTTTGACGATGGGTGTTTCAAATTCAAGGGGCTTTGAAAATGCCAAAGAAATCATGGCATATTGGTTGGGAATTCTTGCCCATCCTGCACGTTCTGCATTGTGGCTATCGATCCGGTAAAAATTGACCAGCCATTTTTTTGCGCCATTTCTGAAGCGAAGTGTGTTCAAGGGTATGGCCATTTCCATCGCCCAATGGTCGTCAAATATTTTTGCTTCACTGAACCACTTGTTGTCCCATGACAAACTGAGGTCTTCACTGACGACTCCACCATTGACCACCAGCCCTTCTCTTTGAACTCCAAAAGGATTGATCCCAAATGAAAAGGAATTCATCCTGTCCATGAATGGATCTATGCTGATGACAATGGCATCATTGGCTTCACCCCTGAAGTCTCTTTTCAATGAGGGTGTTACATAAGACTGATTGCTGACACTGTTGAACAGTTTTGCAGCTACATACAAGTACTTTTCGTCATAGGATACCATCACCTGTGTCTTGGCGGATGCCATCAAGCTGTCAACAGGAAAGTTTTGAATAAAGTTGGTTGCTTTTTGTGCGTTCTTCCACGTTTCTTCTACAATCAAGCCATCTATTTTAATGGTCTCAGCTGTTTTTCTTGCAAAATATCCGGTATCAAGCAGCGGCTGCATGGACTCAAATGTTTGTCCTCTCAGCCCATGGATTGACAATAAAATAAAGGAAATGACCTGCAGTATTGGTTTCATGAAGGATACAAAGTTACGGATAGCATTTGTCCAACACAAGCCATTGTCTTTTTAAGACAGAAATCGTTTTCGAGATGTTTAAAAATAACTGAAGAATTGCGTTAACTTCCATGGAAACAAGTCATTGAAACATGCCTTCAAACGCAAAGCAAATCCTTTTTTTCTTCGGAATATTTCTTTCTTCCATTCAACTTGAAGGTCAGTCCAATGCCCCATCATCTGCACTGGCGTCCAGCACCCTTAAGGTGCTTAAACCTTTTGTGGAGCAAAGGCTTGCTTGGGCAATGACCGCAGAACCCATCACAGTTACAGCATCCTCTTCAACCAGGAGCAGTGGCGGTAAACATGATTTTTTTTCCGAGGGAGATTATTGGTGGCCGAATCCGGCAAGTGCGGACAGTCCTTATGTGCAGCGGGATGGCATGACCAATCCCGATAACTTCACTGACCATCGAAAGGCGATGATACGGTTCAGCCGCATCATGGGTGCGCTGGCCTCCGGATACCGGATCGACAAAAATGAGCAATATGCAGCAAAGGCATTTCAGCATGCAAGGGCATGGTTCATGGATACTGCCACCCTGATGAATCCTCATCTGCTCTATGCACAGGCCATCAAAGGAAGGTTTACTGGCAGGGGTATCGGCATCATTGACATGATCCAGATGTTGGAAGTTTCACAAGCCCTCATCGTTCTTGAAAAAAGCAAATCGGCCAAACCTACAGAATATGTTCAGTTTCGTGCATGGTTTGAAAAATACCTCAACTGGGTCACCCACCATAAATATGGTATGGATGAGATGAATGCACTCAACAACCATGGCACCTGTTGGACCATGCAAGTGGCTGCATTTGCGCAGTTCACCAAGAATGATACCCTCTTGAACCTTTGCAGACAACGCTACAAAACATTGCACTTGCCAGGCCAGATGGCCTTGGATGGGAGCTTTCCCAAAGAGCTGGCCAGAACAAAGCCATATGGGTATTCATTGTTCAATCTTGATGCGATGGCCATGCTTTGTCATATCTTGTCCGACAAGCAAAACAACTTATGGACATTTGCATTGGAAGACAAAAGGTCCATCCAGCTGGCCATTGCATTCATGGAGCCCTACGTAAAGGATAAAAGCAAATGGACATTCAAGCAGGATGTCATGTATTGGGAGAATTGGCCCGTTGCGCATCCGTTTCTGATCTTTGGTGCAGCCGCATTCAACAATCAGCCATTGTTCGACACATGGAAAAATTTGGAGCATGCTCCGGATGAAGAGGAAGTGATCAGGAACCTTCCCATCCGCAATCCCTTGATTTGGTTTGATGCAGACAAACTTTGAATGCTTGATAACACTGTGACAAAAGTCATGTTTTGCTGTGCTTTTGCCAGATAATTTTACATCAAACATTATCCATATGATCAAAGCAAAGGCATTCCTTCACTCAAAGAAATACTTTGCTTGGATCATTCAAAAAAAAAGAATGTCAAATAACTCAACATTTGGAGAAATTATCGGGGGCAAAAAGCCGGTCTTGGTGGATTTTTTTGCCGAGTGGTGTGGACCCTGCAAAATGATGGCTCCCATCCTCAAGGAACTCAAGGATACAGTGGGCGAACATGCAACCATCCTAAAAATTGATGTTGATAAAAATCCATCCATTGCACAACATTACCAGGTGCAGGGCGTTCCTACCCTGATCATTTTTCAAAATGGTTTTGTGAAGTGGAGACAGTCCGGGGTTGTCCCGGCGCGTCACCTGAAGTCTGAATTGGAAAAATTAATGCTGACTTGACGGATGGATGTGGTGAGGGTTTTCAAAATCCCTCTATATTCGCAGAAATCCCTTTTCATGCGATATTTTTCCGCAGTACTGCCTTTTTTCATTGCCACAACCCTGGTGTTTTGTTCCGGTGTTCATGCACAGGTTGTCCTTTCAACAACACAGTACACACAAAACTTCAATACACTTGCAAAGACTGGAACGGCTTCAACCCTGCCCGCGGGCTGGCTCTTGCTGGAAACGGGTACCAACGCCAATGCCACTTATACAGCCGGAACAGGTTCTTCCACTTCTGGGGATACCTATAGTTTTGGAATTGATGCATCAGACGACAGGGCGCTGGGAACGGTGCAATCGGGGAGCCTCATTCCATTGATTGGGGTTGCTTTCACCAATACTACAGGAGGTGCCATCACTTCGCTCAAAATTGCCTATACCGGAGAACAATGGAGGCTGGGTGCAACCGCAAGGCCAGACCGCCTCGATTTTCAATACAGTACGGATGCCACAAGCCTGGCCAATGGCACATGGAAAGATGTTGACCAACTAGATTTCACTGGACCCATAACAACCGGAACTGCTGGCGCTTTGGATGGTACACTTGCCGCAAATGCAACAGCCATCAATTTTACCATTACAGGTCTCAACATTGGCAATGGCGCAACCTTTTACCTGCGCTGGTCCGACTTCAATGCAACAGGCGCTGACGATGGTTTGGGCATTGATGATTTTTCCATTGATGCCATCAGTGCTGGTTCCGACAATATTGCTCCGACGCTATCATCTGTCAATCCTGCGAACAATGCAACAGGCATCAATACCAGCACAAGCCTTGTGCTCAATTTCTCCGAACCCATAGCCAAAGGGAATGGATGGGTATCCCTCAAAAAATTAAGCGACAACAGTACCGTAGCCAGTTTTGATGTTGCAACTGCTGCTGTTGCTGTTTCAGGTTCTGCTGCCAGCATTGCCGTGAGCGGGCTTACCCTTTCTACAAAGTACTATGTTGAGGTTCCCAATGGTGCTTTTACCGATGTTGCCGGCAATAAATTTGCAGGGTTTACCGGCAACAGTACCTGGAGTTTCACCACTTCGGTTGCGCCTGAGTTTTCTTTTGATTTCAATACCTGTTCCGGTGGTCTTCCCTCGGGTTGGACACAGACCAGCGTAAAGGGCGACAGTGTTTGGGCCTGCAGCATATTTGGCAATGCCTCCACCAATGGTGTGCAGGTCAATGGTTTTGTAACAGGTACCGGGGCGGTTGACAACGAAGATTGGTTGATCTCTCCTGCGCTCGATCTCAGCCTTTTTCAATTTCCTGTACTTTCCTTCAATGAAAGGACAAAGTATGCAGGTCCTCAGATACAGGTGTTTGTTGCCGCGAATCAATCTTCCAGGCCTGCGGCCGGTGCTGCAGCATGGACACCCATTGATGCCTTGTTGCCTTTGCCTAACAGCGACAAATGGACTGCTGTTGAGGACATCAACCTTTTATCTTTCAAATCCGGAGCAACCTATATTGCATTCAAATACACTTCCTCTCCATCGCTTGGGGCGGCAAGGGTATCGTTGGATGATGTGCTGATCAAAAACAGGACATCAGCACCAGTGGCAAAAGTGACGCTTGAAACGCCAACATTGACACAGTTCGACAACAGCATTTCAGGAACAACAACAGTTTCCAAGCCCATTCGCTTTCAGGTGATGAATGCATCGTCAGACCTTGTCATTTCAGCACCGGTTCTTTTTCAAATTTCCAAAGACAATATTGCCTTCTCCAATACCCTTACTTTTACCCCTGCACAATTGACTGGTGGATCCAAGACCATCCATGTCCGGTACTTGCCGACAACGGACAAATCGGTTGCGGTTGGAAGGATTGCTTTCAGTGCCTCGGGTTCAACCACCGCATATTATGATGTATCAGGAAATACCTATGCAAAAAATGCTACACTTGATGTGGTAAACTGGAACATCCTTTGGTTTGGAAGTACTGCATCCGGACAGGGCCCAAGCAATGATGACCTTGCGCAGGCAAACATCAAACGCGTGATGGACAGCCTTGATGCGGACATCTATGCATTTTCTGAAGTGGTGGATGTCAACCGCTTTAAGACACTCGTTGAATCTTCTGCTGGCTATGGGTTTATTGTTTCTGATTATTGTTCCAATGCACCCAACACCTCGAGCGGAAGTTATGCGCCTGGCCAAAAAATAGCATTTGCCTACAGAAAATCCATGATTACCAACGTTAGCGCAAGGGGTCTTTTGAAATCCAGTACTGCAGCCAATTCCAACTGGGCAAGTGGTCGTGTTCCTTTTCTGTTGCAGGCAGATGTAGTGAATGGTACAGCCACCAAAAAAATGAATTTTATCCTGGTGCATGGCAAATCGGGCAGTACTGCGTCCGATCACCTGAGAAGAAAGGATGGCGCAAAAGAGTTGAAAGATACACTTGATGCAAGCTTCAATGCTGCAAGCATCATCATCTTGGGAGATTACAATGACGATTTGGATTCAACGATTTCTGAAGGCGTGAGTCCTGCACTTTCTTCATACGATGATATTGTAAAGGACTCCACAGACGCTGACCGATACAAGGCTGTAAGCATGATCCTTAGCAAGACGGGCCACAATTCATTGATCGGATACTCCGATTTTATTGACCATGTAATCATTTCAAATGAACTCGAAGCTGACTATATCAATGGTTCAGTCCGGTTGATCAGGGAAGTGAATGACTGGATCACCGACTATGCCAACACAACCGCCGACCATATGCCGGTGTTGAGCAGGTATTTATTGCCTTCTGCGGGTACTACCGCAGTGAACAACTACAACCCCGATCAGATAGGATTGACAATTGTTCAAAATCCGATAAGGAATAGGCTTGAGGTAAAATTGAATCCAGCTGCTGGAAAGCTCAAGTTTGATATCCTGTCCGTTGCAGGGCAGTCAATTTTCAATGGTCAACAAATGAATACCACAGCAGGAACAAGGTCTCACGCATTTGAAATGACGAATGCTGCAGAAGGGATCTACCTGTTACGCGTAACCAACAATGGGAAAACCTATTTCAAGAAATTTTTGAAGCAGCATTGATCAGAATTTTGGACACTTGACCGAGATGCCACCCTCATTCATGTCGAAAATCCATAGCAGGGAGATTTCTGCACTCTGGTACAATGCCGAAGCTGCCTTTCTTTTTGAATAGTTGATGTCGTATGAAAACCCCGCCCTTAAACGGTTCCATTCAATGCCCAGATAGGGGATTACAGCATCATTGTTCCTGATCCAGGCGCCTGCATAAACTTCGGTATAGGTTTTTTGTTTATCGACCAATAACTGGCTGATCGCACCACCCATCACCAATTCCTTGTAATTGAAATGTTGTTGGTATTGAAAACTGGCGTGAAGGGTGGTTGCATATCCAATTCCCAGCAATCCTCCTGCCTGAATGTTATAGCGCCTTTGTATAAAATAATCAGGGGATGAAAATCCAAGCGATGGGGTATTCAGGTGATAGACTGAAGCCCCTGCATAGAACAGGTCATTTTCTGTGAAAGAGCCCTTGTACAAAAGGCCTGCATGCATGTCAAGGTATTGTCGTCCAAGATTGCGGGTAAGCAACAGCTCTGCTGAAGGCAAGGTAAACCCACTTGCCGAAATCTCATCTTCAAAATTGGCCTTGTTTTGATCGAAACCGAGGCTGCTGAAACTTCCTTGAAATCCAGCGGTAATGGAATGGTTCCCCATGGCATCCAAGCCCTTTCTGTATGCAGTCGATACGGAAAGATGGTTTTCTTTTAATATGCCATTGCCCGATTGATCCGACAACATGAGCAGTCCAACGCTCAATTGATCTCCACCAGGAATCAATTTTTTAAAAATGGCTCCATCAACAGAAGCAGTTGATGTGGTATACGCGTTTCCAAATGAGGGCCATTGGTTCCTGTAATTGATGGCAACCCTTGCAAAGCCTGTGAAATTTCCTGTATTTGCAGGATTCAAGGTTAGGGGCGAAGAGAAAAATTGTGAAAAATGAGGATCCTGGGCACGCGTTTGCAATACCAAAAAAATGAAGCACAATGCGGTGAGTCTTTTCTTCACATTATCTGATTAGGGTGATGTTTCCTTTGTATGTTTCGGTTGATCCATCCTGCAGTTCCACAACGATCAAATAAACATAGGTACCCATGGGGGCCTTGACTCCTTTGAACATTCCATTCCAGCCGGAAGCATACGTGTTCGTATTGCCATTGTTTTTTTCAAAAACTTTTTCGCCCCATCGGTTAAAGACCTGGAATTGTTTTACAAGTTTGACATCCTTTCCTGCGATGACATAAAAGTAATCGTTCAGTCCATCACCGTCTGGAGTGAATACATTGGGAAGGATCAGGTGCTTTTGCCAATAAACATTTACTTTGATGCTCGCTGAATCCCTGCACAGGTATTCTGAACTCCCAACCACTTTTAGCAGCGTATTTGAGTTTCCTTTGAAGACCGGATCAGGGCATGTGCTGCAACTCAGCTGTGTGGAAGGCGTCCACAGCAGGGTCTTGTATTTTTCTCCTCCATTGATGATGGTCAGTTGTGTGGAGACACCCCTGAATACATCGATGTCATCATCCGGCACATCAATCGTGAAGGGGACATAATTACCAGACGATCTGTTGTTGTTAAGGTTGGACTCAAATTGTTTAAGGTCACCATTGATGTACGCAAAGACTTTCCCCGTTTTGCTCATCTTGATGCGGTGACGCAATTGCAAGCAGAGGTTGTTGAAGGTGGTTGTTCTTAAGATCGTGGCGGCACCCAACAGATTGGCAGGTCCAAGCAATGTGTCTGCATCAAAGTACCGCACCTCAATGTTCTGCTTGAGGCTGCTATAGCCATTGGCCAGGCATACAACCGAACTGGCCACAAGGCTATCGTTTCTTGAACAGAGTATAGCGTTTGTGGTCAGAAATATGTCAATGGGAAATACATTGACGTTGGCGGTTACAGAGTCAGCACAACCGAGACTGCTCTCCGCATAGGCTTTTATTTTAACCGAATCGATGATCCTAAAAATGGGATCCAGGCAATCCGTACAACTTGCCGTTGTCTTGGTGGTCCATTTTATGTTCCTTGCAATGTCGCCTGTTGCCTTTAAATTCAGTTGCACGTCACTGCTGATATAGACTGTCGTATCTGTCGGAGAAACCGCAATTCGGAATTGATCATTTTTGCGGCTGGCCTTGTTGTTGAGATTGCTCAACTCATTGAGGGTGTCATTTGCGTCAAAAACGGCAACTATACTGTCCGGTTTTAACCTGTTGGAGGCAATGACATGTGTATATGTGATGCCACAACGACCAAGTATCGGTTTGTCTGTATAGAATGTATTGTTCAATTGCTGTGCTCCAGCCATGAGGGGGTTCCTGTCGTAAAAACTAACCGGCATGTTGGGGGGAATAGTGTCGAAGCCCGCATTGTAAATACCAAAAACGATTCTTAAGCTGTCATTCTTGTAGCAATCTACATCATACATGGTCAGGATGCCATCAGGCCTTGGATCCAATACGGTCATGGTATAGGTGGGTGATGTTTCGGTGCAGCTTCCATTGGTGGCCTGAAGGCTGATCCGGTAACTGCCCGCCCTGGGGAACATATAGGTCAAATCGGCAGCGGTACTGATCATGGTGATGTTACCACCCATATGATCGCTCATGTACCACTTGTATGAAGTTGCACCATAGGATTTGTTTACAAACCTCACCGTATCATTGTATATGCCTGTTTCAGAGGCAATGATTCTTTTGTTGGGCGAAAACCTGGATGCCACCCCGCAATTGACAACAACATTTCCAAGATAGGATCCAAAGCATGTGCTGTCAGCATTGTAGGCCTTCAGCGCCACTTCGTATTTTCCTGCCATTGGAAAACCTTTTGTCAGGTTCAAAGTACTGTCCACCAATGCACCATTCACGTACCATTTGAAGTTTGTTGCACCAAGGCTGCTGTTGTTGAACGTCACAACATCGCCAACGATTGGATGTGGGTTTGAATTCCAGTCAAAGCTGGCTTTAATGTTTTCTGCACACGGTATGTTGCACCGGTCACTTTTGATAAGACTTCCTCCATTGAAGGACTCCAGAAATGCACGCATCCTATCAGCCTGCCCTTGTGTAAATACCGAAGGACATGGGCTGCCGTAGTCCATGAAATTGGAAATGTTGTCAGGTACATCTGTTTTGAATGGTCCTGAAATGGTATCTGTCTGGCAGGAATTCTCTGGGTTGCTGCAGGAAGATCCGGCAGTACTCCTGTCAGGGGGCGTATCACAAACCAGGTCACCGTCAGTGGTACAATCGTTGTTGATGCAATTGGTGCCCTGAAAAGTGTGCAACAGAGAAAGGTAATGCCCCATTTCATGGGCAACCAATGGCGTGCTGAGTCCACTTACCACTGCCCCGACACCGGCACTGGCATACCCACCAAATCCAGATCTTGTCCAGACACCACAGTTGAAGGGGCTTGGAGGGATTTCACCTTGTATGGAATTGACAACCCAGATGTTGGCGTATTTTGACGGGTCCCAGTTGGTCAGGTACCCCAATTTGTCAGATTCCAGGTCTACATCAATATTTTCATAATAAGAATTCACACGGTCAATGCCATTGGTCAACCCGCCCTTTGGATCTGTTTTTGCCAGGCAAAACTGCACCATGGTATTGGTACCAAGTGGATCAACACCATATGCGCCCAGGTGGGCAAATGCATCGTTCAATTCCTTTAGTGCGTTGACCACCATGAGGTCTGTGATCGATGCGGCATTTGAATTGACAATATGGAATACAACGGGGATGGTATAGACAACGGCAGGTTGGTTTTTTTTGAAGAGGATCTTGTTGCGTATGGCCATGTTGAGTCCTTTCTCCCTTTGAACGAAGGATGGATCCATGCGGAGAATGGACAACATGGCGTCAGATCCACATTTTGGAAGCAAGTTTTCCTGTGCATGTGCGCACTGAAAGAACCTAAGCACCAGAAAAAAAAGGAGCAAGGGGATGTTGCGTTGCATCATAATTGGTTCTTGAAAATAAAGGGTGTTCCAATCAAATGCAAGTCAGCAGTTCAATTTAACAAAATCTTGAGTATTCTGGGCATTTATCCCAAAACCGCCCTTTTCACTTTTTTATAAAAGACAGGAACTTCGTTCAGTGGGTCATTCATTCCCAGTGTCTCAATGGGAAGATTTCCCTTGTAGTTGGAAGATTGAATGATTGACGAGAGCCGCTTCAGGTCCATCGGGGTTTGAACACCGTTGACCAAAAGCTTTTCTTTTACCTGCCAGTTGACTGCCAGTGGCACAGCCTTCCTGATTTCTTCATACGGGTCGTCTGCGATGAAATTGCCGGTATCCAATACCAATCCAAGCCATTTGCTGTTGATGGATTCGATCAATTCCTGGCACTCTGCTGCTGTCCTCAGAAAATCGTTGTGGTTCTGTATTCCAAGTACAATACCGAAAGCGGCAGCCTTTTCCACGCATTTGTGCAAGGCGTAGCGGATGTTTTCGTTAACCTTTTTTCGTTCTTCGCCGGTTGCATATTGTTTTGCCGTAAATATCCGCAAAACAGGTGCTCCCATTTTTGCTGCTACTTCCACCCAGCGCAATACCGTGTCAATTTCCTTGGCAAGTGCCGACCTGTCACTGTAAGAAAATTCATTCCGGACCCCTGTTCCGCTGATCTCAATCCCCAATGCATGTGCTTGTCTTTTGAAGGTGAATATCTCTTCATCCAATGGAGTTGCAGGGTAGGAAGAAAAATAATAACCTGTCATGTCCACTGCATCGAAGCCTGTATTGGCACAAAATTCAAGCAGTTCATGCTTGCTGATTTTTTTCTTCATCAACATGTCATTGAATGAGTAGGCATTCAGGCTGATCCTGAACCGTTGCGCACCATGCATGGGAACATTGTCAGAAACTGGAACAGCCCTTACCAGTGATATTGCTGGAAGGGCTGTGATAAAATTTCTTCTGTTGATGCTTGACATGCTATAGCGTTGACATGTCAATGACGAACCTGTACTTGATGTCTCCCTTGATCATCCTTTCGTAGGCTTCATTGATTTGGGATATGGCAATGGTTTCAATTTCCGCAAAGATGTTGTGCTCATGACAGAAGTCAAGCATTTCCTGTGTTTCCTTGATGCTTCCGATCATTGAACCAACAATGCTTCTCCTGTTTTTGATCAGGGCAAACGGGGACAGTTTTGGCTGGTGTTCAGGCAGTCCTACCACCAACAGCTTTCCATTCAGCCCCAACAGGTTGAGGTATTGGGTATAGTCATGGTCCGCTGAAATGGCATCCAATACAATGTCAAACGATGAGGCATGGGATTCCAATGCTGTTGGATCTTTCGCAAGGACAAAATGATGGGCTCCCAATCTGGAAGCCTCCTGCACTTTTGAGGATGATGTGCTGATCACAGTTACTTCAGCACCAAAAGCAACAGCAAATTTTACTGCCATGTGTCCAAGCCCTCCCAATCCAACTACTGCAACTTTCATGCCTGCCTTCACATTGGCAAAGCGCAAAGGAGAGTAGGTAGTGATTCCTGCACAAAGCAATGGTGCGATGCCTGCCAGATTTTCATGGCCATTGATGCGCAAAACATAATTTTCATCGGTCACAATTTCAGCAGAATAACCGCCCATGGTCCGCATGCCAGAGCCATCCCTTTCCAATGCATTGTAGGTTCCGGTCATTCCTTCCTCACAATATTGCTCGTAGTCGGTTTTGCAATTGCTACAGCTGCGGCAGCTGTCTACCATCACCCCTACACCCACCGTTTGTCCTACAGTGAAGCGGGTCACTGCAGTACCAACAGCCTTGACTTTCCCCACAATTTCATGACCCGGAACAACAGGGTACACCGCGCCACCCCATTCATTTCTTGCGGTATGGATGTCACTGTGACAAACGCCACAGTAAAGGATTTCAACCTGTACATCGTGTGGGTGGAGCTCCCTTCTTTGAATGGATATGGGTGCTATGGGGGATTTGCTGTCTGGTGCTCCGTAAGCTTTTACTGTTGGCATGGATATAGTTGTTTTTTTATTGCTGTTGTGCAAGGTATTTTGAAGGTGTTTTCAGGAATTCTGTCTTACATTCTGAAGAACAAAACCCATAGGCCTTGCCTTCAAACTGCGCGGTATCTTTTATCCCCGCTGAAACAGGCATTCCACAGGCAAAATCAGTTTTGTTCACCACCATTTCTGGTTTGAATTGCTCATGGCTGTTCTCGGTCGTGGATTCCATTCCATGTTCCTTTTTTTCTGTTGATGATTTATGCTCATTGCAAGCGCAAGAAATGAAGATCAAGGCAATTGAAAACAGCAGCTGGTATCTTGACATGGTTTTGTTTTAAAGTTACTTTAAATACATTCAACACCAGGAATTGTGTAAAGTTGCAACAGCTTGATGAATTTCCGTGAAAAACAAGGTAGTTTTATGTGCGAAAGTCAAAAATAAAATTACGATCATGCAACCACAAAAGGCTTCATTGCGGCTGTCATTTCTGTTTTCATTGTTTTTCCTGGTTTCGGGTGCACAGGAAAAGACAAAAAACGGATTGCCCATTGGTGTTTTTGATTCGGGCACTGGAGGGTTGACGGTTTTGGAAGCCATGCTCACCCTGGATGCCTTCAACAACATTACGGGTAAACCAGGTGCTGACGGCAAACCTGATTTTGACAAGGAATATTTCCAATACCTCGCAGACCAGGCCAACATGCCTTATGGAAACTATGCAGCAGAAAACAAGACAAAGCTGCTCAAGGAACATGTGGTGAAAAACATGGATTTTCTGCTCAAACAGCAATATGATATTACAAGGACAAACGCTCCTGCAGCCCCTAAACAAGGTGTGAAAATGTTGGTGCTTGCCTGCAATACGGCTACTGCCTTTGCTCTGGAAGAGGTGAAGCAGTTTGTACAAGACAACGGCACCAAGGCTCCTGTGGTTGGGGTCATCAATGCTGGCGTGAAGGCGGCATTGGCCTACCAATCCACACATGAAAAAGGGGCAATCGGTGTGTTTGCAACAGCAGGAACAGTTGCATCTGACGGATACCCCAAGACCATCAGGGCATTGGCTGCATCCATGCAAATGCCCGAGCCTGTGATTGTGAGCCAGGGAGGATTTGGGCTTGCAGACGCCATCGATCGCGATTATAGTTTTTATGTTGATACAGCCAGTACCTATAGAAAAGATTACAAGGGACCATCTGTCAACAACCTTAAATACAAGATTGACACGGCACTGCTCAATGTCTACAAGTTCAACAAGGAAAACAACAAATTGCTTTGCGAGTACGATGACAAAGGCAAGTGCTTGGACATCCAGCTCAATGATCCGGAAAACTATGTCCGTTATCACCTGGTCAGTCTCATTGAAAAAATGCGTGCACAGGGCATTACCACTCCGATGAATACACTGATCCTTGGTTGCACCCATTATCCCTTCATGCGCGACACCATCAAAAACGTATTGAACGAGTTGTACAACATGAAATTCAATGGCGAATATGCCTACCGATCAGTGCTGGCCAAACACGTGGAGTTGATCGATCCTGCAGTTGAAACTGCAAAGGAGGCCTATATTGAAATGAGAAAACTTGCCCTGGGCAACACCCAGCTAAAGCAGCCCAACAAATTCTTTATCACAGTGCCCAACAAGTCATTGAAAGAGGTGCAACTTCAACCAGACGGTTGGTTTACCTATGCATACAAATATGGTAGAAAAGAAGGGACGAACAAGCCATTTGTGCTGTTCACCCCTTTTGATGATAAAAATATTTCTGAAGCCACCTATCAACGGTTGAAAGCAGCGCTACCGGAGGTGTACAAGGCAGTCAAGTCCGTCCAATAGGATCGACTGCTCGACAATACTTGGATTCAGCTCCACAATAAGTTTTCACTACTCATTTGGCAGTCGCCACTTTCAGCGTCCACACATGGTCTGTAGTTGACTTTAATTCAGCAGGAATCATGATTTCAAAACCCGTGCTGGTCTTCTTCCATTTCAGGTTTTTCTTGCCGCCCAACATGCTGATCGTTGCCTTTTCAGGGATGTCAATCTTGCTGATGTTGATCTTTCCTTCAGCAGGAAAATCAAACAAGAAAATGTATTGGGTATTTCCATCCTTGGATTTGGTGAAGCGGATGTTCTCCCCTTCATTGAAGGCCTTGTTCATCCTGCTGCCATAAATGCCTTCGCCATTGACTTTGATCCAATCTCCCATGCCCTTCAAACGGTTGTATGCTTCAGCATCGAGTTCGCCATTGGGATCAGGGCCAATGTTCAACAGGAAATTCCCACCCTTGCTCACTACATCCACCAATTTTTCTACCAACTCATTGGTAGGCTTGTACTTGTCATTGGGTGCATAGCTCCAGCTGCCCGCCATGGTCATGCAGGTTTCCCAGGGATAAGGCAGCCCTGTTTCCGGGATATGTTGCTCAGGAGTAAGGTAGTTCTGGTGTTCACCAGGAACGGCCCTGTCCACCACAATCAACTTGGGTTGCTTGAGGCGAGATTTTCTTACAATCTCGGCCATGTTGATGTCCTGGCTTTGCGGATTGCGGAACCATCTTGAGTTGTCATAAACATCCAGCAGTTCAGCCTTCACTTCTTCATCTGTTTTCTTGCGCACCCAGCCGCCATCCAACCAAAGGATGTCAACATTGCCATAATCCGTCATGAGTTCATCAATTTGGTTATGGGTGAATTCCACGAATTTTTTCCATTGCTCAGGATGCTTTCTGATGGAGTAGTTGGCATTGCGGTCACTGGCCGGGAAACGCTTCCACCAGTAATAATCAGAGTGCCAGTCGGGTTTTGAAAAGTAGGCTCCAATCCAAAAGTTCTCCTTTCGAAAAGCACCAAACACTTCTTTCACAACATTGCTCCTGGGATTGCTGGAAAAAGGAGTACCCTTGTCAGTTACCTTGTAGTCTGTAAACTTGGTGTCGAACATGCTGAATCCGTCATGGTGCTTCGTGGTGAAGACCATGTATTTCATCCCCGCCTCTTTTGCTGCGGCAGCCCATTTTTCAGGTGCAAATTTTGAGGGATTGAAGGTGCTTTTCAGTGCCTCATATTTCTTTACATAGTCGTGGTACTCAGTAGCCACGCCCTTTTTCCAGGCATCGATGGCCCAGCCCACGTCTTCCGGGCAAATGCTCCAGCTTTCCACAACGCCCCATTGGCTGTAAGGCCCCCAGTGCATGAGCAGTCCGAACTTCAGGTCCTGCCATTCTTCCAGCCTCTGTCTGATGGCGGGGTTGGGGTCGGGAAAGTAGGCCTGTTCTTGTGCTATCGAAAAAGCGGAAACTTGGATAAGGAGAACCAATAATGCCAATTTACGTTTCATAAATCTACTGTATTGAGCTATTGTAAAAAAGATATTGACAAGATACGACAATACAGAAATATGGGTCGGGGCAAGTGTGTAGAGCTTTTTCGGTATTTTCGGTTTCCAAATTTTCACCAATGAAATCAATACGAATTGGCTTGGCATTGATGGCCACAGTGCTCATCTCCACATTGCTCCATGCCCAAAAAGACACTGCCTTCACCCGCTACAAAAACCTGCCATTGAAAGCCAGCAGGATGATGGAGCTGAAAACCAATGAAGGTACCTGGACTTCCGTAGACATCAGTCCAGATGGCAAGACCATCGTTTTTGACATGATGGGAGATTTGTACACCATTCCATCCGAAGGCGGAAAGGCCACCCAAATCACCCGCGGCTTGGCCTTTGACCAGCATCCCCGCTACAGCCCAGACGGCAAGAAAATCCTTTTTGTTTCCGACAAAAGCGGCGCAGAAAATCTCTGGTTCATCGACACAGAGAAAAAAGATACGGTTCAGCTCACCAAAGAAATCAACCAGAATTTTCCTTCTGCAGACTGGACACCCGATGGGAAATACATTGTTTACTCCAAGGGAAGAAGGGTCAACAAGCTCTACATGATCCACAAGGATGGCGGATCAGGGACGCAACTCATAGATGAACCGGCAACATTGAAGACCATTGATCCCGCCATCAGCCACGATGGAAAATTGATCTACTATTCATTCCGCACGGGTTCATGGAACTACAATGCCCAACTTCCTCAATATGAAATTGGTGTCTATGACCGCAGCAATGCAAGAACCACCAAGCTGACATCACGCTATGGATCTGCCTTCACCCCGGTGCTTTCCGGCGATGGCAAATGGTTGGTCTATGGAACAAGGTTTGAAGACAAAACCGGGTTGGTGATCCGTGACTTGAAGTCCGGCGATGAGCGTTGGCTGGCCTATCCAGTGCAAAGAGACGACCAGGAATCCATCGCTGTCTCCGGGGTATTGCCTGCCATGGCTTTTACGCCAGACAACAAGCACCTACTGGCTTCGTTTGGTGGCAAGATCAACAAGATTGACATCAGCAATGGCAGCTATACCGAAATTCCTTATGAAGTGGATGGCAAGCTGGAACTAGGACCTGAGGTGCTTTTCAAGTATCCTATCAAGGATACAACCGCTGCCATGGCCAGCCAGATCCGCGATGCTGTTCCTTCTCCTGATGGCAAACAATTGGCCTTTACAGTTTTGAATAGGCTATATCTCATGGACTATCCCAATGGAACCCCCAGGCGGCTTACTGCCAATGAATTTACGGAGGCCCAGCCTTCATGGAGCCCCGATGGTAAAACAATTGTTTTCAGCACCTGGGCAGCCAATGGTGGTCATATCGTTTCGGTTGGTGTGAATGGGGCAAATGCAAAAACACTGACAACCGTCCCAGGACTCTATGCTTCGCCGCGCTATAATTTGTCAGGTGACAGGATCGTATATGTGCATGCCCCGAACCAAAAATTCAGGGACGCCTTTGATCCGGGGTATGATGATGCAGAAGACCTGCTGTGTTGGATGAATGCAACGGGTGGACAAGAAAATGTGATTGACAAGGCCAATGGACGCTATAATCCGCATTTCTCGATCAACGACGACCGCATTTACATGAATGCCGCCGGCAGCCTGATCTCTATCAAATGGGATGGCACCGATCAAAAAACACATGCCAGGATCAGTGGCATCACCACCTATGGTTCGATTGCCATGCACAAGGGAAAGCCCTTGGCCGACCCCTGCATTGTGCCGGAAAAATTGACCACGGATGATGCAAGGGAAAACAATCCTGCAACCCCTGCCAGTGAAATATGGCTTTCTCCCAAAGGGGAAAAGGCGATTGCCAAGGTCAACAACAACATCTATGCTGTCACGATCCCATCAACAGGAAAAATGATTTCCATTTCTGTTGCAGATGCCAGCACTGCTGAGTTTCCCAGCAAGAAACTTACAGAAATTGGCGGTGAGTTTCCTGCCTGGTCTGCTGATGGTACAAAAATTCATTACAGCCTCGGCGCAGCACATTTTGTGTATGACCTCATCCAGTCCGATAACTTGGACGACAGCCTGAAAGCTGTCAGGAAATTGGCGGACCTCAAGGCCCTCACCGACACGGCCAGGAAATCAGCTGCAGACACATCAAAGAAGTCTACTGCGAAAAAAGAAGATCCAAAATATACACCTGAAGAAACATGGGTCAAGGTCTACTATGCAAAAGACAATCCATCTTCAACCATCCTGCTCAAAGGTGCCCGCATCATCACCATGAAAGGCGATGAGGTGATTGCCAAAGGGGATGTTTTGATCGTGAACAACCGCATCAAATCTGTGGCCAAAAATATTCCAGCCCCAAAGGGCGCTAAAGTGTTTGATGTTGCAGGAAAAACAGTGATTCCAGGTTTTGTGGATGTTCACTCACACATGTGGCCCAGCTGGGGAATCCACAAGAACCAGGTCTGGATCTATGCTGCCAACCTGGCCTATGGCGTTACCACCACCCGTGATCCGCAAACAGCCACCACGGACGTGTTGACCTATGCCGACATGGTGGAAGCTGGTCAGATGGTGGGGCCCCGTGTATACTCAACAGGTCCTGGCGTGGGTTATTGGGCTTACAACATCAAGGATTCTGCCCAGGCAGAAAGCATTCTCAAACAGTACAGCAAGTATTACAATACACAGTACATCAAGATGTACCTCACTGGCAACCGTCAGACAAGGCAATGGATCATCAATGCCTCCAAGAACCAAAAGCTCATGCCCACTACAGAAGGTGGATTGGATTTCAAACTGAACATGACCAACCTCTTGGATGGCTATCCAGGCCATGAGCATTCCATTCCGATCTTTCCTTTGTACAAGGATGTGACCAAGGTTATCGCTGATGCAAAGATGGCGGTTACACCCACACTGCTGGTGTCTTATGGCGGACCGTGGGCAGAGAATTATTATTACGAAAATGACAATCCCTACAGCAACAAGAAATTGCAATTCTTCACACCTTACGAAGAGCTTGCTGCCAAATCAAGACGCCGCGCTACCTGGTTCCTGCCAGAGGAACATGTTTTCCAAAAACATGCCCAAAGCATGAAGTCGATTGTTGAAAAGGGTGGGATTGCCGGCATCGGCTCCCATGGCCAATTGCAGGGCCTTGGATTACATTGGGAAGTATGGGCCATGCAAAGTGGCGGCATGAGAAATATTGATGCACTGAAAGTGTCCACCATTCAGGGGGCTGAGGCCCTGGGCCTTGACAAAGACCTGGGCAGCATTGAGGCAGGTAAGCTTGCCGACATGATCATCCTCGACAAGAACCCATTGGACAATATCCGCAACACCAATACCATCAAATTCGTAATGAAAAACGGACGCCTGTACAATGGTGAGAATGGAGATGAGATAGCGCCTGTTGAGAAAAAGCTCAACAGAAGCGAGTGGGAAAAAGCCGCACCGACAATCACCACAACCGTCAAAGAATAAAAATGATTTGCTTTCCATAGGGCTTTGAAAGCAGTGAAAGGAAGGTTGACAACGAGGGATGGCAGCAATGCTTTCCCTCGTTGATTTTTTATAACTTGGTGTCATGAAATTTTTGCTCTCCCTTTCCATATTGTTGATGTCCATCGCAACAGATGCACAACCCATCGATACCACTGAATGGAACACCTACATGAAAAATACCCGCATGCACTGGGACAGCATGGGTACTGACTATTACGATGGCATCATTGCAGGCAATGGCAGGCTTGGAGTCAATGCTTACAGGGAGGGCGAGAAGGCCATCCGGTTTGATGTTGGTCGTTCTGATGTTACTGACCAACGGCCCCATTATCCAGACAGCATGTTCACCCAACAACTGGTTTCACGCCCAAGATTGCCCATTGGCAAAATGGTCATCAGAACAGAAGGGAAAATTCTGGATGCTGATATCGACCTTGACATTTACAATGCAGTTGCAAAAGGCTCGATTAGAACCACCAAAGGCAGGGTGGAACTTTTTTTTCTTGTGCCATCCGGAGAGGACATTATCCATATTGAGGCTTCCGAACACGGTGGTGAAAAGATTTTTTGCGAATGGGTTGCAGAGCAAAGCATCAGCCCCCGCATCAGTTTTGGACGTGTTGACCCCAAGCCATACAATTACAAAAACAATCCGGACTTTGAAATGAAGGATTCTGCTGGTTATGGCATTTGCTACCAGCCCTTGCTTGCACAGGGAGAATATGCAACCGTCTGGAAACATGCAGCCTTCAAGGAAAAACATGTCATTGATGTTGCCGTAGGATACAGTCCTACTGAAAAAGGAAAGTCCAGGCCCGAGGCAATCGCAGCCATCAAGCGGTTTCAGTCAAAAGCTTTCGATCTTGTGATGGCCAAACACCGCAATTGGTGGAACGCCTATTTCAGGAAAAGCTTCATTTCCATCCCTGATAAAAGGGTGGAAACCTATTATTGGCTTCAGTTGTACAAGCTGGGATCCGCTACGCGGGAAGACAGGCCCATCATTGATCTCATGGGTCCTTGGTTTACTTCCAAAACACCATGGCCAGGCATCTGGTGGAACCTCAACCAACAACTTACCTATTCCCCCTTGTTTGCATCCAATCACCTCGACCTCACAAAACCATTGTTTGAATTGTTGAACAAGAACAGGCAGCACCTGATCAACAACGTTCCTGAGCAGTGGAGAAATGATGCATCCGCATTGGGTAGAATTTCAAGCTTTGACATGGTAGCTCCTTTGAACCAACATGACCTCAGAAAAGGACAGTTTGAGCCAGGTGACCTGGTTTGGACCATGTTGTATTATTACCGCTATTACCAGTACAGTGGAGACAAGGATGAACTGAAAGCCAACATCTATCCGTTGTTGAAACGTGCCGTCAACTACCTGATGCATTTGCTGTACAAGGATGAAAACGGCGTCTACCATCTTGTCAAATCACATTCACCCGAGTATGCAGATGCAGAAGATGCACACTATACATTGTCTGGTCTTATATGGGGATTGCAAACGTTGCTGCATGTTGATCAGCTGCTGCAACTCAATGATCCTGATAAGTCAAGGTGGAGCGAGGTGCTGCAGCGCCTTACACCACTGCATACCAGTGAAAAAGGATTTATGATTGGACGCAATGTTGACCTGACCTCCTCTCACCGCCATTATTCCCATTTGCTGGCCATTTATCCCTACCGCTTGTTGGACATGAAAAACCCTGCCCACCGCGAGATCACCATCCGCTCCGTCAACCATTGGCATTCTATGCCATCGGCATTGGCAGGCTATTCATATACCGGGGCTTCTGCCATGTATTCCCTGTTGGGAGAGGGTGACAAGTCAATCAAATACCTCAATGATTTTCTGAACCGGCATGCAGAACCGGGTGGGCTCTATGCAGAGTCAGGCCCATGTTTTGAGACACCCATGGCCTTTGCCACCAGCCTGCTGGAGATGATGTTGCAAAGCGATGATGGAAAGATCAGCATCCTTCCTGCCATTCCTGCCGTATGGCGTGAGATGTCGTTCAAGGACCTGGGTGCTGAGGGGGCCTTCAGGGTGAGTGCTGTCATGTACGACGGCGTCCTTCAGCAGGTGCAGGTGAAGAGTCTTGCAGGAAACCGCTGCAGCTTAGACATGATTTCTTCCTTTGATTTTGATGTTGTGTCAGACAAAAGGGGGATAGTTGTTCCTGTTGCAAAAAAATCCAACGGGCATGTCAACTATGCTTTTGATACGAAGACCGGGGAGACCATCACTTTGAAAAGAAAGAACATGAGTACAGCAAAGGATTTGCTTGTTCACTTCAAGGAGGGGGATTTCAAATGGGGGCTGAACAGGATATACCTCAAGAATGGCAACACCAAAGACCGCCCATTTTTTTAACGAGAAATACTATCCCAACCACTTTAAAAAGGGTAAATTTAGCTCTTCAATCCATCCAATGAAAAGTTTACCATTCATAGTTGCCTCTGCTGCCATGTTGCTGATTTCCTGCAATCAAGCGACCACCCCAAAAAAATATGCATCTGTTGAAGACAGTCTCCTGCATTGCTCATCCAAGCTGCCCTCACGCTTTGCTGTTGCGGCATCTGATACTTCCTTCTCAAGCGCTGCTGACAGTGCATCCCATGAAGGCATGGTTTGGATAGCTGGCGGTGAATTTATGATGGGGGCCAGTGATGATGAGGGAAGGGAAGATGAATATCCGCAACACAGGGTAAAAATCAGTGGCTTCTGGATGGATGCTACCGAGGTGACCAATGCCCAGTTCAAAAAATTTGTGGATGCCACAGGCTATGTGACCACTGCAGAGATTGCGCCAGACTGGGAAGAAATAAAAAAGCAAGTCCCTGCTGGAACACCCAAGCCACCAGATAGCGTTTTGGTTGCAGCATCACTGGTATTCCAAAAACAAGCCCCAGGCACAGGATTGGGAGACCCCAGCCAATGGTGGGATTGGAAAAAAGGCGCCAATTGGAAACATCCCAAAGGAGTGGGCAGCAACATCAAGGGCAAAGAAAATTATCCTGTTGTGCATGTTTCATGGGACGATGCCATGGCATATTGCAAATGGGCAGGAAAACGCTTGCCCACTGAAGCAGAATGGGAGTATGCCGCAAGGGGTGGAAGAAACGACAAATATCCCTGGGGCAACGAGGACGTTGAACAAGGCAAGCCCAAGGCCAATACCTGGCAGGGAACCTTTCCCAGCAACAATACCAACTGGGACAAATTCCCTTCCTCATCACCTGTAAGGACTTTTCCCGCAAACCCTTTTGGACTCTATGATATGGCAGGAAATGTTTGGGAGTGGTGCTCAGACTGGTTCAGGGAAGACTATTATGCAAAAATGAGCGGTCAGGTTTCCATCGATCCCAAGGGCCCGGCAGACAGCTATGACCCGCAGGAGCCCACGGTTCAAAAAAAGGTTGTGAGGGGAGGCTCTTTTTTGTGCAATGCATCCTATTGCAAAGGTTACAGGGTAACATCAAGAATGAAAACTGCAACCGATACAGGGTTGGAACATACCGGCTTCAGGTGTGTTGATTAGGCAATTTTACCTATCTCTTTTTTATTTGTGTTCTGTTGTCGAAAAGTTAATATTATTTTCTTTTAGACAATTCACTCAACAATTGCCACTGGTAGTTAATGGTTTCCTTGAGAAAAAGGATTTCTGTTTTCTGCTGATCAATTAATTTTTGCGCTATGCCGTTGTAGTCGGAATTGTTGCCATTGTTGTTTGGATGTGAATTGTAGGATGCTTCATTTTCTTCCAACTCGATTTCTTCAGGATTGGCCCCTAGTATGGAAGTAATCTCTTGAAGTGTATAGTTGTTGATGTTGCCAGTGCGTTCAAAATAAGATACCAGCGACCTTGTTTTTCCCAAGGCTGTTGCCAGATCTTCCTGGGTCATGCCCTTGAACGCCCTTAATCGTTTTATTTTTTGCCCCAGGTGGTTGTTTTTATTTTTCACAATTGCAATTGACTTATAATTTGATTGTCAAAAAGAGAGTAAAATGTCATAAAGACAATACCTTTACTGAGTGTTGATTTATAGATGTACATGTGAAACTGAAACAGGTTGCAAAAAATGGACTTATGAAAAATACAGCCGAAAAAACACACTGTTTTTCTAACCGTGACATAAGGGTAGTGGTGCTTTTTCTGCTCAAAGCAGAGCTGTTCCTGATGGGAAAAATGAAGGCAAAGAAGGAACATCCGGATGCTGCATTTACCATTCATTTGAAACAAATCAATGTACAGATAAGGAGTCTTCTCAATACCATCATGGAGGATGAGTTGACATTTCTTCACGCAGAAAGGAATGGTATGGTAGCGAAATCATCATTCCTTGACCGTATTGTGCGAATCGCTGATGATGCTCAAGCATTATTGGTCTTTGTTGAATCTTTTCAATTTGTATCTCTTTGGGTACATGAATGTCATGAAAAAATCAAAAGGGTATCATCACTGTATGGCCAAGGGCATGACTGATGGTACCCGGCGAAATGTTCTAAGATAAATATAACAACTGCACCTATAAAATTACCAGGGCTATGGAAATCAAAATCACCCAAGCACCTTGTTCGATTGAACGGTTTTCAGTTTAAATTGCCTTTAAATTCCACCAAATGAAAGGCAGGTTGAACGCAATACTGAATCTTCTCGGCCTTGCCCTGGTGCTGAGTGTCAATGCCATGGCCAATATCCTTCCCATCAATGGATACAATACCGGGCAGATTTCCGCACTGTATCCAAATTATTTTGTGCCTGCCGGCTTCACCTTTGGAATTTGGGGAATCATTTACCTTTTGTTGATTGGCTTCGTTTTCTGCAGCCTTTTTGCAGCTTTTGGAAAATTCAATGGTACTGCCAAAGCCTGTATTGAAAAGGCAGGGCCCTATTTTCTGGTCACTTGCATATTGAATGCAGCATGGATTGTTGCCTGGCATTATTTATACCTGGGCATATCCCTTGCCATCATGCTGGCTTTCTTGGTAGTGCTTTTGCGCATGTACCTCGCCATACGGCCCATGAAAAACCAGATGCCATTCTTTTACAGACTTTGGGTCTTTCATGTTTTTGTGGTTTACCTGGCCTGGATATCTGTGGCAACCATTGCCAACGTTACTGCATTGCTCGTCGGTGTTGGGTGGCAGGGTGAACCCTTGTCTCCCCAGATCTGGAGCATGATGATGATACTGTTGGCATTGTTGTTGGGTATCTTCATGGTGGGTAAGCAGAAACAACCTGCATTTGGATTCGTGTTGGCATGGGCATTTTGGGGCATTTACTCTGGACAGCATGCAGGATCAAAGATGATTGCCTTTACTGCGGGCCCATCCTGCTGTCTTATCCTATCATTGACCGTGACATTTCTTTTTAAAGCAAAATCCCAATCGGTTTCCAGATAGGAATTGTTGTTCCCTGATGCCAATCAGCACCATATTGTCTATTTTTGTGCCATGACAATCAGTTCTGTTTGCATTGAAGTCTTTAACCGTGCCGTTGCGGATTACCATCTTCACAACAACGTGGATGCAGAAATCAGCAATCCCTATCCAGCAGGAACCCTGGAACATCTTTTTTACGCAAAGAACCATGTGGATACCGTGCAATGGCATTTGGAGGATATCGTGCGGGATCCGCAGATTGATCCCGTCGCGGGCATTGAACTCAAGCGAAGGATAGACAGGTCCAATCAGGTCCGGACCGACATGGTTGAACAGATTGATGATCAATTTCTCCTTCAATATGCAACAGTTGATGCTTTGCCAAACGCAAGGATGAACACCGAAAGTCCTGCCTGGGCAATTGACCGACTTTCGATCCTCATGTTGAAAATATACCACATGCAGGAACAGGCAAACAGAAACGATGCCACTGAAGAACATCGTTTAAAATGTACTGCCAAATTGCAGGTATTGTTGGAGCAACAGGAAGATCTTTCCAACTCCATTGATGAACTGTTGGGTGAGATCAGGGAAGGAAAAAAAATCATGAAAGTCTACCGCCAGATGAAAATGTACAATGATCCATCCCTCAATCCTGTCTTGTACAACTTGAATAAAAAATGAGCAGCTCTCCGGTCCGACAAAAGATTTTGGTCATGCGGTTTTCTGCATTGGGTGATGTAGCGCTGACCGTACCAGTGTTAAAGTCCTTTCTTGCCTCCAACAAAGATGTATCTGTTGTTGTGGCCAGTGAAAAGCAGCTGGCAGGATTGTTTGGTGGAATCGATCGGCTTGAGTTTGAGGGCTTCGACCTGAAAGGGGATTACAGCGGATTGCTGGGCATTTTCAGGATCTTCAATTTTCTCAGAAAAAAACATGATTTTTCCTTGGTTGCAGACCTGCATGGAGTATTGCGTACCCATGTGTTGCGGTTTCTTTTTGAAGCCGGTAAAAGAAAAACGGAAGTGATCAACAAGGGAAGAATCGAAAAATACGCGCTGGTCAGGAAGGAGAACAAGATCTACAGACCCTTGTCGCATGCAACAGAACGATATGCTGATGTTTTCAGGCGACTGGGTTTTGTGATTGATTCACCGAAGGTTCAACCTCCTTTGGGTAAAACTGACCATGCTCCCAAACCGGATGCAGCTTCCGGACAAAAACCAGAGAATGCTGGTAAGGTGAACATAGGCTTTGCACCATTTGCAAAGCATGATACCAAAATGTATCCCATTGACAAATTCAGGGAGGTTGTTGAACATTTCAACCGGGAACCATATCAATTGTATTTTTTTGGCGGGAAAGGGGCTGAGCGATTTTTGCTTGCGGATTGGGAAAAGAGGTTCTCACATGCAGTTCCATTTCCCGCTGTCAAATCATTGGCCGAGGAGCTTGATCTGATGCAGCAAATGCGGGTGATGGTCACCATGGATTCGGCAAACATGCACTTGGCTTCCCTCGTCAATGTTCCCGTGGTTTCACTCTGGGGGCCGACACACCCTTATGCCGGATTTTATGGATTCAGACAGGATCCATTGAATGCAGTACAGGTTAACCTTTCTTGCCGGCCCTGCTCAGTTTTCGGAAACAGCATTTGTTGGCGTGGAGACCATGCTTGTATGGAGCAGATCACCACAGCGATGGTGGTAGAAAAAGTCGAAAAAATCATCCACTGAGGCATGCATGCCAATGGATTTTCCCGATTTCGCCATCAAAAACCCCAACTTCTTGTAACTTTGGATGTCAATTCGAAATTATGATCAAGACAGGAAACATCACCGTTAGCATTTATACAGAAATGACCCCGAATCCGGAGACCATGAAGTTTGTGGCGAACAAACTGCTTTACCCCGGAAAAAGTGTTGATTTTCAAGATATTGAAAAGGCAAAGCCTTCTCCATTGGCACTGGAATTGTTCAGCTTTCCCTTTGTCAGGGGGGTATTCATTGCCAGCAATTTTGTTACGTTGACCAAAACAGCTGAAACAGACTGGGACGATGTAAAACCGTCCATTCGTCAGTTTCTCAAGGACTATCTCGAAGATGGAAAGGCCATCGTCAATGAGGACGAGCTCCCTGCGGCACAGGCCGCCGATGGCAATATCGTGCTTTCAGAAGATGGGGATGTTGTAAAACGCATCAAGGAGTTGCTCGAAAATTATGTGAAACCTGCCGTTGAAATGGATGGTGGTGCCATTCAGTTCAAAAAGTTCGAAGAAGGGGTCGTTACCCTCATGCTTCAAGGCTCCTGCAGTGGATGTCCATCCTCCATGATTACCCTGAAATCAGGCATCGAAGGGATGATGAAGCGCATGATTCCTGAAGTGGTTGAAGTGGTTGCGGAGGCTGAATAAATAACCCCTCAACAATTCATGGATTTCCTGGAACTCACTGCCATTCTCTCCGGAATCATCTCCGTCTGGTGCTCAAAAAAAGAAAATATATGGGTCTATCCCACTGGTCTGGTGGGCACCATCCTCTATGTCTACCTCAGTATCAAGGGGGATCTTTTTGGAGAAGCAGCAGTCAATCTCTACTATACAATCATGAGTCTCTATGGTTGGTACAACTGGGGCAGAAAAACCAATGCAGATTTGATTGTTGTCCATGTTGAACATTCATCAAAAAAGGAAAGGCAACAGCAATTGGTTTTTTTTCTTTCCATCTACCTGATCATTTTTCTCTGCCTGTTATACATACAATCCGCTTTTGCACCCGGTGCAATTCCTTGGGCAGATGCACTAGCGTCAGCTGCTGCATTTACAGGCATGTGGTTGATGACCAGAAAAAAAGTGGAGAGTTGGATCTGGTGGATTGTTACCAATACCGTGTCCATCCCTTTATATTATTCAAAAGGGTTTACCTTCACGGCAGTATATTATGCCATACTGCTGGTGCTTGCAGTATTGGGTTTGCAGGAATGGAGAAAAAGAGCGAATGAATATTCAAAAGCAGGATAAGGTGTTCAAGGTAGTGGCCATCGGTCCAGAATCGACCGGTAAAAGTACAATCTGTGCTGCATTGGCAGCACATTTCTCAGCCAGTTGGTGCAGGGAGTATGCAAGGGAATACCTTCTTGAAAATGGAACCGACTACGGGTATCAGGATTTGCTCACCATTGCAAAGGGGCAATTGAAGCTGGAGGACCAGGCCATTGCCGAAGCATTCGCCATGCAAAAAAATCCTGTTCTTTTCATCGATACGGATATGCATGTCATGAAAGTGTGGTGTGAATTTGTATTTGGCAATTGTCACCCATTCATCCTGAATGAAATTGTCAAAAGAAAATACGATGCCTATCTGCTCTGCAAACCAGATCTGCCATGGGTCAAAGATGAACTGAGGGAATACCCCGACATTGAGACACGCGATAAACTATACCACAACTACAAAGACATTCTTGTGAACCAGGACCTGCCTTGGTTTGAAGTGCATGGGCAAGATCCCATGAGAACAGCGGCTACCATTGAGTGGGTGGGAAAATTGCTGAAATAAACAACCATGAAAGCGCTATCAGCAGCTGTCGGTCGATTCTACAACCCCAACACCCTTCGCTTTGTTTTTTATGCTGCATGGTTGTTGGTTGCATTGATCCAGGCGGCAGGTACAGGGTTGTTTGATGATGAGGCTTATTATTGGGTGTACTCGAGGTTTCTTGATTGGGGCTATTTTGATCATCCGCCAATGATTGCAGTGCTCATCAGGTTGGGGACTGCAATTTTACCAGGCGAACTGGGTCTTCGTTTCTTTATTGTACTCATGGGGACTGCAACCATAGGATTGGTGGAATACCTGACCCAGCCCAAAGACATCAGGCTTTTTTTTGCAATCATCCTGAACATGGCGGTTTTGCAAATTGGAGGAATGCTTGCAGTGCCGGATATTCCGCTGCTTTTTTTTACTGTATTGTTCTTCATTTGCTATCAACGCTTTGAAGCAAAGAATGATTTTACCAGTGCACTCGCCCTTGCATTGGTCATTGCATTGTTGCTCTACAGCAAGTACCATGGTATTCTGATTATTTTTTTTACCATCCTCTCCAATCCTGTCATCCTTACCCGCTGGAAAAGTCTTCTCATCATTGCAGTTTCAGTCGGACTCTTCATGCCGCATGTGATCTGGCAAATCCTGCATGGCCTACCTTCTGTCAATTATCACCTTTTTGAACGGCTTTCTCCGCCGTACAAGATTTTATTTACGGCTGATTATGTATTAGCCCAACTGCTGATTGCCGGACCGTTGGTGGGATGGCTGATCATTTGGGCTGCGTTAAAAAACAAGGGTACCAACAAAACAGAGAAAGCCATGCATTGGTCATTGGTTGGCACCTATCTGTTGTTTTTCCTTTCATCTTTCAGGAGCAGAACAGAAGCCAATTGGACGATTCCCCTGATGGCCCCGCTGATCGTTTTGTCGTACCGCCACCTCAGCCAAAACATGAACAAAGCCAAATGGATCTATCGGTTGCTTCCCTATTCCATTGCCATTGTTTTATTTCTTCGCATCTACATGATACTGGACATAAAGCCATTCAAATTTATTCCCAAGGACGAGTTTCACCAAAACAACGCGTGGGCGGCTGCCATCAAGAAAAAAGCCAATGGATTGCCGGTGGTGTTCACCAATTCTTACCAACGGGCATCAAAGTATTGGTTTTATGCAGGGGATACTTCATTCTCACTCAACACCTACCGGTACCGCAGGAACAACTACAATTTCTGGCCGATGGAAGAGCAGCTGCAGGGACGCAGAGCAATGGTATTCGAATCGATGGGCAACTCCTCCTTAAAGGATTCGGTCCAAACCCCGAAAATGCAGCTGGTCTCAGCAACAACAGGCGTTTTTGTCTCTTTTGGTGCCGTTGATTTGGTTGGAGAAAACTTGCAAGTGGACGATCAGGGATCTGTGAATGTGTCGCTGGAACCCGTTTACGGCAACAGGCAGATCTCGGAGCGGGCAATGGCACAAAAACCAGCGCTTTTCCTGATCATATACAGGTCGGGAAAACAAGAACCCATTCTTGTGTCAACGGGTCGTGTGATTGGGCATGACAGCGGATACAGGTTCAGTTTTAGGCTAAAACTGCCGCCATTGAAAGAAAAAAAATATACCATTCGCTGGGGATTGAAGGGAAGCTTTTTGGAACCAACCATCAACAGCAGGACCTACAGCCTCACCCTGTCCACCGGCAAGTAAGGCCTGGTCCTTCATTGCTGCAAAATATCAGCGAATAATTTTCATGATATCCGGATCTCCATCCAGGTTGTTCATCTGACGCAATACCCAGGGGTACTTGCGTGAGACGTATGTTGACACTGGTTTTACCGTATATTTTACAGGATTGGGCAATGAAGATGCAATCATCGCAGCCTCTGTCCTGGTCAGTTTGGAAGCAGGTTTTTTATAAAATTTTCTCGCTGCGGCTTCGATGCCAAAAATGCCTTTGCCCATTTCCGCCTCATTCAAATACACTTCAAGAATTCTTTTTTTGCTCCAAAAGAGTTCAATCATAAATGTGAAATATACTTCCAGCCCCTTCCTGAACCAGCTGCGTCCTTGCCAGAGAAAAACGTTTTTGGCCACCTGTTGGCTGATGGTGGATGCACCCCTGATTTTTTTTCCTTTCTTTTTCTTGTTGAAGGCCAATGCCCTTTCGATGCCCTTCATGTCAAATCCATTGTGGTCCGGAAAGAGTTGGTCTTCTGCTGCAATCACAGACAGCTTTGCAGCGGTTGACATTTCATCCAGTGAGACATGTGTCCTGTTGAATCCATTGCCACTGATGATACCAGTGATTTGGGTAATGGTGACGGGAGGATTGATGAACCGTACCAGCAGGATATAAAAAAGCTGGGAAAGAAAAAGAATCAGGAAGATTTTTTTAATGGCACGCAACACGATCAACTATTTGATGACAGGAATGTATTGAAGGTAGTACTTGTTGCCCAGCCTTACGGTTCTCTTGTGGACTTTGTTCAGTACAAATCCTGTCAGTGCTACACTGCCAGAAATCAGCATGGTGGAAGGTATGATGGGTTGCTTCAGGTAAAGGGCATTTACACTGTGCAAGATTGCATAGGAAGATCCTCCCATCATGAAGATCAAACCATTCTTGATGAAACTGAATTTTTCACGCGGCTTGAAAATCTCCCTTATTTCCTTGATATGGTATTTTGACAATCCTACTGCAACGGTGTCCCAAAAAGAAGTGCCCCACACCGTATAGGCTGCCCGCTCATCATATATGTTGATGAACAGGCTATCCTTTTTGATCATCCGAACTTGCCCCTTCACTTCAGTTCCTGCTATCGTTAGAAAATGAATTTGTGTTCCAGAAAGATAAGTCTTGAGTGTTTTTTCAGGACCTTTTTTCAATACCACCATGTCTGATCCCTGTGCAAGAACCTGACCACAATGGACAAGGAGTGCAAAGCAAAAAATAAGCAAGCCTCGTTTGATTGTTGTCATGTCATTGGTTTAAAAAACGTATTCCATACACGATGCCCAGTCCGAAAATGATGAGTATGGTTCCGGATATTTTATTGATGATGTTGATGTTCTGTGGCGTAAGGCTGTGCCTGACCTTTGCCGCAAGCATTACCTTGAGCACATCGGCAACAAAATTCACCAACAAACAAACGCCAAACAAAATGATTCTTTCAAATGGAGAATGGGTAACGGCAAACGCAGTAGCATTGATCAACCAAAAAAGCATGACACTCGGATTCAGCGTATTGATGAAAAATCCGGACATGAAAGCTTTTGTAAAATCCTTTTTCCCAAACTCTACCAGCAATACATTTTTTTCCTCTCCAACATATACCTTCTTGAAGAAAACATAATAAACGCCCATGCAAAGCACGAAACTGGCGCCTATGTATCCGATGGTTGCCTTGAAAGCAAGTACTTCCATCACGAGGGTTGAAAACATGTTGCTGATTACCACCAAAACAATGTCACTGAGCCAGACCCCGGCAACAAAACTGAATCCTCCCTTGTGCCCATTGTTGATGCTTTGCTTCAGGATGGTGAAGATGACCGGTCCAACGGAAACCGCCAAGATGAGGCCAAGTCCAATGCCTTTGATGATCGATTCAAGCATACTTAAACAAAGGAATGGTGATTGAAAATTGAAAACATAAATTTACAGAACAATCGGCACCAAGCCTTTTTTACTTCTGTTTTGAAATGCCATTCGCCAAAAAAACCTTCCAATCTTCCATTACGTTTCCTTTCAATACCCTTGGAAATTTGTGTTGCCCTCCCATCTTTCCCCTGCTTTCCATGAAAGCAATGAAAGTCTGCTCTGGAAGCACTTCCACGATGATATCTTTTAGGGCACTGGCCCTTTCAACTGCATAATCATCATTCAGTTCCTTCAAGGTTTCATCGATGATTTTCCTGAGGGCAACAAGGTCAATCGCATCGTCTGTGCCAATGTACCAATGGTGTCCAAAAAACCCATCCACCGGAATGCCTGCTACAGTGAATTCTGTAATGGACGCATTCAGCTTTTCACTGGCAACCTGAATGGCCCGGTTCATGTTGTCCACGCTGAGGTGTTCTCCCACCATGCTCAGGAAGTGCTTGGTTCTGCCTGTAATGATGATTTCAGACCTTTCCTTGTTCACAAACCGAACCGTATCACCTATCAGGTATCTCCATGCACCAGCTGACGTACTGATAAGGATGGCATAGTCAATGTTTTCTTCCACCCCATCGATGAGCAGGGTCCCTGGCATGCCAATGATGTTGCCTTCCCCGTCAAAATGTGCATCATCAAAAGGGATGAATTCAAAGAAAATATGTTCGTTCAACACCAGTTTCATGCCGTCTGGGAACTGTCTGTCCTGATAAGCGATGAATCCCTCTGAGGCAAGATAGGTTTCTATGTAGGTGATGGGCTTGCCCAACAACCGTTCAAATCCTTTTTTGTAGGGTTCAAAGGCAACACCCCCATGGCAGAAGAATGAAAGATTGGGCCAAATCTCATGAATGTCTTTGAGTTTGTAGCGTTCAATCACCATTTCCATGCACATTTGTATCCAGGCGGGAACACCCACAACAAATCCAATGTCCCAGTTGGGGGCCTCTTCCACAATCGCTTCCAGCTTGCTGTTCCAGTCGCGTGTACGCGCAATTTTTTTCCCTGGTTTATAGAAGGGCGAAAACCAGAAGGGTGCTTTTTTGGCGGTTATTCCACTGAGGTCACCTGCAAAATAACCGGGACCTTTTTGGAGGTCGGTGCTTCCCCCGAGCATGAGATAGCCCTTGCCGACAGATTTCCATGAAATATTATCATAGTTTCTAAGCGACAACAGTTGCTTGATCATCACAATCCTGTTGCCCCGCATCAAATCTTTGGTAATGGGGATGTATTTGCTGGAGGCCTCTGATGTTCCTGAACTCAGGGCAAAATATTTTATTTTTCCTGGCCAGCATACATCGGGTGTGCCTTTCAAAGTCTGGTTCCACCAGGTGTTGTAGAGTGTACTGTAGTCGAAAGTGGGTACCTGTTTTCGGAAAACCGCATCGGGAACCTTGCTGTTGAGGATCTCGCTGAATTGATAGTGCTGTCCGAATTGGGTTTGCCTTGCTTTTTTCAAAAGCGTTTTGAGCACCCTGCGTTGCTGTCTTCCCGGTGAATTGCTGGGAAGCCTCAGGGCCTTGGCAATCGATTTCGGCAGTCTGATATCTATTAATGCCATTGAATGCAAGGTACGCCATTTGTTATTTTTGACTATTCTTTTGTATTTTTAATACACAATATCAGTTTATGAACAGACGTGATGCACTTGAAAGGGTTGCCCTTATTCTGGGTGGAACAGTAATCGGAGGGGCCGCTTTCCTGCAGGGCTGCAAGACCCAGGAAAAAAAAACCACTGGTTTTTCTTTGACCAAAGACCAGATTGCTTTTCTGGATGAGGTGGCAGAAACCATCATACCAGCAACCAGCACTCCTGGCGCGAAAGCCGCAATGGTGGGATCTTTCATGAATACCATGGTCACTGATTGCTATACTGAAAAAGACCAGAAAATATTTGCTGCTGGCTTGACAGAGCTTGAAAACTCATCCAGCCACATGTACGGAAAACCGTTCATGGACATTACTCCCCAACAAAAAACATCGTTGCTCAATCAGGTCAACAAGGAGCTGAAGGCTTACAATGAAAGCAAAAAGGATGGCGATCCGAACCACTATTTCGGAATGATGAAGCAGCTTACCCTCCTGGGTTATTTTACTTCAGAAATTGGCGCTACGCAGGCATTGCGTTATGTCGCGATCCCAGGGAAATACGAGGGCTGTGTGCCTTACAAAAAAGGTGACAGGGCCTGGGCATAAACCCTGAACCACATGAAATTCCTATTTGCATTCTTATTGTTTCCCCTGCTCAGTGTTTCGCAATCAAAAGATGAGCAACAGATACTGGATTTGCTCAGCAACCAGACCAAGGCTTGGAATCAGGGTGATTTTGACAAGTTCATGGTCGGTTACCTGAAAACGGATTCCCTGATGTTTATCGGAAAATCAGGAATTACCTACGGGTATGCCGCCACGCTGAACAACTACAGGAAAAGCTATGCAGGAGCGGATAAAATGGGAAAACTCAGTTTTGACATCCTGCACCTCAAAAAACTGGGACGAAAACATTATCTGGTTGTTGGCAAGTGGTCGCTCAAGCGGACTGCCGGTGATGTGGGCGGATATTATACACTTACCTTTGAAAAGCAAAAGAAGGGTTGGGTCATTGTTGCAGACCACAGCAGTTAAAAGCAACCTTTCTGTCTTTTTCACGTCTACTTGAAAATCTTTTTTATGTTTCTTATTATTCTAGGGATTGTCCTTTTCATCATTGGTACCTCTGCCATGCGCTCTGAAACCAAAATCACTCCGTTCGCCAAGCGCATCAGGGGTTTGGGTATTGTTGTCATGTTCCTTGGCGCACTCAGCGCAAGCGTCCGTCAGGTGGATGCAGGCTTTGTTGGTGTCAAAACTCTTTTTGGAAAGGTGCAGAAGGAAACCATGGAAAGTGGACTGAGCGTCATCAATCCAATGATGGACGTTACCAATATTGATACCCGCACCCAGAACTATACCATGAGTGGTATCCACGATGAAGGATCAAAGGCCGGTGACGACGCCATCAAGGTATTGACTGCCGATGGACTTGAAGTCACCATTGATCTTTCCGTACTGTATCGGGTCAATCCATCTGAAGCCCCCAAACTGCTCAGTGAGATAGGTGTGAATTTTGAAGATAAAATCGTCCGTCCCATCACAAGAACCCGGATCAGGGACAACTCAGTCTATTATGACGCTGTTGCCCTCTACTCCACCAAGCGGGACGAGTTCCAGGGAAGGATTTTCAAGACAATTGAGGTTGATTTCAAACAGCGTGGATTGATTCTTGAAAACCTGCTGGTCCGCAACATCACCCTTCCGGCTTCTGTGAAATCAACCATCGAACAAAAGATCAATGCTGAACAAGAGGCACAGAAAATGCAGTTTGTACTCCAAAAGGAGAAGCAGGAAGCTGAAAGAAAACGGGTCGAGGCGCAGGGTATCTCCGATTATCAGCGCATCATCAACGAAAGTTTGAGTGACAGGCAGTTGCAGTATGAGCAGATCCAGGCGATGAAAGAGCTGGCCAAGTCTGCGAATTCAAAGATCATTGTGATGCCTTCCAAGGGAGGAGCTCCCCTGATCCTGGACGCAAAATAAACAACCAATGCAAGTGCCGGATTTGGCAGGGTAATCCCTGAACCAAATCCGGCATTTGTTGTTTTAAAAATCATGGATCCTGTAGTAAGCGCCTTCATGCAACGCATTGTTTGGTCATTGACATCCGCCTTGGTTTGGCTGATGATCAATGCTGTTGTAGGTTTGAAGTTCGAATTGGCCTTGCTGGATGGAACACACCGCATAGGAACAATACTGTTCTATTGTTGGTTTTTTGGCAGCCTCTTTGCCTTGATGAAGCTTTTCAAGCGTTGGTGGAAACAGCACCTGTAGTGTTTATTTGATGATGCGCCTAATGGTTTCCCGTTCATCCTTTTTTTTGACAGCTATACAGCCAATGCAACGGTCTCTTCGGAACAATGCATTTTAATATTTATCTACATCACCCAATGCCTTAAAAATACAATCATTTCAGGCCTGCCTTGGTGCGGAGCAGAAAAAATATTGATATTTGTTCTAAGTGCAGGAATCGGCTTTAGGCCTTCCACTGAAACAACACATAAAATGACACAGTTCAACAACAGGATACGACAGGTTGTATTGCTTTTGGTGATTGCCTTTTTGGCATTCCTCATCATCAAGGAACTCTATGTTTTTTTACCAGGCCTCATGGGGGCGCTTACGTTTTATATCCTTGGACGCGAGCGTTATTTTGGGCTCACCGAAAAAAGAGGCTGGAAACCAGGGTTGACAGCAATGCTGCTCATTGTTGTTTTTCTTCTGCTCATTGCTGCCCCCCTTTATTACAGTGTTTTGCTGATCAGCCCCAAGGTGGATGCATTGCTGTCGCATACCGATGAACTGCTTGTGGGTTTGCAGGCCCTCTCGGACAAGATCAAATCCATTACTGGCGAAGAAATATTTTCGCCCAACAACATTTCCTCATTTCAATCAAATTTGGCCAACTACATTCCAACATTTCTCAACAGTTCAGCCATGATCGTCAGCAACATGATGGTCATGTTTTTTGTCTTGTATTTCATGTTGACCGGTGGGAGAATCATGGAGGATTCTGTCAGAAAGTTTATCCCCCTTCACCAGGAAAGTGTCGTTGCCTTGGCACATGAAACAAAGCACATGGTGAAGGCCAACGCCATTGGCATCCCGTTGATTTCAATGGTTCAGGGCCTTTTTGCCTGGGGGGGCTACATGATTTTTGGCCTGGAGGATCCCTTGATGTGGGGATTTTTAACAGGCGTATTTGCCTTCTTTCCCATCATCGGAACAATGATGATTTGGGTACCGCTTGTCATTTTTCTGTATTCAAAAGGTTTGAATGGACCGGCTTCTGGCTTGCTATTTTACAGTTTGGTGGTTACGGGCAATGTAGACTACCTGGCGAGGATCACCCTCATGAGGAAGATTGGCAATGTCCATCCTTTGGTCACGGTATTTGGGGTGATTGTGGGCCTCCAGCTCTTCGGTTTCATGGGATTCATATTTGGGCCACTTGTTTTCAGTTATGCCATCATCCTTATCAAGATATATGCCCATGAGTTTGTAGATCAATCCAAAAACCCCATTTGAAAATCTGAACAGCCATGGCATTAGAAAATGAAATTCAGCAAAAGCAATTCACCAGCGAAAACCAGAAGTTGATCATCAACCTGATTTTTACCAACAACTGGTTGACAGAGAAAATCAAGGATTTGTTGGCAGAAGAAGACATCACCATGCAACAGTTCAACATCCTCAGGATATTGCGCGGCAGTCACCCACAGCCACTCACCACCTTGACCATCAGGGAAAGAATGCTCGACAAGATGAGCGATACCAGCAGAATTGTTGATAGATTGGTGCTGAAGGGGCTGGTCAGTAAAAAAACCAGTCCGGCGGATAAAAGGCTTGTTGATGTCAGCATCACGGAAGGGGGGAAAAGGCTATTGGGGAAAATGGACAAGAAAGAGAAGTTGATGACAGATATCAGTGCCAACCTCAACAAGGCAGAAATGAAAACCCTGAATGCATTGCTAGACAAACTGCGTGGCGCTCCAGAAGTCGAAGCCCATCAGCACGAGTAGCCTGTTCAACCCATAGGATAAACGTCTGTCAAGGATTTATTTTCCCTCCATTTTGTTGACATATTCCAGAGACCCCAACCTTATCCGCATTGGAACCCCTGTCTTCTTTTCCATCTTCCATTCCTGTTTGCAGATAAATCCCAATTGGCTGCTGGCATAATTGGAACCCACGGAAACATTGGTTTTTGGCGGCGCCATCCGGTACTGGCCTGACAAGAAAAAAAATGGCTTGGAACGCCGTGCTGAATCCTGCCCAAAAACATTGTTGGCAAACAAAATAAATATGGCGAAGGGCAATGCGCTCAATGGATTGTTTTGTTCGTAAATTTACACCTGATTTTTCATCTACAACAAGGGATTTTTTAGCAATGGCATTGTACCAGGGACTCCAGCAAAAACTGCAACAAAAATTATCACCTCAGCAGATTCAGCTCATGAAATTGCTGCAGGTGCCTACTGCCCTGCTTGAAGAAAGGCTCAAGGAAGAAATTGAGGACAATCCTGCGTTGGAAATCGGCGAGGAAAAAAAAGATGAAACGGAGGCTGCAACAGATGAGTTGGATCCAGATATTCCAGATGGCCAAGATGACCCCAACGACATGCTTGAAGTGCCTGATGCCTATGAAGACTATGGTGATGACGATGATATTGCAGAATACAAGACAAAGGACGACCATGTGCCAGAACTGGAGGGAAGTGGTACAATTCCGCATCCCATTTCAACGGGCTTGCATGAAATGCTTTCGGAACAGCTCGGCTTGTTGAACCTTGAATTCCTGGAAGAAAAAATTGCCGAACAAATCATAGGCAGTATTGATGATGATGGATATCTGCGCCGCGATACCCATTCAATTGTTGACGATCTTGCCTTTAAGCAAAACATTGACGTCACTGACAATATGGTGGAAAAGGTCTTGCAGCAAATCCAACAATTTGATCCTGCCGGAATTGCTGCAAGGGATGTTCGTGAATGCCTGATCATTCAATTGCGGAGAAAAATTAAAGTAAAGCAATCCCCGGCACTCAAAACGGCGTTGCGCATCATTGATTTTCATTTTGACGAATTCACCAAACGCCATTTTGACAAGATCATTCGTTCGCTTGAATTGGATGAGGAATTGCTGAAGGACGCCATGCAGGAAATCAGAAAACTGAATCCCCGTCCCGGGGCTCAGGCAGGTCCGGTCAACAAAGCCGAGCAATACATCATTCCTGATTTTTTTGTGTACACCGTCAATGGCGAGCTGGAGCTCACCCTTAACCAACGCAATGCACCTGATTTGAGGGTGAGTGATGAGTACCGGGACATGCTGAAAGACTATGAAAAGGGAAGCAAAAAGGACAAGCGCCAAAAGGAAGCTGTTGTGTTCATCCGTCAGAAAATTGATGCCGCAAAATGGTTTATCGATGCCATCAAGCAAAGGCAGCAAACCCTGTTGCTGACGATGCAGGCCATCATAGCGCACCAAAGAAATTTTTTTCTGAGCGGAGATGAAACCTCGTTGCGGCCCATGATTTTGAAGGATATTGCAGAGAAAACCAGGCTCGATATTTCCACCATAAGCCGAGTTGCCAACAGCAAGTTTGTGCAGACTGAATTTGGAAGTTTCAGGTTAAAATATTTTTTCAGCGAATCACTGAGTACGGAGAGCGGAGAAGAAGTGTCTACAAGAGAGGTAAAAAATATCCTCAATGAAATGATCAGGGTGGAGGACAAAAGAAATCCATTGGGTGATGACAGCCTCACAGAAATGTTGCAGGCGAAGGGATATAATATTGCAAGAAGGACGGTCGCAAAATACAGGGAGCTTTTGAATGTTCCTGTTGCGCGCTTGCGGAAAGAGTTATAAAAAACCACCATGCAAAACGAAACAGAAAAAGCTTATTTCCCCAAGTGGATCATCGTTTCCTCTAAGCTCATTTCTATACTATTTCACCCGCTGTTTGTTGGGGTGATGATGGCGGCTTACCTGATCTTCATTCATCCTGACTATTTTGTTGGGTTTTCTGAGAAGGCCAAAATGCTCAAGCTCCTTGCAGTCATCAACAACAATGTATTTTTCCCCTTGTTGCTGGTGGCACTCATGAAAGGGCTTGGTTTCAGCAAGTCTATTTTTCTGACAACCCAAAAAGAACGCATCGTTCCCTATATTGGGAGCATTACCTTTTTCTTTTGGACATACTATGTTTTCAAGCACCAGCCAGAAACGCCCCGCATCATCGTCAACATGTGCAGGGGGATGTTTTTTGCCTCATCTGCCGCTTTGTTGCTGAACAATTATTACAAGATCAGCATGCACGGAATTGGGGTCGGTGGAATGATGGGCCTGATGGTGTTGACTGTATTTGACGGAACCTTGTATACTGGTTTACCGCTTCTGGTTTCAGCCTTGGTGTCCGGCCTTGTCATGTCTTCCCGTAAGGTTGTTTCAGACCACCACTGGTTTGACATCATCACTGGATTCCTGGTGGGTTTTCTTTGTCAGTTGATTGCACTGTGGGTGTAAAAACAGACCCGGCCTGCCAAGGCCGGGTCGGAAGGATCATGCTGGAATTCTAGTCTAGCCATTGAGAATGCTTGAGTTGCTCAAATATTTTTCATCGGGGTAGTACATGAACATGCAATTGCCATCCTTGATTTTTTCGATTACTTTTTGGTTGAGTGGCTTTGGCAATGCGGGGCATCCGTAACTTCTGCCCAGGTAACCCTTTTTGCGGATCAACTGCTCACTGGCATAATCAGCACCATGCATGACAATTGCCCTGTCTCTTGCCTTGTCATTGAATCCTTTTTCAACACCATTGAGCAGCATTGAAAAACCATTTGAGCCTGTGTAGGTGCCTCCGGTGATGTAAAAACCCAGGCTACTTTTGTGTGAATTCAGGGCATTGGAAAAGGAGCGTGCAAATTCCTCTCCCGTATTTCTGCCATGGGCTACAATGCTGTTGAAAAGCAATTTTTGTGCTTTCAGGTCTACCACAAACAACCTTTTTTCCCTGGATGATTTTGAAAAGTCGATGATCGTAAGGATGCTGTCTGCACTGAGGCGGCCTTGTGCATTCAGTTTCTCAAAACCCATGAAAGCAAGAGAAAAGATTTCCTCAGAAAGGTTTGCACCTGCATGGCGGATCTGTGTATAGATTGAATGGATAAAAAGTGCACTTGAATTGGGAACCCCTGTTTCAGCATTTGAACGACTTCCTGGAACCGGTCTTGCTCCGGTAAAGGAAAGCAGGGTAGTCAGGGAAGCAAACAGGATCAGGTCAGCAATTGAAAGTTTCATTGGGTAGGATTTTTGGATTTTCATGGCTTTAACGTGGTTTAGGTAAGGAGATTGTTGTACAAATTTCCAACCTTTTTTTGCCTATTGTGTTAAACGAAACGTGAAACATTACAGTATCGATCAAATTCAGGGGTGGGACAGGTTTTATCGGGCCAATTTTGTGAATTCCTTAAGTGGTTTCAAGCCTGTCAGCCTTGTTGCAACCGTCAATAAGGAAGGTGTTCCGAACCTCGGTGTTTTTTGCAACATCGTTCATATCGGCGCAGATCCTGCCTATATAGGCTTCATCAACCGCCCCATCGATGCAGCTCCACACACCTTGTCGAACATCCGTAACAATGGGCTGTATACCATCAACCACATTCATCCTGCCTTTGTTTCAAATGCCCATCAGGCCAGTGCAAAATATGCTGAGGGGGTGAATGAGTTCGCTGAAGTGGGTTTGACTGAAGAGTACAAGGTTGATTGTATTGTTCCTTTTGTTTTGGAAAGCCAGGTTCAGTATGCCATGGAGCTTTCTGAAATCATTCCCCTCAAGATGAACAATACCTTCCTTGTTGTGGGGAAACTCAATCATGTGTTCATTGAGCCAGGCATCATCAGCAAAGATGGATTCATCAATCTGCACGAGGCATCTTCCATGGTCAGCCTCGGAATGGATGCTTATTATACAACACAGCCACAGGCGAGGTTCCAGTACGCAAAACCCGACAGGGTAGCAGTAAAGATTGATTTCTAACCTTTATTTTGCGTTTTTAACAAACTTGTCCAGCCATTCACTTTGTTCCCAAAGCATGTGCAGCAGGTTTTCCTTGCCACGGTATCCATGCGCCTCATAAGGCAAGTATACCAACCTTACTGTTCCACCATGTCCTTTGATGGCATTGTACAGCCGTTCGCTGTTGATGGGGAATGTGCCGGGATTGTCGTCTGCCTCTCCATGAATCAACAGGATGGGTGTTTTGATCTTGTTCGCGTAACTGAATGGGCTCATCTTGTAATATAGCGCTGGCGCCTCCCAATATGTTCTCTCTTCTGCCTGGAAGCCAAATGGGGTAAGGGTTCTGTTGTACGCGCCACTTCTTGCCAGGCCCGCTTTGAACAGGTTGGTATGTGACAACAAATGCGCAGTCATGAATGCGCCGTAACTGTGTCCGCCTACTGCAACCCGCTTCGGGTCTCCCACTCCCATGTCAGTCAATGCGCCAATGGCTGCTTCCGCATTGAGCTTCAGTTGTTCAATGAACGTATCATTGGGCTTTCCGTCCTTTGATGCTGCAACGATGGGCATTTCAGCATTGTCCAATACTGCATAACCGCGCATGACATAAAAAATCGGGGATCCCCAGCTGATGGTGGTGAACCTGTCTTTGCTGCCCCTTACCTGTGCGGCATCTGCAGCATTGTTGTATTCTCGGGGATAGGCCCAGATCAACACCGGAAGGGGTCCATCTTTTGTGCGGTCATATCCCTTGGGAAGGTAAAGGTCACCCGTAAGGTCAACCCCATCTGCCCTCTTATACTTGACCTTTTCCTTTGAAACGCCTACCATGCTGGGATAGGGGTTGCTGAAGTTGGTGATCTGCTGATCAGCTGCGTTGGATTTCAGGTTTTTTATATAATAGTTGGGAACATCGGTCTGGCTTTCTTTTCTGGCAACAACCTTCAGTGCATTGGCATCCAGAACAGCAGTAATGGTTTCATAGTTTCCTTGTTTGGCCCTCCATATCAGTTGGGTACTTTTGGTGTTAATATCAAACAATGCGAGGAAGGGAAGGTCACCCTGGGGGGATGATCCAACGGCATTGTTCATCAACAGTTTGGTGTTGTCCAGCAGGTTGATAACAGAGGTTCCCCATGCACCGCGTTTCATGACAGGGATTCCAGGGTTGTTGTAGGCATCTGTGGTATTTCTTTCGAACAAGGTCTCTGTCGCCCCAGTTGCCGGATCCAGTTTGCTGGCTTTTTGCATTTGTTTTCCTGTCAATCCCTCATTGACCCATGCAAAATGTTCGTTCCCCCAGGCGATACTCCTGAACCGCATTCTTGTTTTCACCAAAACCGCAGGACTGCCGGTGAACGGGGCTTTCAAGGCATATACCGCATCATGGAACTCCATGTTTTTTCTGATCAGTCCGCTGTCCAGTGGCTCACACCAGGTGATGGTGGAGGGCTCGTCGGCACGCCATGCAAAGCTTCTTGGCGAGGGCAACACATTGTCGTAACCGCTGGGCGTGGTTTCTCCTGAAGGCATTTTCGCCAGCATTTTGATTGTTTTCCCGCTCAGGTCAACTACTGACATCGTGGATGCAAAAGCGTAGGCAGTCACAAGATAGGAGTAGGGCTTCTGAATGGTTTCTGTAAGGATGTATTTGCTGTCAGGGCTTAGTGCAAAAGAGGCATAAATGGCGGGAGCTGAAACCTTGGTTTCAACGCCATTGGTATTCTTCATCAGTTGTGCCGTGGTCATGAAGGAAAAGGCCTGTTCGTCGTAAGCCGATCTGATCAGGTCTTGGTAGGTTCTGCTGGGGGCGGCTTTACCCATGTTTTCCTGGATAGATGGCCCTACAGGTGTTATGGGTTTTTTGGGAAGCATGTTTGGTGAACTGACTGCCGCAGTATAAATGATGGTATTGTCATTCACCCATTGTGACACGGGTCCGATGGTGCTGACAATTGCAGTTTTATTGACTTTCACTGCAGTTTTATTGGCGATGTCAACCACATACAGATCAACCCTGTTCGCTGTTGTATTGAGGAAAGAGATCTTTTTTTCTGACGGACTCCAATCGGGATTGCTGATCAATGCCCCGGCCGGTATGCCTTTGATGGAAAACGTTTTTCCATCTTTGATGTGCTTGAGGCTCAGGTTGTTGATGAAATTTTGTCTGCTGGGGGAAAAATTGTTGGGGTTAAGGCGAAGCCCTGCAACCCTAATTTCGGGCTGCCCAAGCTCTTCGACTGTAGGATAGGATTCTCTTTCCATGATCAGCATCCATTCGCCTGTCCGATCGATCGATATTGCCGGTGTTGGCTTTGCCAGCAGCAGTTCCGCCACTTCTTTAGGCGGAAGTTTGTAGGATCCAGACTCCTGTGCCATTGAAAACACACTTATGAAGAGCAAAGACAGCGCGCATAGCTTTTTCATGTTTTCTAATTTTGGTTGAATTTACTGAAGAATTTTGATCACAATCGGTATTGTCTAAGGAGTAAGGGTTTTTGTCTTTCACCTGCTTATCTTTGCCGCACAAAACTAAACGCTTATGTCATTGCTCGTTGTTGGAACCATGGCTTTCGATGCCATTGAAACGCCTTTTGGAAAAAGTGACCGCATCATCGGTGGAGCGGCAACCTATATTGCCCTGAGTGCCGCCAATTTCGTGACACCCATCAAACAGATTTCTGTTGTGGGTGGTGATTTCCCCCAGGAAGAACTCGATCATCTTGCCAGCATTGGTGTTGCCCTGGAAGGGGTGCAGATCAAGAAAGATGAAAAGTCATTCTTCTGGTCAGGACGTTACCATATGGACATGAATGAGCGTGATACCTTGGATACCCAATTGAATGTGCTGGCCAATTTTACCCCAGTGGTTCCAGACAGTTACCAGGATTGTGAGTTTGTCATGCTGGGGAATGGTGTTCCTGCTGTACAGCACAGTGTGCTGAAGCAAATGAAACAGAAACCCAAGCTTGTCATCATGGATACCATGAATTTCTGGATGGAAACAGCCATGGATGACCTTCAATTGCTCCTCAAAGATGTTGATGTATTGATGGTCAATGACAGTGAAGCCAGGCAGCTGAGCGCCCAATATTCGCTGGTGAAGGCAGCCAAGGAAATCCTTGCCATGGGACCCAAATACCTTGTGGTAAAAAAAGGAGAGCATGGTGCACTTTTGTTCCATGAAGACCAGGTTTTCTTCGCTCCTGCCCTTCCTTTGGAAGAGGTTTTCGATCCAACAGGAGCAGGCGACACCTTCGCAGGTGGATTTGTCGGACACATTGCCAAGACCAGGGACATTTCATTTGAAAACATGAAAACAGCCATCATCATAGGATCAGCCATGGCATCGTTCTGTGTCGAAAAATTTGGAACCACGAGGATGAGGGAAATATCAAAAGAAGATATCAATGCGAGGGTCAAGCAATTTGTTGACCTGGTGAATTTTGACATCAACATCATCTGACGATTTTACCTTGGTTCAGTACCGAAATTGCTGCACCATCCAACGATGAAAACATTGCAGCAAGATGACGGGAGCGCCCAACAATTGAAAACGCCCAATCCCTAGAACCCAATGCCCAGGGCCATCTTCAACCGATGGCTTTTTCCGTTCAAATTGAAAGATTCAACCAATACAACATAGACTCCCGCTGGGAGTCTATTGTTTTTGCTGTCCAGTCCATTCCATGAAAATCTGCCCTCCTTTCCGCAAAGCCTGTTGTCAATGATGGTTGCAAGACGTTGTCCGTTTTGGCTGAACAAGAAAGCGGACATTAGACTTCCTGCCTCTTTGAACTGGTATTGGATGCTCAGGAAGTCGTCAACCCCATCGTTGTTTGGACTGATCAATGCGGGAAACATCTTGATGTTGGTTGTTGCACTGTCTCTTTTTCCGAATTGTGAATTGATCCGGGTAGGTGTTGCATAGTGCTTGTCCGAAGCTGCTGAATGCCAGTTTCCAGGGTCTGCAGTGGGCGAAAGGGGATCTATCCTTTCCAACGAAACGGCTTCCTTGTTTTTCAGCAAGGGGAAGTGCCAGTCGTCTGTGTAAGACAGTTCATCAATGGACTTTCCCTGTTTGTTCATCACGATCAGATTTCCCTTGTCATCTGGCAGGGAAGGAAGTGATTTGACTTCTAGCATTGCTTTCTCTGTGCTGTTGTCCCATTGCCGTTTTATGAATGCAGTATCGGTGCTGAGCACCAGGAATTCACCTGGAAAAAGAAGCAGGTCATTTTCAGATGCCGGATAAAAACTTCCCAGCAGGCCTGCATCATTTCGGGAACCCAACAGCAAATCTTTCACATTGAACAGTGATCCTGATGGATTGAAGAGCTCAATGAAATCAACGCCTCCAGAAGGAGGGTTGAACAGGAGTTCGTTGATGACCAGGTCTCCCGCACCTGGTTGTTTTGCCATCCCCGTCCTTGCCTCAACACGCTCCAGCCCCGTGCTGTTGCATCCCCTGATCGATGTGACCTGAAAGCGGTAGATGCGGTTTTCCTCCAACACTGAACTCAATTGCAGCGTTGCCGTATTGAACAGCGGAGGAATTGCATGGGCTGCAATCACCTGGATGCCTGCTGCTTCCATTTGATAATTTGTTGCCATTGAAAGCGAAAGGCTGTCAGCACCCTGGTTCAGCTTCAATAACAATTGGTTGTTTTTAAGAGCGATGCATTGCAAGACTTCCAGCGGATTGGGCTTGGTGGTTTTGTTGATCACACTGTTTTCCCAGCCTGGGCTTCCACCTTTTTCATCCACACTTGCCTTCCAATTTTTGTTGCTGCAGGGGTTGAGGGGATTGATCATTTCAAGCGCCCACCCACCTGCAGCCTTTACAAGATTCCCATATGTATTCAGGGCATATTCAACTGCATGTGTGGTCTTGCCATCCGGCGCAGAAAGGCTGATACAGTCTCCCTCATTTGACAGTGAAGGGAATGAAGTGAGTCCAATTGTTTTTGTTGGCTGGTTAAAAAAAATGGCATTCGTTTTTGAACACAGGATTACCATGCTGTCTGGCGCAAGCAAACAATTGACTGCAATGGTAGCTGTTGTGGTTCCATTGTCGATGCGCCATTTGAACAGGTTGATGGTGGTGCTTGAGCAGTTCCTGAGCTCAATGTATTCTGCATTGGGGAGCCCTACAACAGGGGAGGGATCGGCCATGATTTCGTTGATCACCACTGCATACCGCTCAACTTGCGCATTGATTTTCATGCACAACAGCATTCCGCAGAACAATACCAGCTTCCATTTCATCCCACGAAAATATCCAGCCTGCAAAAGGTCAAAACGGGTAAAACAACATTTATTTGGCAGAAAAATCTTTCATGATTAAATTTGCATCCGCAACATGACACAAAACAAACACAACAAAAAGAACAAGAAACAGTCCCAGCGGGAAGGTTAGTTCTGTTTGTGTGTATCAAATATGTAACAGCCTTCCAGATTTGGGAGGCTTTTTTTAACCAACCCCGCAAGGGGAAAATCAGACAATATGAAAGTTGCAGTAGTGGGTGCAACCGGCTTGGTAGGCACCAAAATGTTACAGGTTCTCGAAGAGAGAGACTTCCCTGTTACCGAACTTATTCCAGTGGCCTCAGAAAGATCTGTGGGCAAGGAAGTCACGTTCAAGGGAAAACAGTATAAAGTAGTTGGCATGCAGGATGCCATCAACCTGAAACCTGCTGTAGCATTGTTTTCTGCAGGTGGAAGCACTTCAACAGAATGGGCACCCGCATTTGCTGCCGCAGGGATTACGGTGATTGACAATTCTTCAGCCTGGAGAATGGATCCTGCCAAGAAGTTGGTGGTTCCTGAGATCAACGCAGATGCATTGACTGCCGAAGACAAAATCATTGCCAATCCGAACTGCTCAACCATTCAGATGGTCGTGGCCCTCGCACCCTTGCACAAGCGCTACAAGAGCAAAAGAATTGTGGTCAGCACTTACCAAAGTGTTACCGGAACTGGTGTAAAAGCAGTTACACAACTGATGAATGAAAGAAATGGCATAGAAGGGGAAAGGGCATACAAGTATCCCATAGACCTCAATGTGATTCCACAGATAGATGTTTTTCTCGACAATGGCTACACCAAGGAGGAAATGAAAATGGTCCTGGAAACAAAAAAGATCATGCGCGATGACAGCATTCGGGTAACCTCAACAACTGTCCGCATTCCAGTCATGGGCGGGCACAGTGAAAGCGTCAACATTGAGTTTGAGGAAGAATTTGATTTGGATGAGGTGAAGCGCATTTTGGCTGATGCGCCCGGCATTATCGTGGTGGATGATCCTGCCACACAGCAGTATCCCATGCCCATGGATGCACATGAAAAAGATGAGGTTTTTGTTGGAAGGATCCGCCGCGATGAAACCCAGCCCAAAACACTGAACATGTGGATTGTGAGCGACAACCTCCGCAAAGGTGCTGCTACAAATGCTGTGCAGATTGCTGAGTATCTGTTGGCTTCTGAATTAATTTGATAAATCCGTCTTCATCCAGTATCTGGATGGAGGCGATTTTTTTCGCTTTTTCCAGCTTTGATCCTGCATCTTCTCCTACGATCAGGTAATCAAGTTTTGAGCTTACACCGGAAAGTATTTTTCCGCCATTGGATTCAACAAGGGCTTCCGCTTCAGCGCGCTTCATTTTATACAATGTGCCGGTGAAGAGGAAGCTTTTTCCTTTCAGGCTTCCATCAACAGACGCTTGCTTGATGCTTTTCAATTGTAATCCTGCCGCTTCCAGTCTCTTCAACATTTCAATGTTGGCAGGATTGCTGAAATACTGGTGGATGCTTTCCGCTACTTTCACACCCACATCTTCAATTTGCTGCAGTGCCTCCTTGTCCATGGTGGCCAGGTCAAGCAAGTGAGACACAGACTGGGCAAGGGTTTTGGCAGTTGTTTCACCCACAAAACGAATGCCCAGTGCATTGATCAGCCGGAACAGGGGTTGTGTTTTTGATTTTTCAATGGCCTCGCTGATGTTGGTAACGGATTTTGCACCAAAACCTTCCATCTTTCTCAACTCATCCAGCGGAAGTTGATAAATGGATGGAATGTCTTTGAGCCAACCCATCTCGTGAAATTTACGGATGATGGCATCGCCCAATCCCCTGATGTCCATTGCGTCTTTGCTGGTAAAATGAATCATCCTTTCCACCACCTGCGCATCACAACGCTCGTTCGGGCATCTCCAAACCGCTTCATCCTCAGTCTTGACCAGCGCAGTTTTGCAGACAGGACAGTGAGAAGGGAACTGGATCTCAACTTCGCTGCCATCGCGGAGTTCAGGGAATGACTTGACGATATATGGTATGACATCGCCTGCACGCTCCACCAACAGGGTGTCACCCATGCGGATGTCTTTTTCGCGGATAAAATCCTGGTTGTGAAGCGAAATGGATGCAACGGTAACCCCGCCTATGGGCACTGGCTGAATTTTTGCAACTGGCGTTACGCTTCCGGTGCGGCCCACCTGGTATTCCACCTGCAGCAACTTGCTGGTAGACTGGCGCGCCTTGAATTTGAAAGCAATGGCCCACCTTGGATGGTGGGTGGTCATGCCCAGTTTTTCCTGAAGGGACAGCTCATTCACCTTGATGACAAGCCCATCTATCTCGTAAGGCAACTCATCCCTTTTTTCCTCAAACTCCTTGCAGAAATCAATTACACCCTGGATGCCGAGGAAGACTTTTTTTTCATGAACCGGGCTCCTGAACCCAAGATCCCAGAGCATTTCAAGGCTTTTGGCATGAGAAGGGATTTCTTCATGATCTGGTGTAAAATTCAGGTATGCAATGTGGTAAATAAAGGCTTCGAGATTTCTTTTGCCTACCAGCCTTGCATCTTTCAAGCGCAAAGATCCGGATGCGGCGTTGCGGGGATTGGCCAGGGGTGGAAGATTTTGTTCCAGCAGTTGTTCATTGAATTTCAGGAAGCTGTTTTTGTTCATCAATACTTCACCCCGAATTTCAGCCTGCTGGATGCCGTATCTGGAAAAGGTTGCAGAAAGTGGAATGGACTTGATTTGTTTAAGGTTCAGCGTGATGTCTTCGCCCTCAACACCATCTCCCCTGGTGGCGCCACGGGTAAACAGATCATTTTCATAGACCAGTGAAATGCTTGCACCGTCGAACTTGGGCTCAACACAGTATGAGAGCTTTTCCAACCCTGAAAGTTCCCTTGCTTTTCGGTCCCATTCCAGCAGGTCTGCCGCATCGTAAGAATTTTCGAGCGAAAGCATCGGTACAAGGTGCTGTACAGTTTTGAACTGCTTGGTTATCCCGGGGCCTACACGTTGGGTGGGTGAATCAGGAACAACCAGTGAGGGGTTTGTAGCCTCTGTCTTTTCCAGTGCCTTGTACAAAAGGTCGAATTCAACATCCGAAACCAGCGGGTCGTTCATTACATAGTAACGGTTTTCATGGAAGCGGATGACTTCCCGAAGGAGGTCAATGTTTTCGGATAAAAATGACTGGTCATCCAAATGCCCGGCCAGTTCCCTGCTTTTGTCTTGGTAAAACCTGGTTTTTTCGTTGTTGCTCATCATTCGGTGGGCTAAGATAAAAGGAATCCCTTTTGAAATATATTTTTATCTTGTTCCAGTTTGAAATTATTTTTACTCATCAACTGACCATTAACCCATCATCATGAAAGCGGCAAAAAAGCCCAATATCAATACTACGCCCATTCGATTGATGCCCGCATTCCAATTCGCGCAGTCGGTCGATTGTGTCATCTTTGGGTATGATCAGGGCATATTGAAGGTGCTGCTCATTGAAAGTGACCTTCCTGAATATAAAGGGCAGTGGTCCTTGTTGGGTGATCTTGTACGGCCGGATGAGGACCTTGATGAGGCATCATACAGGGTATTGAGAGAAAGAACAGGATTGACCGGCATGTTTCTTGAGCAGGTGAAAACCTTTGGTGCCGTCAACCGCCACCCTGCCGGCAGGGTGGTGACCACTGCATGCCTTGCATTGGTCAATGTAAAAGACCATCAGTTGAAAACCCTTGACAATGCCTTGCACTGGCATCCTGTTGCAGACATCAAGTCCATGGCTTTTGACCACCAGCTTATTTTGGATACCTGTGTAAGCGCGCTGCAGCGAAAAATCCAGGAAGAACCCATCATTTTTAACCTGCTGGAGGAAAAGTTTTCCCTGCGCGACCTGCAGCAGCTCTTCGAACAGATCCTGGGTATAGCGTTTGACAGGAGAAATTTCAGGAAGAAATTGTTTACCACCGGATTGCTAACCGATGAGAAGGAAATGGAAAAGATGGTTCGGCACCGACCAGGGAAATTGTATTCCTTCAACAGAAAGGCATACGAGCAAATCAAGCGGAAGTCTTTCGTCGGTCTCCAATTCTAATCAACCCATGCTGATGTGATTTTGCTGCTCCCGGTCCTTCGGTCCCGGGTTGGGCGGATTTTTGCACCACATATCCAATTTGTTGCAGTCAGCACCTGCTTTTTGGAGAGAGCTTAAAAAAATAGTGCTAAATTTTTATTGAAAATCAATTGATTACAGCAGGTGTTTTCAAAAAACATCTTGATTTGTTCGTTTTTAATGTTTCTTTCTGCTAACTTTGCGCTCCCTTTCAAAAGAAGGGTTGTTGCCCGGGATGGCGGGAACATATATTTTAAACCCGGATGTAAATCCGAAAAATTGTACACATGAGTAAATTACATTTCACCACAAAGCATGCAAATGCAGCTTCCGTGCAACGCAAATGGCACGTTGTTGACGGGACCAATCAAACTGTGGGCCGAATCTGTAGCAAGATTGCTTCAGTATTGCGCGGAAAGAACAAAGCGTATTATTCGCCCCACGTTGATTGCGGAGACTTCGTCATCGTAATCAATGCAGAGAAAGTTGTTTTTACAGGAAACAAGTTCAATGACAAGGAATACCAGCACGTTACTGGATATCCTGGTGGACAGAAAATTGAGATCGCCAAGGATTTGATCAAGCGTCGTCCGGAGCAGATCGTTGAAAGGGCTGTAAAAGGGATGCTTCCCAAGAACAGGCTTGGTCGCCAAATGTACAAGAAGTTGTTCGTTTATGCTGGTGGAGAACATCCACACGCTGCACAACAACCAACTCCTTTCAAATTCTAATTTCAAAACGATTTCAAATACAGAATAATGGAAAAACAAAAAAACGGACTTGGTCGTAGAAAGGAAGCTGTTACCAGGGTATTCCTCAGCAAGGGGGATGGTAACATCATCGTTAACGACCTTGATTACAAGGTATATTTTCCTCAGATTTACCTTCAAAACCAGGTGGAACTTCCCATCACTGTTGTAGAAGGTGCCGGAAAATATGATATCAAGATCAATGCTGCAGGTGGTGGTAAAAAAGGCCAGGCTGAAGCTTCTAAATTGGGTATCTCCCGTGCGCTCATCGCTTTGAATCCTGAATTCAGGCCTGCTTTGAAAGCTGCAGGTTTGTTGAGAAGGGATCCAAGGGGTGTTGAAAGGAAGAAATTC
>JAURJU010000091.1 GCA_030832085.1 Chitinophagales bacterium | reverse complement strand
GCCTATGGCTCTTATACCTGTTTTGCGCCCACCAACAGTGGTGTGAAAACGTATTTAAAAAACCTTGGTGCAACTTCAGTGGAAACTGCAGATCTGGCAACACTGAAAGACATGGTAAGGCTTCATTTGTTGGAGGACACCATTTATACCAATTCTTTCACTGATGGCAAGTTACCTGTAATTACCATGTATGGACAATTCCTGATTACATCAGTGGTCAACACGGCTGGTGTTTCCAGTTATGTCATCAACAGGCAGGGTGCTGTTGTGAAATCCAATATCAGGGTGGGAAACGGCATCATCCATGCCATCAATCAGGTGTTGACGCCTGCCACCAAAACAATTTCTCAACAGTTGGAGAGTAAGCCGGAATATTCCATTTTCGTTCAGGCCATGAAAGAAACAGGATATTTTGCCAAGTTGAATGTTGTTGATCCTGACCTTTCAAAAAGATGGATCACCGTTTTTGCAGAAAGCAACAAGGCATTGGCAGACAGTGGATTTGCTACATATGCCGCTTTGAAGACAAGGTTTTCCAAAACCGGAAATCCAACCAATCCGTTGGACAGCCTGAACATGTATGTGGCCTACCACATCTCTTCAGGGTTGAAATTCCTGGGAGACATCATCACTGTACCGACGCATGAAACGCTCTTGCCACAAGAAGTGGTCAGCATCAAGTTGATTGACCAGGATGTGGTACTCAACGAAGATGAGTTCAATGGTATTGTTGAGAAGGGTGTTAAAATTACCCGGGATAAAAGTGATATCGCCGCAACGAATGGCGTTGTTCATGACATGGCTGCCCACTACAGGGTGAAGTTCAGAAAACCTGCTCCGCTGTTCTGGGATGTTTCATCCTTCACCGAAATAAAAAAACTACCTGCTTATTACAAGAAAGCCAATTATAACTTCACCAGGGCAACAGAAGCCGACAATCCCATCAAAGATCACTACTGGGGGTGGGGGTCACTGGCCGGAACCAATGTAATGACGTATACCTATTCTTCATCAAGTTCAATTACCAATTACGCAGTCAACAATGATGTAAACATGTTGCCCTTGGGTCTTCCCAGCCGGCCTGTGTATTGGGAAATGAGAACACCGCCCATTGTCAAGGGCAAGTACAAGGTATGGATCTGTTACAGGGCGCAGAAACAATCGAGCAGTTCCAACATGCTCTGTCAGGTTGAAGTAAATGGAACCTTGATGCAAAGGACCATGAATTTTACCGAGAATCGTCCTGCTGGAACCGATGCAGAGTTGGAGGCGATAGGGTGGAAGCGTTATACAGAAAATACGGTCAACGTATTTGCTGCAAAGCAGGTAGGCGTGATTGATTTCCTGACCACACAGCAGCAGATCATTCGAATTACCCCACTGAACGGAACACAGAACAACAATAATCTTGACATGATTCATTTCATTCCGATTGATCAGAACCAGATTCTCCCAAGGTTCAAACCAGATGGTTCCCTGTTGTTCCAATAAGCGCAACACATAAAATGTAAATGAACAAATGAATAGCATGAAATACAATCGCAAACTACAGCTTGGTGCACTATTGGGGGTAGTTATCCTCATGTCGGTGGGTTGCAAGAAGATGACGGATGAGTACAATGCTGTTGGTGATCCAATGCTTCAGAAAAATCTTTTTGAAGTGATTTCCCAAAACCAATCCCTTTCTACTTTCTCCAAGTATCTTGTTGAAACCGGCTTGGATAAGGTTCTGGTTTCGTCAAAATCCTATACAGTATTTGCACCATCCAATGAATCGTTGATCCTCTTGGATGCATCCATCAAAGGAAATCCTGCAAAACTGAAACAATTCATTGCCAACCATATATCTGAAGAGCTGGTCAGTTACTCTTCAAGTACACCAAAAAAAAGAATCATGATGTTGAATGGAAAGTTCAATAGCATTGCTCCTTTTTCCATTGAGTCGGCTGTATCAAGTCAAGCGAACCAATATGCCAGCAATGGCATTTTACATACCATCAACATGTCTGTGAATGCATTGGAGAATTGTTGGGAATTCATTGCTGGGAATGCTGCTGCACCTTTGAAACAACGCAATTTCTTGCAGTCCCTTTTTAGAAATGTTTTTGATCCAACCAACGCAACAGTGGTAGGAATCAATCCAATTACAGGCGATCCCATTTATCAAAAGGGAACCGACTCCGTATATGCAAATATGTTCTTGAGGAATGTTCATGACCTTCGCGACGAGTCTAAACAGTTCACGGTATTCGTTTTGGCTGATGGAGGTTGGGATGCGGAACAGGCTGCATATGCAAAATATTTTGCCACGGGGACAGCAGATAGTACAGCTTTTGCCACTGCATGGAACATCGTACGTGATTTTGCAGTGGATACACTGTATACGCCTGCAGGACTTCCAGACACGGTAGTATCTAAATTTGGCGCCAAGCTTCCCATCAATAAGAGCTCAATTGTTGCTTCCATCAAAACCAGCAATGGTTATGTGTACGTGATGAGCACACTCCCAGTCGCTCCTGTATTGAGATTCACCACAAGGGTCATAGAAGCTGAAAAATATGCAGCATCAAGTACTGACCGGCGTTCTGTGACTTATTTTAGGGACCGCTACAATGACCTGAGCAAAAAGTTTTTTACGGATGTGTTGGTGCTCAACCATGGTGTTGCCATGTTCAATCTTCGATATGACCAGGCTGAAATTCCGGCGATCAAGTACAAGGCCTATTGGGTAGCCGTAAATGATTTTCAGACTGCAACATTCACACAAAAACTTGGTGTAGGTTCTCCAGATGCCTTACTCTTGCCTTACGTTAATGTGGCGGCCAATGTAAAAGGCGAAATATACCTGGGTGAATTTTCATTGACAAGATATTCTCCAGTCCTTTCTTTTTACCTGACAGCGGCCAATAGTACAGCCAATGCTGCCAATCCACTTGTTTGTGATTATATCAAACTTGTACCGAGTTTATAATAGCGATTAAAAAAGATATTGGTAATGATACATTCAAATTTGAAACACATCAGCAAGGCATCTGTTCTTTTGCTTTTCGTCTTGGTGGGTGAAACAACCCTTGCCCAAAAAAAGCAAATTGTAAAACAAAAGCCAAGCGTGGTTGCTGCACAACGAATGACAGTGACAGGAGTGGTAAATGACCATTCAACTGGCAAGCCCCTTGCTGGTATAACTGTAAGTTATGCAGACATTGCAGCCGACCTTACTGATGAAAAAGGCATCTTCTCTATTAAAGTACCAAGTTTGGATGTTGAACTCCATTTGAAAGCGGAAGGTTTTGAGCCAAGACAGGTTTCATTGAAAGGAAGATCAGAACTTTCTATTTCAATGCTCACTGAAACTGGAAAATCATTTCAGCAAAATGCAGTATTGCATCATGAAAGCAAACCAATGCGAAAGAATACAGCATCAATCGGATCCATAGGATTCAATGGTAACTGGAACAGGCCATTTGAGTCGATTGACGAGCTATTGCAAGGTCAGGTAACAGGTCTCCAATCGATACGCAGATCGGGTGCAACTTCAAAAGGTGCAAACCTGTTGCTCCGAGGACAAAATTCCCTGTATGGATCCAATATGCCTTTGGTCATTGTGGATGGAATGATATTTGATCCATCTGACTATGGTAACAGTTTGATGGGCGGAAACCATACCAATCCACTTTCCCTGATCAATTCACAAGACATCGATAACGTTTCGGTCATCAAGGATGCAAGTTCAGAATATGGTGCAAAAGGAGCAAACGGTGCAATCATCATCACTACGGGTAGGGCCAAACGCCAAGCCACCAGCATTGACTTTGGCGTATATGGTTCTTACAACCAAATGCCTGACCAGCTCCCCATGATGAATGCCTCCGATTACCGGGTATACCTCGGAGAGATCCTGCAAAGCAAGGGCATGGGCATCTCCGCCATTGCGGCAATGCCTTACATGCGCGACGACTCTTTGACCAACAGTGAGTATTTCAAATACCATAACAATACCAATTGGCAGGATAAGGTATTGAGGAACAGCATCAACAAGAACTATTTCCTCAAAGTGACCGGTGGAGACAATATCGCCACCTATGCCCTTAGCATCGGCTTCACCAACATGGAGGGAGTGCTCAAGAGCAATAACCTTACCAAGTACAACACCCGCTTCAATGCTGCTTTCAACTTTTCAAAACGCCTAACCGGTCAAGCCAATTTGGCATTCACTTATAATGAACAAAGTTTGCGTACACAGGGGATTGATGCCAAAACATCACCCTTGTTTGTTGCATTGACAAAATCTCCATTGCTGGTTGCAAATGAGGTAAATGAAAAGGGAATTTTTTCTCCCAACCTGGGTGATACAGATATCTTCGGGGTTAGCAATCCTTCTGTATTGATTGAAAAAGCACAAGGAACTTCAAAGAACTACCGTTTTGCCGGATCTTACACCTTCAACTATGATCTTGCCAAATCTTTGAAAGCATCCGCCATGATTGGTGTTTTCTATGATAAAAACCGGGAGAATATTTTTTTGCCACGAAAAGGTGTAGCTGACGATACCCTGAGCAATGCCATTGCAGACAGCAGATTGGGGACACAGGTGAGAAGGCTATTTTCTACATATTTTGATGCCAAATTGGAATATGACAAAACCATCAACAATGATCATCAAGTTGCTTCTCGCATTGGTCTCCGCTATCAGAAGAATGCTGCTGAACAGGATTATACCCTTGGGTACAATTCTGCCACTGATGAGCTGATCAGTGTTCAAAATGGTGTGGGTGCGCTCAGGCAGACTGGTGGTGGTATCAATGAGTGGAATTGGATGAACAGCTATTTCAGCACCGAGTATGGATTCAAAGAAAGGTTGTTCCTCACATTCAGTGCGGCCATGGATGGGTCTTCCAGGTTTGGCCCTGATGCAAAATCCGGGCTGGGCATCAATGGTGTTAGATATGCTTTTATGCCATCATTGGGTGCAGCATGGATCGTTTCATCCGGGTCCGACTTTGGAACATCATCGCGCGTTGACTTGTTCAAGTTGCGCGCAACGTTGAGCCGCTCTGGAAACGATGATATTGGGAATTATACTGCACGTCAGACCTATACTTCACAGAATTTTCTCGGAATGCAGGGATTGGTTCGTTCAGGTGTGCCCAATCCATCCATACAATGGGAAACAAGCACCAAGGCGAATGCAGGTATCGATGTTGCATTCTGGAATGACAGGGTAGCCATGAGCCTTGATCTCTATTCATCCACAACCACAGACATGTTGGTATATGAAAAAGTATTGAGTGGTTCTGGTTTTGAAAATGTGTTGACGAACGGAGGCGCAATGCGCAACAGTGGTTTCGAAGCAATGTTCAACATGCGGGCCATCAATCGCCCAGCGCTGAAATGGGATCTTGGTTTCAACTATGCCACAAACCGAAATAAAATAATCAAGGTTCCCAATGACCAATTTCTTACCAATACACATGGTGCTACCATTATAACACAAAATGGAGCATCTGCCAATGTTTTCTTTGGTTACAAAACCAATGGTGTCTTTGCCAATTCAACAGATGCGGTTGCGTCAGGGTTGAAAACAAAAAATGCAGATGGATCCTATTCCAATTTTCAAGGCGGGGATGTTCAATTTGTTGACCTCAATGGTGACAAAATTATTGACGAAAAAGACATGCAACAGCTTGGGTCCGCTGCGCCACGTTTCCATGGCAGTTTTTCAAGCAAGCTTTCAGTAGCAAGGTTTACCATCGATGCACTCTTTACATTCTCTCAAGGAAATGAAATCTTCAATCAATTGAGATACTATCTCGAATCTGCCAGCGGAACCGACAATCAACTCAACAGTGTTGTGAACCGTTGGCGCACCGAGGGACAGGTAACGAGCATGCCCAAGGTTTCTTTTGGTGATCCTCGCGGAAACAACAGGTTCAGCGACCGATGGATAGAAGATGGTTCCTACCTCAGGCTTCGCAACATCACCCTTTCCTATGACCTTTTCCTGAAAGAGAAGTTTGTTAAAAATGCATCTTTATACTTGACGGGAAACAACTTGCTCACCTTCACAAAATACATGGGCTACGATCCTGAGTTTAGTGCAGGTAATGCAGGTTTTGCCCAAGGAATCGACAATGGTTTGGATCCCTTGTTCAAGTCTGTTACCATGGGCATCAGGATTGGACTTTAATGCAGTGCAATGAGGATTGAAAAAACAATTTTATGAAAAGGAAAAGAGATATCATGAAAATATGTAGGATGGAAACAGCACTGCTGCTCTTGGTTGCTGCTGTTTTTTCAACAGGATGCCAAAAGATTTTTGACATCAAGCCCAAAGATACACTGGACCAAAGCCAGATGTACCAAAACGTTTATGATGCTGATGCCGCAGTTCTGGGAATTTATGGCAAATTCATGGGGTTGGCTGACCGCTACATCATTTTGAATGAACTAAGGGGAGATCTGCTGGATTGTACCCAAAATGCCGATGAAAACCTGAGGCAGATTAGCACCCATGCAGTGGGGGTTGACAATCCGTATGCAAGCCCCAAGCCTTTTTACGAATTGATCCTCAACTGCAACGATGTGCTGGAGAATTTCAAAAAAATGAAGGTGCAAAACAAGATGACTGAATTGGAGTTCAATCAAAGGTACTCTGATATCGGGGCCTTACGATCTTTTATTTATCTTCAACTGGGCATTCATTTTGGAAAGGTACCATATGTGACAAGCAGCATCAAAAATGTGGACGAAGTAAAAAATCCAGATACCTATCCAGTCATCGGATTTGATGCCCTGCTGGATTCGCTGATTGCTTTTACAGAAAAGCTGCCTTACAAGGACCTTTATCCTGCTGGAAGCAACCTCAACATCACTGTCGATGGGTACCAGACCCAAAAATTCTTTGTGAACAAAAAAGTCATTCTTGGTGACCTCTACCTTTGGAAAGGAAATTATCAAAGTGCAGCTGTCAATTACCGTGAAGTCATGGAAACTGGAACACAGGGTGTTGCCGGAGGGCAGTATTACAGCCTGTATAAAGTGGGTTGGGACAGCAATGGTGATGTAGATCATTATATTTCCTATTCACGTGCCGGCGACGCTTCGACATTGGTTCAAAATACACAATGGAGAATCATGTTTGAACAGCCATTTGGAAGCAGTGGATTTGACCGTGAGTGGGTATGGGTGCTTCCTTTCGACAGCAAGTTCAATCCAGAGAATCCATTGATTCGTTTGTTTTCTCCTGTTGGTGGAAGTTATACTGTTCGGCCATCACAATTGGTAACCGATATGTGGAATGCCGAAACACAAAAACCAGCGCAAGGTGGTTCCATCCCATACGATGCACGTGGTCTGTTGAGCACCAAGCAAATTGGAGGTCAGCCTGTGGTCATGAAGTACCTTTACAATTACTTAAACTACAGCTCTCTGCTTCCTGTCAATCCATTGGCTAAAACAGGAAAATGGTTTTTGTTTCGCCAAACCCATTTGCACATGCGCTTTTCTGAAGCAGCCAACCGCTCAAGAAAACATAAATTGGCTTGGGGATTGTTGAACAGCGGTATAGCTGGTGCCTTCCCGGCGCCAGGTTCTGATGTGACCAATTTCCACAATACGCTCAACGAACCGTACCCATTCAATTTTGATGCCAGAAACAGTGGAAGTACAGGTGTTCCTTATTACCGTGCCGACTGGTACAGGAACATTGGTATTCGGTCAAGGGCAAATCTTGTGGATCTCGCCATTCCAGCATCGGACAGTTTGCTCTCAATTGAAAATGGCTTGATCAAGGAAACGGCTTTGGAAAATGCTTTTGAGGGAACACGCTGGCCCGACCTGTTGCGCATTGCTATCAGGAGAAATGATCCCTCGTTTGTTGCTGACAAGGTGTACAATAAGTTGATCAAATCTGGTGTTTCGGCAGGTGCAGCATCAACTGCGAGGGCCAAATTGTTGGCCAGGGATTGGTACCTTCCTTTCAAGTGGTAAACACCTGTTTTTGTTGTCAAAAAAAATCTGCTGGTGTTGGTGTGTTAAAACTGCAGGGTCATGAAAATACAGTTGTTTTGTCTGTTTGCGCTGCTCCACGCAGTGGGTTTATCCCAGGGCAAATCTTTCCGTTTTGATTTTGGATCTAAGAAGGCTGCAGAGGGTTTTATCGCAGTAACTCCCCAGACCATTTTTTCTTCCAAAACTGGTTATGGTTTCAGCCATCAATCTACGCCAGTGGCCGTAATGAGGGCAGGTAATGCCCTGGAAGGAACGTATATCACCTCAGATAAACCCATTTACTTTTCAGTGCTTTTACCTGAGGGCAACTATGATATCAAAGTATTGCTCGGGGATAAAAAAGGTGTTTCTTCTACCATCATCCGTGCAGAATGCAGAAGGCTCATGACCGGCCAAACCATCACTGCAAAAGGTCAAATTCTTGCAAAAGAATTTTCCATTCACCTGCGTGACAGCATGATCAGGAACCCTGAAGGCAAGGTGGTTTCAAGGGTCAGATTGAAGCCAAGGGAGTCTGCTTATTTGCATTGGGACAATCTCCTGACGCTTGAATTCAACGACTCATTGCCAAAAATATGTGCGCTTGAAATTACCCCCAATCATACTACTCCAACGATTTTTCTCGCAGGCAATTCTACTGTGGTTGATCAGGACAAGGAACCCTGGGCCGCCTGGGGGCAGATGTTTCCAGCCATGGTTGTACCCGGCAAAGCCATCATCGCAAATTATGCAGAATCGGGAGAAGCCATGCGTTCTTTTGCTTCTGCAAGACGGCTTGAAAAAATATGGTCGATGGCAAAGCCCGGAGACTATCTTTTCATCGAGTTTGCGCACAATGATCAGAAGCCGGGTGGAAGTCATCTTGATCCTTTCACTACCTATATGTCTACCCTTAAAACATGGATTGCTGAAGCAAGAAGCCGTGGTATTACGCCTGTGCTGGTGACCTCCATGCACAGGAGGAATTTTGATGCAGCAGGTAAGATTGTCAATACATTGCTCGATTATCCGGATGCCATGCGCAAAACAGCAGCTGATGAAAATGTTTTGTTGGTTGATTTGAATGCCATGAGCAAGGAATTGTATGAGGCCTGGGGTCCTGATAAATCACTCAAGGCTTTCGTGCACTTTCCTGCGAATACTTTTCCTGGGCAGGATAAAAAGCTGGAAGACAATACCCATTTTTCCACTTATGGCGCATATGAATTGGCTAAATGTGTCGCTGCAGCCTTGGCTTCTTCATCTCTAAGATCCCTCATTCTTCCGGGTTTTCAAGCGTATGATCCAAGCCATCCATTGTCTTTTGAAAAATTCTATCTTCCCATGGGGGCTCTGGTCAATGCCATAAAGCCTGATGGAAATTAAATTTTTATACATGAAACCGATTCTTGTTTTTTGCCTGTATTTTTTGTTGCATATTAGCAATGTCATTGCCCAGCCTGTATTGTCAACAGGGGGAAAAAAAATGCCCAATGAGTGGATCGATAGTGCTACAGGTCACAGGGTAGTGAAGTTGACAAGGCAAAAAAACACAAGCAACCTGTCATTCTATTTCCACAACCATCCATTTATCGGAAATAAAATGGTGTATTACAGCAGCGACAAAAACAACCTTGCTGGCATCACCAAGCAGGAGACTTCCTCTGTCAATTCAAGGAACAAGCAACTGCACATGCTTGATCTTAAAACGCTGGAATCAACGCAGTTGACATTTCACCAAAAACCCATGAATGGTGAAATTGTACACGCAAAGTCGGGCAATGTTTTTTATCAAATCCAGGACACTGTTTTTTCGGTAAATGCGATAACCAGAAAAACCAATCTTGTCTATGTTTTCAAAAACGGCTACAGGGGAGCTGTGGCTGCTGTCAATGCCAACGGAAAATACTTAGCAGGGGTAAGGGTTGAAGAAAAGGAGCGTGAAATATTCAGGAACAACCCACAAAAAAGCAGTTATTTCAACCTCATCTACGAAGCAAAATTGCCACGTGCCCTCTTCATCATTGACATTGAAAAAGGAACGTTGAAAGAAATACATTCAGATGCTGCATGGCTCAACCATGTGCAATTCTCTACCACAGATCCAGATCTCCTCATGTTTTGTCATGAGGGTCCCTGGCACAAGGTTGACAGGATTTGGACCATTCGGTTATCAACACAACAAACCATGTTGATGCACAAGCGCACCATGGAAAATGAGATTGCAGGCCATGAATGGCCTTCTCCTGACGGCAAAACAATTTGGTTTGATCTTCAGCAACCCAGAAGTACTGCTTTTTTTGTTGCAGGTGCTGATGTCAAAACCGGTAAGGAAATCAAGTACAGCCTTAAGCGCGAAGAATGGTCTATACATTATAATCTTTCCAACAACCAGCAACTTTTTTGTGGAGATGGTGCAGATCCTGGCCAGGTTGCACGGGCACAAAATGCACAATGGATTTATCTGTTCAGACCCAATGGCGATAAATTAGAAGCAGAAAAGCTGGTAGACATGAAACACCATGGCTATAAACTAGAACCCAATGTGCATTTCAGTCCAGATGACAAGTGGGTAATTTTTAGGGCTAATTTTGAAGGCATTGAAAACGTGTATGCAGTAGAAATTGCCACATCCAAAACTACTCTCACTTTATGGCCCAGCATCAACAATACCATGAAACCCTGGACCCGCTGGTGGTGGCAGGGAAGTGCAGTAAATGAAAAGGACCTTTCTTGGAACCTGGAGGCGTTTCAAAAGGCTGGATTGGGCGGTGTAGAGATTACACCCATTTATGGAGCCATAGGAAAGGAAAAGGAATACCTTTCATTTCTTTCTCCAGCATGGATGGATGCGCTTACACATACCCTAAAAAAATCCAGGGAACTGGATCTGGGCGTTGATTTGGCCAACGCAACTGGCTGGCCATTTGGTGGACCCTGGGTTCGAAATGAAGACGCAAGCAAGTCTGTTTATTTCAAAACCTATGATGCAAATGGTGGCACAACATTCAATGAAAAAATTGAGTACAAGCGTGAGCCTTGGGTGCGAACAGCCAACCAAAAAACAGTCAATGTGGCCCAGTTGGTGAATCCACCGCAGGCAAACAAAGACCTTCAGGGGCTTGCACTGGATCAAATTCAGTATCCTGGTTCGCTTCCCATAGAAGCAGTTGTTGCGTACAATGAAAATGGACAATCTATTGACCTCTCTGGAAAAGTTGAACAATCCGGCATGTTGAATTGGTCTGTGCCAGAAGGCCGTTGGAAGGTATATGCCCTGTTCAGTGGGCTCCACGGCAAGATGGTGGAGCGGGCAGCTCCAGGTGGCGAAGGCTATGCCATTGATCATTTTTCGAGCAGGGCAGCCACCAATTATTTTAAAAAGTTCGATACTGCATTTCTAGGCCATGACCTTTCATACCTGAGGGGATTTTTCAATGATTCATATGAGGTTGATGATGCAAGAGGGCAGGCAAACTGGACCAATGACATGTTTACCCAGTTTCAAAAAATAAAAGGATATGACCTGCGTACCCAACTGCCAGCCCTTTTTGGAAATGCAGACAAAGAGAGAAACAGCAGGGTGCTGTATGATTACAGGTCAGTGATTGACGAACTGATCCTAAACAATTTTACAAGGGAATGGAAAAAATGGGGTGATGGCAAGCAAAAAATGCTTCGCAACCAGTCGCATGGATCACCCGCAAACACATTGGATCTTTACGATGTTGTGGATATACCAGAAACAGAAGGGACAGATCTCTTGCGGTTTAAATTTGCATCTTCTGCTGCAAACGTGAGTGGTAAAAAATTGGTTTCTGCCGAATCAGCGACCTGGTTGAACGAACATTTTCTTTCAACGTGGGGGGACGTAAAAAAAGCCATTGATCTTTATTTTTTGGGTGGGGTAAACCATATTGTCTATCATGGAACAGCCTATTCACCCAAAGATGCTCCCTGGCCTGGATGGCTTTTTTACGCCGCAGTTCACTTCCAACAGGTCAATCCACAGTGGAAAGACTTTCACGTCCTTAACACTTATATTGCAAAGGTTCAGTCATTTCTCCAGCAGGGCAAGCCAGACAATGAAGTGCTTGTATATTATCCCATTGTTGACAAGTATGCTCAAACGGGTGGCCCGCTTTTACAGCATTTCGATGGCATGGAAAAGAATTTTGAGCATTCTGATTTTGAACACCTGTCAAAGTGGATGCAGGAAAAAGGCATTGGTTTCGATTTTTTCTCTGACCGGCAGTTGCAACAATTCAAGTACAATCAAGACGCCATTCTGACTTCAGGGAATGCTTACAAAACAATTCTGTTGCCCGCCATCGATCTGCTTGATGCATCTTCCTTGGTAAAGCTTGTTGACCTTTCAATGCAGGGTGCAACCATCATGGCTTACAAAAAAATGCCATCTGACGTTCCCGGATTTGCAAACCTGCCCGCAAGACAAAAAATATTCAAAGATCTTTTGTCTATAATGCAGTTTACCAGTGTGGGAAAAACGAAAATGGCCAATGTAGGAAAAGGAAAATGGATTCTAGCAGAAGATATGGACGCATTGTTCTCGTCAATTGCATTGGATAAAAGACCTTTTGAGACAAGGGGATTTCATTCAGTTGGAAGGATTCTTCCGGATGGAAAGATCACATTCATCAACAACCGCAATGAAAAAGCACTGGATGAATGGGTTGTTGTTCCTGGAAGGGCAAACCAATCTTTTGCTTTTTTTGATCCCATGTCAGGAAAGGTTACAGCGCCAATGACAAAAGTTACCGCAGACGGGAAACTTGCCATAAGAATTGCCCTAGGTCCGCATGATGCAATTCTCCTCAAGTCCATTTCATCCAGCGAACAATTGGAAAAATTCGATTACCCTGGCGCAGTAACCATGTCATTTCCATTGAAGGGAAAATGGAAGCTTGAATTTCTTGAAGGCGGCCCAAGCATTCCTGCATCCATCAACATGGATAGCACGCAGTATTGGAGTGTGCTGCCAAATGCAGGGGCAAAGGATTATTCGGGTACTGCAAGGTATACTACCACATTTTCCATGCCAGACCAGAAGGCTTCTCGTTGGACACTTGATCTTGGCGAACTTTCTGCAACAGCAGAGCTGCTGTTGAACGGAAAATCCCTTGGGAGCTTTATTGGACCGGTTTTCAGGATAGCGCTGCCTGACAGCCTGCTTCAAAAAGAAAATAAGCTGGAAGTTGTTGTAGCAAGTTTGATGGCCAACCGCATCGCATACATGGACAGGAATAACCTGCCATGGAAAATATTTTACAACGTCAACATGCCTGCCCGGAAAAAAGAAAATGCCATCAATGGCATCTTCAATGCTTCAGGGTGGTCACCTGTTAAAGCTGGCCTCAAGGGGCCGGTTGTGCTGATCGCACATCAATAATTCAATCGCTCATGCTCATGAAAAAATCAATTGCATGCCTGTTCATGACATAGGAAAGTCCATCATGAAGGCAACACTGAAGTTGGTTCAAAAAAAACACTCCTGGAACAAAACCTGGAGTTGGGATTACCCCATGATGACCAAGACCACATCCAGACTTCATCTTCCAGTAGATGCAGTAGATGTAGTAGATGCATTGTTGATCAAAAGCCCTTTATAAAATATTTTAACCATGGTGGCAAGGATTTATGGCATTGTTTTTTTTATGTGCTTGGGTGCATCTGGTTGGTCCCAACAACAAGTGCCTTGGCATGGAATTGAACGCAGCGTGCGTTACCATCCTGAAGGGAAAGACATTGTCATTGAAAACGGCACCCGAAGATTCAACCGGGCCTTGTATGGTGGCAATACAGCATTCCGGGCGGAAGCAGGAGATCTTCCAGAGTTTGCACTTTATCTTCCAGGGATGGGAGGTAACATGAAGTTTGGAATTGTCCTGAATGATTCCTCCAAATGGTTGATACAATGTAAACGCATAAAAGCTGTTTACCATGCTGGTGCCATGCGCTATGAGATTGAGGATGATCTGTTTGGGAAGGGAAAGCTCTATGTCCAAGCAATGGCATCTTTTGACCGTGAGGCGTTTACTGTGAAAGTTGATGGAGCAAGTCTGCCTGAGGCACTCAAGTTGGTAGTGGTATATGGCGGTGCTACAGGAAAAAAATTCTCGCGGGATGGCGATATTGGAGCCGATCCAGAGTCTTCATTTTACCTGCAGCCTGACTACTGCGCTGACAACAGATTTGAAACCGCCGGATATCAGTTCAGGCTGGCATTTGACAACAACAAAAAAAAGATCGATGGTGTTTTCCCCCCTTCAACCGCATGGAAAACTTGTGATGCAAAGCTGCAGCATACCCTGAAAGAATTCTTGTCTTCCACCGCTGCCGAACTACCTGTTTTGAGCGGAATGGTGCCGGTTTCAGCAAGCAATCCTCTTTACTTTCACCTCAATGTCCAACAAGACAAAGCTCCTGTTGCATACGATGCACTGCCTGCATATTTTTTGTACACGGATTCACTGAGAAACAAAATTGCCCAGAAGATACAGGTGAATACACCCGATGTCCACATCAATGCTTTGGCGCCGGCTTTGGGAATTGCTGCAGATGCCATTTGGGAGGAGCCATCCTTCATGCATGGTGCTGTTGCATGGAGGATGCGACTGAATGGTTGGCGAGGCCCCTACGTTGCTGATGTCATGGGTTGGCACTACAGAGCAAGAATGCATTTCGAGGGTTATGCAAAGTCACAGGTCACTGCTCCGTTGTCAGCCCCAATAGAGGCAGATACAGCACTCAACCTGGCGCGACAGGCAGAAAAATTAGGTACTTCTCTGTTCAGCAGTGGGTACATTTCCCGAAATCCGGGAGGAGATAAACGGGCGCATCATTACGACATGAACCTCGTTTTCATTGATCAGTTGCTCAATCATTTCAAATGGACAGGTGATTCTGTGTTTCTTAGAAAAGTATGGCCTTTGTTGACCCGCCACCTCGATTGGGAAAAACGCAATTTTGATGTGGATGGTGATGGGCTTTATGACGCATATGCAGCCATTTGGGCCAGTGACGCACTGCAGTACAGTGGGGGTGGTGTCACCCATTCATCCGCATACAATTTTCGTGCAAATAAACTTGCTGCTGAATTGGCTGCAATACTGGGTGAGGATGGAAGCAGATACAGATCAGAGGCTGAAAAAATTCTGAAAGCAGTCAATGCATCCCTTTGGTTGGGAAAGAAGGGTTGGTATGCAGAATACAAGGACTTGTTGGGCAATCAATTGGTCCATGCTGCACCCGGCATTTGGACAATCTACCATGCCATCGATGGGGAAGTGGCCAATCCGTTTCAGTCTTACCAGGCACTTCGCTACATTGATCACCACATTCCACACATTCCAATATTGGCAAAAGGCCTGAAGGATACTTCATTGTTTACGATTTCTACAACGAATTGGCAGCCCTACACTTGGTCATTGAACAATGTAGCCTTGTCTGAGCTGATGCATGTAGCGCTTGCCGAATGGCAGGGAGGGAGGCGGGAAAACGCCTTTCAGCTCTGGAAAAGTTCATTGATGGAAAGCATGTTTCTCGGCGCGAGCCCTGGTAATATACAGCAGCTGACATTTTACGATGCCATCAGAGGCGAATTGTACCGTGATTTTGCTGATGCCATCGGCATGACGGGAAGGAGTTTGGTAGAAGGGCTTTTTGGTATTCAACCCGATCTGATGAAAGGGAAAATTCTGATCAAGCCGGGGTTTCCTTCCACCTGGCCTTACGCCAACTTGAAAACAGATGACATTGATTTTTCTTACAAACGCAGTGGCCTGATTGAGCAATACCGCATCAAGCATGTTTGGGGCAATTCGATACAAGTTTTTTTGGAGATCCCCGCAAGAATGGACCAGATTGGTTCCATTACAATCAATGGTGTAAATGCCAGATGGGAACAGGTCAATGACGCAATTGGAATACCCATGGTTAGGGTATTGGCCCAACGTGCAGACAAGTATAGCGTTGAATTGCATTGGGCTGGCCACCCATTGGAAATTCCAGCCTATCCCAAGACAGTACAAAATGGAAAGTCCATTTCTGTTTCCAGGAACCGGGGGAGCTTCACTGAAATCCTGGACCCACAATCGGTGATGTCATTGCCCCAACTGGGTGCGCGCAAGATGACATCTTTTGTGAGTGGAAATGGCGTGGCAACCATTTTTCTCCTGTCTGAGCAGGGTCAAATGAAATGGTGGCAGCCGCTTGATTTGTACATCACCCCATCACAGAAATTTTCCTCAACAGCATCATTGGTGGCCAAGCAAACCAAATTTGACACCATCAGTCTCCGTCAGGTTTTCAATGACAAGGTGACGAATATTTTCAAAAACAAATACAGTTCACCGAGGCCTGCAGTTCCCACGCTGCAACTTCCCACTCAGGGCATCGGGAATTGGGCATATCCCTTGATCAATCCTGAAATCAATGATTCAGGATTCCGGAAAATGGCAGAGGAAAAAGACACCTATGTCACCCGCAATAAACTTGTTTTTGCGACACCTGCTGATGGCCAGAAAAAAAATATTGCATTTACATCGATGTGGGATCATTTTCCTGATTCAATTTCGATTCCCCTTGAGGGCAAAGCATTGTATGCATATTTTTTAATGGCGGGTACCACCAATGCCATGCAAAGCAGGCTTACCAATGGTGAAATATTGTTGTATTACAAGGATGGGACTTTTGAAAAACTTGAATTGAAAAATCCTGAAAACTGGTGGCCCATTGAACAGGACCTTTATTCAGACGGATATGCATTTACCACTGCCGACAACAAACCCATCCGCATTTCGCTCAAGACAGGAAGGGAATTGGAAGGAAGGATAAAATATGTTGGTATCAAGGGGTATTCAGGTTTTGGTGTTGACGGGGGCGCTGCTTCAGTATTGGATCTTGCTTTGAACAAGGAAAAAATATTGGATCGCTTGGTACTGCGCAGCATTGCCAATGATGTGATCATCGGCATGATGGGATTGACCTTGAAAAGGGAAATCAATTGATTGGTTTCACTGTTTATTTTGCGGTTAAAGGTCATGCAGGATGGTGCAGGATACAATGGCCCATTGAATGAACTACTTTACGAATGCGGTTTTAAATTTTTACTACATGGTATCTTTTCGTTTTGTTATTTTTCTGACGCTCTTTTTTTCTCAGGTCAACATGCTCATTGCACAATCTGTTGCTCCGGAATGGACAAGAAAAGTGGGTGCCAGAAAATCGCCACATGCAACAGCTGTATTTTCTGTCAATGACTATGGGGCTGTTGCAGATGATTCCTCAGTGTGTACATCATCCATTCAAAAGGCCATTGATGCCTGTGCAAAAAAAGGAGGCGGAGTTGTTGTTTTCAAGCCCGGAACATATGTCTCCGGATCTATTTTTTTAAAGGACAATGTCCACCTGAGGATTGATGAAAACACCACCATTTTTGGCTCTCAGGATTTCAACGATTACCCGGACATCAGTACAAGAATTGCAGGCATTGAAATGGTTTGGCCAGCCGCACTGATCAATGCCATAAAAGTTAAAAATGTTGCCATTACGGGAAAGGGAGCCATCAACGCAAGGGGCAAGTTTTGCTGGGACAAATATTGGGCCATGCGAAAGGATTATGACAAGAAAGGACTGCGTTGGATTGTAGACTATGATGCCAAACGGGTAAGGACATTGCTGGTGCAGGATGCAGAAGACATTACAGTCAAGGGACTCACTTTCAAGAATGCAGGCTTCTGGACTGTGCAGCTGCTGTATTCATCTCACCTTACCATTGATGGAATTACGATCAAAAACAATGAAGACGGCAGTGGCCCAAGCACAGATGGAATTGATGTGGACTCATCAAGCTGGACACTGATTGAAAATTGTGATATTGATTGCAATGATGATAATTTTTGCCTGAAGGCTGGTCGTGATTGGGATGGCTTGCGGGTGAACAGGCCTACAGAATATGTGGTCATCCGCAAAAGCATTGCACGCAGGGGGGCAGGCCTTCTTACACTGGGCAGTGAAACTTCTGGAGGCATCAGGCATGTATATGCATCCGAGCTTTCTGCACAGCACACCGACAATGGACTGCGGATCAAATCTGCAACAACCAGGGGTGGAACCATAGAAGACATCCAGTTTGTTGATTCTAAATTGGACGCTGTCATGAATGCATACCAGTTCAACCTCAATTGGTATCCTGCTTATAGCTATTCAACCCTTCCTGAGGGCTATACGATGGAAACAATTCCTGCGCACTGGAAGTCTATGCTTCAAAAGGTTTCCCCTGTTGAAAAAGGTATCCCTCATGCAAAAAATATCACCATAAAAAATGTAAGCATTACAAACGCTGTAAAAGCCTTTGAGATCAATGGACTGCCCAACTCCTTTTTGGAAGGATTCAGCTTTCAAAACGCTTTTATTTCAGCACAATCCCTTGGAACAATGGAATTCACCAAAGACTGGAATTTCTCAGGAACACGATTGGATATTACCAACCGACCAATTGAACGGAAAAAAGCATCCAACTTGGCAGAAGAGGAAAGGCTAAAGCAATAAAAAACCATGCGTAAATTCATCCAGCTGCTGCTTGCTGTTATATTCTTTTTTGGGTCAACCCTCCATGCCCAGTACCAGATGGAGTTCCTGGACAGGGGAGTTGTTGCGATAAAGCGTGGCGACGGAAGGATATTTGTAAGTTGGAGGTTGCTGGGCAATGAGCCCTATGCAAGCACATTCAACCTCTACCGCTCTACTGCCGGAAAAACCGTCAAATTGAACAAGTTCCCAATTGCAGGTGCAACAGGATTTACAGATGATGGCCAAGATTCAATGGTCGACCATCGTTACACAGTAAAATTGGTACGAGCGGGAAAAGAGGAGCAAAGGGGCAATTCATTTTTGCTCAAGGCCCGTGCAACGCCCTATATTTCACTGCCATTGCATACACCACCGGGCTACGCAGTCAATGATGCCAGTGTTGGCGATATGGATGGTGATGGCCAATATGAAATCCTGCTCCACATGGCGGGCAAGGGTGCTGACAATTCAAGGGCAGGATTTACCGATCCTCCTATTTTTCAATGTTACACTTTGGATGGCCAGATGCTTTGGCAAATCAACCTGGGTAAAAATATTCGCGAAGGCGCGCATTATACACAGTTCATGGTCTACGACCTTGATGGAGATGGGAAGGCTGAAATTGCAATGAAAACTGCAGATGGCACCATTGACGGGAAAGGTATTCCCATTGGTGACAGCACAAGGGATTACAGAAACCAGCGCGGTTATATCCTTTCAGGACCAGAGTATCTTACCGTCTTTAATGGACTAACTGGTGCTGCAATCCATACCGTCGCTTACAATCCTCCCCGTCACCCGGATACTGAACATCCGAGTGTTGATCAATTGAAAAGTCTTTGGGGTGATGGCTATGGAAACAGGGTGGATCGTTTTCTTGCCTGCATCGCCTACCTGGATGGCATTCATCCATCCTTGGTGATGTGCAGGGGATACTATACAAGAACAGTATTGGCTGCATGGGACTTTAAAAATGGGAAACTGCAGCAGCGATGGACCTTCGATTCAAACAACGATGGCAACAATGTATTTGCCGGTCAGGGAAATCATAACCTCACCGTTGCAGATATAGATAACGACGGCAGGCATGAAATCATCTATGGTCAGATGACCATTGACGACAATGGCAAGGGGCTGTATTCAACCGGAATTGGACACGCAGACGCCTTGCATGTCAGCGATCTTGATCCGGAAAGGCCAGGATTGGAAGTGTTCAGTACCCAAGAAAAGTTTGGCGATGCAGGAGCCAATTTCAGGGATGCCAAGACTGGTGAGATCATTTGGAAAAAAGCTTCCATCAGAGCAGGCGAAGATGGTGAAGGTCCTGGCAGAGCGCTTTCCATCGACATTGATCCTCGCTTTCCGGGTGCTGAAAGTTGGGTAGCCGGTGCGGGCATTCGGGGGATGTTTGATGTCAAAGGCAATACCATTGCAGCACAATCGCCTGCATGCAACATGGGCATCTATTGGGATGGGGATGCTTTGTGTGAAGTCTTGAATGGAATATCCGTTTTCAAGTGGAAGCATGAAGCAGGTGTTGCTGAGAAAATATTTGAAGGGAAAGATTTTGGAGGACAAGCCATCAATGGATCAAAAGCCAACCCTTGCCTCAGTGCAGATATTTTGGGTGATTGGCGTGAAGAAATACTGGTGCGTTCATCCGACAATAGCCGGTTGATGATTTTTTCAACTTCTGTGCCTACTGACATCAAATTGCATACCCTCATGCATGATCCACAATACCGTGTGAGCATTGCATGGCAGAATGTGGCCTACAATCAACCTCCCCATACCAGTTATTTTCTTGGCCATGGAATGAAGCAACCTCCATTGCCCAACATCAGGATCAATAAAAAATCTACAACAAAATGAAAAATTATTTTGGCTTGCTGCTTTGTTCTTTTTTGATGGCATCTTCATTTTCGATCTTCATCCGAGAAAAGAAATCGTTCTACATCATTGGTGATTCCACCGTAAGAAATGGAGATGGAACGGGCAAGAGCCAGCAGTGGGGGTGGGGGAGTTTTATCGCCGATTACTTCGATACTTCAAAGCTCAGCGTTCAAAACCATGCCATTGGTGGACGCAGCAGCCGTACTTTCATCACTGAAGGCCGGTGGGAAAGAATTTCATCTAAACTTAAAAAAGGGGACTTTGTAATCATGCAATTTGGGCACAATGATGCTGGTCCGTTGGATGATACCGCCCGTGCAAGAGGCACCATCAGGGGAATTGGTGAGGACAGTGCGAAGACCTATAATCCCATCCGTAAAATCAATGAAACCGTATACACTTTTGGTTGGTACATGCGCAAGTACATCCGTGATACCAAACAGGCGGGTGCAATTCCCATCGTATGCTCACCCATTCCCAGAAATGATTGGAAAAATGGAAAAGTGTTGAGGTCGACTGAAAGCTATGCCAAATGGGCCAGGGAAGTTGCATTGGCCGAAGGTGCATTGTTCATTGATTTGAATGATATCATTGCCGCAAGATATGAAGGAATGGGTGCCGACAAGGTCAGGCCTTTCTTTCCCGTTGACCATACCCATACCAACCTGGATGGTGCCAAGCTCAATGCATCGATAGTGATGGAAAACCTCGTAAAACTCAAGGTTCCCAAACTCCAAAAATATGTGAAGAAGTAAATTGCAGGATTGTCCTGGAAATGCAAACTTCAAAGGGAGGCTTATAACATACTGAGAAGATAAAAAAAAGAGATACCATCAAGGTATCTCTTTTGCTTTTAGAACTTCAGCGTTCTTGGAAGGTATTTTTCAATGAGCGCTGTATAATAAGGCTTCAATACTTTCCAATCCGGAGGTTCAGGACACTTTGAATAAAGGTCGTATGGATTGAACAGCTGCACCCATTTCAGCATATCCCTGTCGTGATCATCCAGAAGATGTTCGTAAGCCCCTTCGCGGTGCCATGCATAGAATGAATGATAGCGAAGCATGTACAGGGCTGATTCAGGAAGATGGTCCTTCATCATTTGATAGATGTATTCATCGTGCCCCCAGCTCATGTGCACATTGCGCAGCCCACAGTTGGGCTCATAAATGCCATATTGGGTATTGTACAGCGGATTGTTGAAGTCAGGGTTGTCCTTGAAGAATTCAGGATAAATGATCTTGTCCGAATAAGCACATCCGACTGGGAAAGTATCACCAACTACAGCCCACTGTGGCTCTCCAAAAAGGCACAATACTTTTCCCATGTCGTGCATCAAGCCCACAAGTACCATCCAATCCGGATGGCCATCTTTTCTGATGGCTTCAGAGGTTTGAAGCAGGTGTTGGAACTGATCGAGATCAGTATCAGGATCGGAATCGTCCACCAGTTCATTCAGGAAATCAAATGCATCCCAGATGGGCATTTCCTTTTTATCAAACGACAGGTACTGCCTCCTTTTCTCCATTACAAAATCGTAGGTCTGGTACGTGTGGTTCAAGCGGTAGAATTCACGTACAGTATCACGCGCAGGTTCCTCGTAATTCCTGTAGGATTCAGTGGCTTTTGCGGTCGCAATTTTTTCTGGATCAGGATACCTTTCAAGCAAGTCATCTTCCCATTCGTCGAGGCTTGCGAGTGGATTGGCCTCTTTACCAGTGTATTGATTGTTTTGCATTGCAGTTGATTTGATTTATTGAAATAAAGTTAAAAATTAAATGCAAGAATTGTTCAACCGGCGCCTATATTTTAGACCCAATCGGGGATATTTAATTATTTTTTGCTTATTTTAAAGCATAATTAACCCAAGCCAACGATTGCCATGAGTCTTCATTTTGCCGATTACCTTGTCATTTTCATTTATTTTGTTTTTGTTGTTGCCGTAGGATTCATCATCAAGAAAAAAATCACTTCTAGCAATGATTTTCTGAACAGCAACCGAAGCATTCCCCTTTGGATCACCAGCCTTGCTTTTATTTCAGCAAACCTGGGTGCGCAGGAGGTGCTGGGGATGGTGGCCTCTGGCGCAAAGTACGGCATCATGACCGTCCATTTTTATTGGGTGGGTGCGATTTTTGCCATGATTTTTCTTGGAGTGTTCATGATGCCATTTTATTATGGCAGCAAGGCGAGAAGCGTGCCAGAATACCTTTTCCTGCGTTTTGATGAAAAGACAAGGGCGCTGAATGCACTCACCTTTGCAGCAATGACCATCTTTTCATCGGGCATCTCCTTGTATGCATTGGCAAAACTACTTGAGGTAATCCTGCATTGGAATTTTGATCTCTGCATTTGGATTGCAGCGGGCATCGTGATGGCCTATACATTACTGGGGGGCTTGACCAGTGCAGTATACAATGAGGTACTGCAGTTCTTTTTGATCGTTTTGGGTTTGTCACCCTTGGTCATTGTTGCACTGCAGGATGCAGGAGGGTGGGATACGATTAAAACGAATCTTGAGCCACAACTGACACATGCATGGAAGTACATGGGATCACCTGATTCAAACCCTATGGGCATACAATTCATGTCCCTGATATTTGGACTTGGTTTTGTCATGTCTTTTGGATACTGGTGTACCGATTTTTTGGTGGTCCAGCGTGCCATGATTGCGAAAAACATGAGTGCTGCACAACGCACTCCCATCATTGCCGCCATCCCAAAAATGTTCATGCCCCTGATTGTTGTTCTTCCTGGAGTTATTGCCATTGCCCTTACAAAATCAGCCATGGACGCCGGTGATTACAGAATTCCTTCAGATGCTGCAGGAGGATACGATTATACCATGACCCTGCCTTCATTGATTGCATACTACTATCCCAGTGGTCTGCTGGGTGTGGGCATCACTGCGCTGATAGCATCATTCATGAGTGGCATGGCCGGTAATGTTACAGCATTCAATTCGGTTTTCACCTATGACATCTACCAGGCCTATTTTTTCAAAAACAAATCAGACAAGCATTACCTGAATGTAGGTAAACTCGTAACCCTGTTTGGCATCTTGTTTTCAATCGGCACTGCATATATAGCAGCCAGTTTTAACAACATCAATGATTTTCTTCAACTGGTTTTCAGCTTTGTGAATGGACCTTTGTTCGCAACTTTTTTACTGGGCATGTTCTGGAAGCGAACGACTGGTCATGGTGCCTTTTGGGGGTTGGTTGCGGGTACCCTTGCTGCAGCAGTCACCCACGGGTTGACCATTGCAGAGGGCAAGGGCGGATGGATATCTCCCATCTATCCTGTAAGCAGTGGCATGGGACAGGCCTTTATAGTAGCATCATTCTCTTGGATTGCAAATTTCCTCACAACCATTGCCGTAAGCTTGTTCACCAAGCCCAAATCTGACGAGGAATTACGGGGGCTGGTTTATTCCCTCACCGAAAAGGTATATGGTACTGAGAAGCGTTGGTACCTGAGGCCAGCACCATTGAGCATCATCCTTTTGGTCATCACCATCCTTTTGAACATCATCTTTTTCTAAATAAACAACCATGTCAGAAAAATTAAACCAGCTCAGTTTTGTCATTGGCGTTTTTTTTATACTGGTGGCCCTTGTATTGCTGATCGGATATGCCACAACCACCTCACTGAAGCATTCAATCAATCTTTATACAGGTCTGGGAATGATGGTTTTCGGATTGATCATGATACGACTGAAAGCCTGAACAACATCGACAGTTAAACAAATAAACTTTAACATTAAAATGTATGGCAGCTCAACCATGGCGAACAGGGCGAATCATTCGCATTGAAAACGAAACAGCCTCCACCAAGAAGTTTTGGGTGCAAATTCCGGAGATCGAAAGTTTTGATTTTGTCCCAGGACAATTCGTTACGCTCGATCTCCCAATTCATGAACAACCAAACAAGCGCTGGAGAAGCTATTCCATTGCATCAGCACCAGACGGGAGCAACATCTTTGAATTGGTGATTGTGCTGATGGAAGGAGGGTTGGGAACAACCTATCTTTTCAATGAAGCAACCGTGGGAACAGAATTCCCAGTACGCGGTCCACAAGGGCATTTTGTTTTGAACGATCCAATCACCACTGATATCTTCATGGTTTGCACAGGAACAGGCATCGCTCCATTCAGATCCATGATCCAGCATATCCAGCACAACAAGATTCCGCACAAGGATATTTATCTCATTTATGGAACCCGAAAATGTGCGGATGCCCTGTACCTGCAGGAATTGTTGGACCTCAAGCAACAGCTTCCAGGCTTTCATTATTTTCCCACATTTTCCAGAGAGGAAAAAGTGGCCGAAGGGCTCAATATTGGATATGTCCATGGGGTCTATGAAAAACTGATGGAAGGAAAAGCAGAAATGCCCCATTTCTATCTTTGCGGTTGGAAAGACATGATCACAGAGGCCCGTCAGCGCATCCAAGACCTTGGTGTAGACAAGAAATCAATTCATTTTGAATTGTACGGTTAGCGAAAAACAAAAAACATGTCAAATGAGAAAAACAATTTCTATTCCAATCATTGTCTTATCCATTCTCCTGTCTTCATCGTCCATGGCACAAAAAAAAATAAATGACAATTGGATAGACTGGGCAAATTTCAAGCGATACGCATCAGAAAACAAAAAGGTGGAAGCACCTTTGAAAAATGAAAAGCGCGTTGTTTTCATGGGTAATTCCATTTTTGAGGGATGGATCAGGTTGCGACCTGATTTTTTTGCTGGAAAACCCTATTACGACCGCGGAATCAGCGGTCAAACCACGCCCCAAATGTTGCTGCGGATGCATGATGACGTACTTGCCTTACAACCTGAGATCATGGTACTCAAAGCAGGTATCAATGACATTGCCGAAAACAATGCACCATATGATCCAGCGCATACGCTGGACAATATCAAGGCCATGGCCCAATTGGCGAGGTTTAACAAGATCAAGGTAATCCTTTGTTCAGTGCTGCCCGCAAATGATTTCAAATGGCGACCAGGACTGGCGCCAGGAGATAAGGTCATTGCACTCAACCAGGAAATAAAAAAGTTTGCTGACGCAAATAAGTTCTACTACTTGGATTTGTACAGCGCAGTGGTAGATGACAACAAAGGCATGCGAAAAGAATATGCAAGCGATGGGGTTCACCCAACAGTAGAGGGCTACAAGGTCATGGAGCCTTTGCTGGAAGATGCGATTAGAAGGGTTAAAAAATAATCAGCGTCTTCTGCCTGTTCGATTGACAAGTTTGGGAATGATGGTATCAAACCTGGTTTGCTGTTCAGGTGTACAAAACCTGCGAAGCTTGCTAAAATGAGCAAATGTTCTGGTATCCGCCTCCAGGTTCTTTTGGCTGATTTTCAACAAGATTGACTTGGATGTGCTGTCGTCATCTCCCTTGTACAACCCTTTGTAAAGACTATCCTTTAGTTGTCTTGTCTCGGCCCAAATAGGCTTGATGTCATTGAAATATTCTTCCTTGAATATTTTGAAACTATCTATCTGTCCCTGCTCCAGGCCAACTTCTGCATACCAGGCTGACACTTCTGTGTTTTTCCGTTTTTTTTCCGAAGGTTTTCCATTGGATTGCATCAGCAGGTAACCAAGCAAAACGTTGGAGGCAACCAGAATGATTACCAAAAAAAGCATCCACCTGTATCTTGTTTGGGTCATTATGGAAGTTCGTTTGTTTCGTAAGGATTTACTTCGTGCTGTACATACTCGACGGCGAGGGGTTGTCCCATCTCATCAGTGGAGTATTTTGCATTCATGTTGTTAGAAACGAGATATGCATTGATGCCAATGAAAAAAACCGCAATGGTTAGTGCCAGTGCAGGTCGGGTGATGAGCCTGAAAAACACCATTTCAGGACGACTTTCTTCTTTTTTCATCCGGGCTTGTATCCGGGTAAAAAGAAAGGGGTTGCCCTCTGCCCTTTGGATTCCCTCCAGGCTGTTGATGACTTCTTCGGATGTAAATTTCTGGTTCATTTGGTTTCCCTCCTTATAGTAGATGCCTTTTTTTACTGGATATTGCGGCATTAATCCAAGTTATAAAAGTTTTTTAATATTTCCTTTAGGTTTGTCTTTGCCCTGTGCAGAAGAGACTCTACTGCAGAAAGGCTGGTTTTCATGATTTCAGCAACTTCCTGGTAGCTGAGACCCTCTACTTTGTTCAATACAAATGCAATCTGTTGATTTTCAGGCAACTCTTTAATCGCTTTGAAAAGGATTGCTGACTTTTCCCTGTTGTCCAATGTCACCCCCGGATGGTTAAAGTCAGCGAGTTCTATGGTTGGTTCATTGTTATCGCCCAAAATGGGGCTTAAAAAACCAAACCTTTTTTTTCTTTTTTTTCTTCTGATGTATTCCAAAGCGGTCGTTACTGCAACCCTGTAGACCCATGTGGAGAGGGCAGACTCGCTTTTGAACTGATGGATTGATTCAAATACCTTGATGAACACATCCTGGGTGACATCTTCAGCATCCTCATTGTTTTGGAGAAACCCCAATACGGTATTAAAAACAAGCGACTGTCTTGTTTCAACCAATTCCCTGAAGGCGATGCCATCCCCAGACTTTAACCGCAATATAAGCTCCTGCTCAGTCAAAACGATTCTATTTGTATCGATCTAAAGATAGTCACAAAATATACTGTTTATCATCTTTGGAACGACAATTCCACAAGCGGTAGAACGTAGATTTTCATCTTGCAATTCCGGACTCCCATTTTTTGTTTAAGTTTGAAAAAAAACAACAATATGTCTTCATTTCAATGGAAAGGCGTTTTTCCAGCCCTTCTTACCCCTTTTGATGCCAACGACCAGCTAGACCTTGCTATGTACGAGAAAAATCTTGATGCCCAAGTGGAAGCAGGAATTCATGGAATCATCATTGGTGGTTCCTTGGGTGAAGCAAGCTCACTAACATTGGCAGAAAAAGAGCAGTTGGTCAGGTTTTCTGTCAAAAAATTGGGGAGTAAACTTCCGGTAATCATGAATATTGCCGAGGGTTCAACCAGGGATGCTGTTCATCAGGCCGTTTTGGCCAAGGAATGGGGCGCGGATGGTATTATGCTGCTTCCTCCTATGCGCTACAAGGCCGATGACAGGGAAGTAGTGGAATTTTTCAAAGCCGTTGCAGCCAATACTGATCTGCCCATCATGATCTACAACAATCCTGTGGATTACAAGATCGATGTAACATTGGACATGTTTGCTGAACTGGCATCCATTCCGCACATCAATGCCATCAAAGAATCTACCCGTGATGTAACCAATATTACCCGGCTCAAGAACAGGTTCGGTGATCGCTTTGCAGTACTCTGTGGCGTCGATCCACTTACCGTAGAGGAACTTGCATTAGGGGCTGACGGACTGGTTGCAGGCCTGGTGGATGCATTTCCCAAGGAAACAGTTGTCATGTACAACCTTGTGAAATCAGGAAAAATGGAGGAGGCCATCAAAATTTACCGTTGGTTCATGCCCTTGCTTGAATTGGATATACATCCCAAATTGGTTCAGTACATCAAGCTGGCAGCTGCCCAAACAGGCATAGGTTCGGAGCATGTTCGTGCTCCACGACTCCCGTTGGTGGGTGAGGAGAGGGAGAGAATCCTGAAAGTCATCAAGGATGGAATTGCAACAAGACCCATCCTTTGATTTCAATCCAAGTTCCTTTTTGACACAAACAATATTCCAATCAACAACAGAAAATAGCAACATGTTTTCAGATGCAACTACAGAACAGGTGAATGAAGCCATGATGAGGTCTGGAAAGGCTTTCAAGGCCTATTCCAAATCATCCTTGCAACAACGGGCGACATTGATGCGTGCCATTGCAGATGAAATCGATGCGCTGGGAGAGGAGCTGATCCATGTGACCATGCGCGAGACAAATCTTCCTGAACCAAGGTTGAAAGGTGAGAAAGCCCGGACAATGTTTCAGCTGAAAAGTTATGCGGATGCATGCGAAAAGGGCGATTGGCTGGAAGCAAGAATTTGCACTGCAGTTCCGGATAAAGTACCAGCCAGGCCTGATATTCGGAAAATGCTCGTACCCCTGGGTCCTGTTCTGGTATTTGGATCCAGCAATTTTCCTTACGCTTATTCAACCGCAGGTGGAGACACTGCATCTGCACTGGCTGCCGGATGTACTGTTGTGGTAAAGGCGCATCCAGCCCACCCAGAAACATCTGAACTGGTTGCGGGTGCCATCAGCAGAGCAATTTCAAAGCTTGATATGCCGCAAGACATTTTCATTCACCTGCATGGTGCCTCCCATGCAGTTGGCGAGGCGTTGGTAAAGCATCCAGCAGCAATGGCAGTAGGCTTTACGGGTTCTTTCACTGGGGGAATGGCATTATTCATTTGGGCAAATCAACGGAAGGTGCCCATCCCTGTGTTTGCAGAAATGGGCAGCACCAATCCAGTATTTTTATTTGAAGAAAAACTATCAACTGACCCTGCTGGTATTGCAAAAATGATTGCTGAATCAATAACACTGGGTGTAGGTCAGTTTTGTACAAATCCTGGTATCATAGTTGGTGTTGACTCCGCAGCAATGCAGGCTTTTGTTTCATTGTTGGGAGAAAAGATGGACGCCATCAGCGTTGGCAAGATGCTTCATCCAGGTATTGCAGCAGCCTTTGTCAACAAGGCTGAAGCAGTTTTACAGCAAAAAGGGGTCTCATCTGTTTCCGCATTGTCCGGACAAGCCCCAATCCCTGTTCCTCGCCCTTTGCTGGCCTCAGTACCAGCAGCTGAATTTTTGGAAAACCCCTTGTTGGGGGAAGAAGTATTTGGTCCGTTTTCATTGGTCGTGATGTGCAACAATACAAATGAGATGAAAGCTGTTGCCACTGCAATGGAAGGTCAACTGACTTCAACAATAATGGCAACAGAAAACGAGGCATTGGGCAACATGGATATTGTTGATACCCTTTCAGGAAAATGTGGCCGCATCATCATGAATGGCGTGCCAACTGGCGTTGAAGTTTGTCTTGCCATGCAACATGGCGGTCCATTTCCAGCATCAACAGACTCCAGGTTTACTTCAGTGGGTGCTGACGGCATCAAGCGTTTTGCCCGTCCTCTTTCTTACCAAAATTATCCGGATGCTTTGTTGCCTGATGCATTGAAATCAGAAAATCCGCTGATGATCAACAGGGTGATAGAATAAACTTGCGGCATGAAATTTATATTTCTTTTCTTGCTGTTCGCAGCAAATTTCTGCCAGGCACAGCCTGAACCTGCACATCCTGTTTTGAAGTCGGCTTTGAAAAAGATTGCATCATTCAATGAACAAGAACGGAAGCTGGAACAGGCCACTGGATTTCCCCTTGGGCTTCATGGGGCTGCTGAGGCAAAAAGAAGACATGATTTTTATGTTGCACTGGACCGGGAAATCAAGGCCATTGATCCATTGCAGCTGGATTTTACTGATGAAATCAATGCAGCACTGCTTTGCTATAGCTTTGAGGATGAGATATCTGATTATGCTTTTAAATCCTACCTCAATCCAATCCTCTCTGAAGGTGGTTTTTTTACCAATGTCACAGGCATTGCCAATACAACCATTCGAACAACAAAGGATGCTGAGGCATACATTGCCAAGTTGAATGATTTGCCACGTTTCATGGAGGAACATTTCGAACTCATGCGTGAAGGGTTAAGGCTTGGAATCGCACAGCCCAGCGATGTGGTCAAAGGCTTTTCAAATACCTATGAAGTTCATATCGTAACAGATCCAAAGCTGTCAACCTTTTGGAAACCATTCTCAAAAAAGCCAGGCAACCTTGACCAGACCGTTTGGCAATCCATTCAAAAAAAAGGGGAGGATGCCATTCTTTCCAGTGCAGTATTGGCTTTTAGGAAAGTAAAGGCTTTTTTTGAAAACGAGTACCTCGGCAGGGCACCGAAAAACCCCGGAGCCCAATTTTTCCCGGAGGGATTGGCATTTTACCAGGAAAGGGTGAAGCATTTCACCACTACGGATCTGGGTTATGATTCCATTTTTCAGATTGGTTTGAAAGAAGTCTATCGGATAAAAAAAGGAATGGAGGAAATCAAATTGCAAGTCGGTTTTCAGGGTGATATGAAGGCATTCATTCAATCACTGCGGACTGACCCCAAATTTTATCCCACTACTGGAGATGCATTGCTCAAGGAGGCCTCTTTCATTGCTAAAAAAATTGATGGAAAACTACCACTCCTGTTCGGTCGTCTGCCACGTCAACCCTACGGCATTGAGCCGGTACCAGCGGACATTGCACCTACTTATACCGCAGGCCGCTACTCACCTTCATCCATCAAAAGCACCCGTGCAGGAAACTATTGGGTCAATCTTTACAACCTCCCATCAAGAAGTTTATATACCCTGGAAGCCCTTACACTCCATGAGGCTGTTCCAGGTCACCACCTGCAGATGTCACTCACCCAGGAACTTGAAAACCTGCCCACCTTTAGAAGAAATCTCTATGTCAATGCCTTTGGGGAGGGATGGGGATTGTATGCAGAATCTTTGGGCTATGAAATTGGCCTTTACCAGGACCCATACAGCAGCTTCGGTCAACTCACCTATGACATGTGGAGGGCCTGCAGGTTGGTGATTGATGTAGGTCTTCATGCAAAAGGATGGACACGTGATCAGGCAGTGGAATATCTTGCTGAAAATACGGCACTTTCCATGCACGAAGTCAATACTGAAATCAACCGTTACATCGCCTGGCCTGGTCAGGCCCTTGCGTACAAAATGGGAGAGCTGAAAATAAAGGAACTGCGCAAGCGGGCCAATTCAATCTTGGGAGAAAAATTTGATGTTAGACAGTTTCACGACATGTTGCTTTCAGAGGGCACGCTTACACTGCGTTTGATGGAAAAGTTGGTGGATAAATACATTGCAGCGAACAGATAAGCGCCTACTGCATAGGGAATTGCAAGATGATATTTTTCTGCACCGAACCATCCCCCAGTTGAATATATCAGGTAAATTCCAGTAAGCAATTTCATGCCTTCCCAAACAGGGGCATCCTTGTCATTATCCATCAGCGATGTCAATGCATAGATATAGAGGAAAATGAAAAGTCCATAGAGAAAAATGCCTGGACTGCCAATTTGAGCAATATGCCCAAACAGGTAGGATACGAAGAACAGCAACAACAAAAGTTGAATGCACGACCAAGCTTCCAGCCCCTTGCTGCTTTTCGGGTTGTATTTTTTAAAGTCATATACATTTTCAATTTTCAACCGGGGAAATTGTTGGGCGACATCAGCAGGTCTCCAACCAGTAGGCATGAACCAGATCCGGACCTTGTCTATCCAGTTTCTTGTTTTCCAAGCGTCCGAAACCAATAAAAAGATGTGCTGAAAATTGATTTTTATCGGATTCCAGGTGGAAACAGGATGTGTGATGCCATACACCGGGGGTATTTGGTTTTTCTCTTCCTGAAAACTGCCGAAAAGCTTGTCCCATATGATAAAAACCTGTGAATAGTTTTTATCGATGTATTCAGGATTGATCGCGTGGTGAACCCTGTGATGTGATGGAGTTACAATGATTTTTTCCAGAATGCCCATTTTCCCAATGTGTTGGGTATGGTACCAGAACTGAATGAAAAGGTGAATCGGTGCTACAACTGCAATCACATTGCCAGGTACTCCGAGCAGTGCTGCAGGAAACAGAAAAAAAGTAAAAAGCTTGAAAAAAACAGAAATGCTTTGTCGCAATGCACAGGCCAGATTGAATTCCTCACTGCTGTGGTGGATGATGTGCGCATTCCAAAAAACATTGGTGGTATGTTGAATCCGGTGGATCCAATAGCCTGAAAAGTCCAGGGCAATGAAAGCAATGACATAAACGACAATGCCTTCCTCAATGTGCATGAAAGCAAGGTGGTCCACCATCCATCCATATCCCAGGATGGCTACACTGAGGCCAAGTACGTCCTTTGTTACATTGGTGACACCGGACGAAAGCGACGAAACCATATCCATAATTTGGACCGTGTCTTTTCCTTTTCGCCAGCCATACCATTTTTCAAACAAAACCAATAGCAAAAATATTGGCATGGCAACCAAAAGAATCTTTCCATATGTCTCCATAAACACCTGATTAGACAGCTAATTTCGTTCATTTTAATTAAATTGTACTTCTATGTATACAAAAGCACTTTCCCTGCCGTTGCGCCATGTTTCGCACCATTTGTCGGGACATGTTTTCGAGTGTGTTGACGCACATACCTGCGGGAATCCGGTCAGGCTGGTTGTTTCAGGTGGTCCTGCTTTGGAAGGCCGAAACATGAGTGAAAAACGGCAGCATTTTTTGAGGGAATTTGATTGGATCAGAAAGGGACTGATGTTTGAGCCAAGGGGCCATGACATGATGAGCGGCAGTATACTTTATCCACCACATGATCCTGAAAATGATTTCGCAGTACTCTTTATAGAAACCAGTGGGTGTTTGCCCATGTGTGGGCATGGAACAATTGGTACAATCACTGCAGCCATCGAGTCGGGGTTGGTAAAGCCAAAGATCAGTGGACAGGTTCGAATGGAAGCACCAGCTGGTCTGGTACACATCACCTACCAGATGAAAGGAGAAAAGGTAAGTGCTGTCCGGCTGACCAACGTTCCGGGATACCTGGACCAGTCCAATCTTCCCGTCGAATGTCCAGGGCTTGGCACCATCCATGTAGACGTTGCGTATGGTGGGAATTTTTATGCCATCGTTGATGTCCAAAAAAACTTTCCCGGCTTGGAGCATTTTACTGCTGACCAACTGGTGAGCATGGCAAGGCAGCTTCGCAGCAATATCAATGCTTTGTACCAATTCATTCATCCTGAGGATCCAACAATTCATTCCTGCAGCCATATCTTGTGGTGTGGTGCCGTCATCGATGCCACATCAACTGCACGCAATGCTGTTTTTTATGGGGATAAGGCGATAGACCGATCACCCTGTGGAACAGGTACCAGCGCGCGCATGGCCCAATGGTATACAAAAGGGATCTTGAAAAAAGGAGATGAATTCATACACGAAAGCATCATTGGCAGTAAGTTTATTGGTAGGATCGTCGAGGAGACCACAGTGAATGGCAAACCTGCCATGCGTCCTTCCATTGAGGGATGGGCTAAAATTTATGGTCACAATACCATTTCTATTGAGGCCAACGACGATCCATATGCCCATGGATTTCAGGTAATTTAAAATCGACACATGATGAATAAAAACATTTTATTTTTTTTGCTGCTTGCCGCGGGGGTTGCCAATGCACAACAGAAAGATCAGATGGTATTTGATAAGCCTGCAGCTTATTTTGAGGATGCCCTTCCAATAGGCAACGGACGCATAGGTGGAATGGTGTATGGTGGTGTCAGCAAAGACCGGATATCCTTGAATGAGGCAACCCTTTGGGCCGGTTATCCTGTAGATCCTAACATGAATCCTGGTGCAAAGCAATATCTTCCATTGGTGAGAGAAGCACTTTTTGCTGGTAACTACAAAAAGGCAGACAGCCTTACAAAATTCATCCAGGGAAAGTTCTCGGCATCCTATGCACCCCTCGGAAACCTTTTCATGAATTTCAACATCAAGGAACCTTCCAAATATTCACGGATGCTGGACCTGGCAAGGGCGGTGGTCACTGTCTTGGTTGAAGCGGATGAAACAAGGTATTCCCGCGAATATTGGGTTTCCCATCCCGACCAGCTGATGTTTGTAAAACTCAGTGCAAAAGGAAAAAACAAGATGGATGTTGTACTGACCATGAACAGTTTGCTTCGACACAAAGTGGAAATGTCTCCTGCAGGTCTGTCCATGAATGGATTGGCACCTTCACTTGCTGAACCCAGTTACAGGGGCAACATGCCGAATGCAGTACAATACGACAGTGCCAATGCCATGCGTTTCACCAGTCTTATAAAAGTCTTGTCCACCAACGGCCATCAAACCATTTCTGACAGCACCATTCAGGTTTCGGATGCGAATGAAATACTCTTGGCCATTTCACTGGGAACCAGTTTCAATGGCTTTGATAAACATCCTGTGCAACAAGGCAGAAACGAGAAGCGCATGGCTGAAGCGGCATTGCAAAAACTCGGATCAGCCCAATACGACATACTGCTAAAAAAGCATGTTGCTGATTTTTCAAATTATTACAACCGTGTTTCTTTGGACCTGGGTTCTTCAGCAGAACAACTTTTGCCTGTTGACCAGCGCTTGAAAAATTTTTCAAAAGGTGCGCGTGACAATGCGCTGGTGGCGCTGTATTTCCAGTTTGGCAGATACCTGATGATCAGTTCCTCCCGCACGCCAGGAGTACCCACCAACTTGCAGGGCATTTGGAACGAACAGGTCCGTCCACCCTGGAGCAGCAATTATACCATCAACATCAATACCGAGATGAATTATTGGCCGGTGGAAACCACGAACCTGTCCGAGTTTCATCAACCCATGATGGGCTTTATCAAGAACCTGAGTAAAACAGGTGCCGTTACTGCGAAATCATTCTATGGGCTGGATGGATGGGTGGCCCACCACAACTCTGACATCTGGGGCATTTCAAATCCTGTTGGTGATTTTGGCAAGGGGGATCCTGTGTGGGCCAACTGGACGATGGGCGGAACCTGGATGACGACACATCTTTGGCAGCATTTTCTTTTTTCAAATGATACTGCATTCCTGAAAAAGGAGGCTTATCCCATCATGAAAGGGGCGGCCTTGTTTTGTCTGCAATTTTTGGTGAAAGATTCCAAAGGTAATTTGGTGACAGCTCCATCAACATCCCCGGAAAACGTATTCATTACTGATAAGGGACAGAAAGGCGCTGTATTGTTTGGCGGCACAGCAGACCTGGCCATGATCCGGGAGTTGTTTGCCAATGTTATTGATGCTGAGCACATACTGAAACAGGATCCTGCATTTTCAATACAATTGAAACAGGCTTTGGCGCAGCTTCATCCTTATCAGGTGGGGAAGAAAGGAAATTTGCAGGAGTGGTACTATGATTGGGCCGACAATGATCCCAACCACCGCCATGTTTCTCATCTTTTCGGTTTGTATCCAGGTGCATCGATAACAATGTCCAAACAACCGGCTTTGGCCGATGCCGTTAAGCGTTCACTGGAACTGAGAACAAACAATGGTACGGGATGGTCCATTGCTTGGAAGATCAACCTCTGGGCAAGGCTGCATAATGGTGAAAGGGCCTATGATGCCATCAAGACCATTCTTACCTATTATCCAGCAGACCGCAATGAAGTGAAAATGGCGGGTGGCGGAACCTATCCCAACTTGTTTGATGCGCATCCTCCTTTTCAGATTGATGGAAATTTTGGTGCCACTTCAGGAATCGCTGAAATGCTGATGCAGAGCCATGATGATGAAATCCTTTTGTTACCGGCGTTGCCAATTGAGTGGCCCAATGGTTCAGTAAAGGGTTTGAAAGCAAGGGGCAATTTGACGGTGGATATTGTATGGGAAAATGGGAAGCTCAAGTCTGCAAATGTCAGACCATCAACCGCCATCAACAAGCAGGTCAGGTATGGTGCAAAAACCTGGCAGATCAGTTCCAGCAAACCCCTGTCCATTCAATTCTAATCCAATCATTTTTTATGATATCCAATACCAGAATTTTTCAGACTGGACTTTTAATGTTGAATGCTTTTCTAGGTAATGCCCAGCAGGTCAATGTCCACATTGATCCTGTCAATTTTTCCAGGGTAATTGTCAATGATGATTTTTGGAAACCCAAAATTGATAAGGTCGCAACAAAAACATTATCAGCATGCATTTACCAAACGGAAGTGAACACCGGACGGATACGAAATTTTGAAAAGGCCGCAAGAGGAAAGGGCGAAAAACACGAAGGCATTTTTTTCGATGATTCAGATGTATATAAAGCGATTGAAGCAATGGCTTATGCCATAAAGCTTACAGGAAACAAGACACTTGAGGATAAAGCCGATGAGTGGATTGACAAGATTGCAGCTGCACAGCAACCGGACGGATACCTCAATACCTATTATACACTCACAGGATTGGACAAGCGTTGGTCAGACATGGACAAGCACGAAGATTATTGTGGTGGGCATATGGTTGAAGCAGCTGTTGCTTATTTTGATGCGACTGGAAAAAAGAAATTTCTCGAAGTCGCCAAGCGTTGGGCTGATCATTTTGATGCAACATTTGGTCCTGGAAAAAGAAACTGGGTGACTGGCCACCAGGAGCTGGAGCTGGCTTTGGTTAAGCTGTACAAAACCACAGGTGAGAAGAGATACCTTAAGCTGGCCGATTGGCTACTTTCAGAAAGAGGGAAGGAACACGGAATAGGCTCCCAATGGAAAAACAACAAGGGAACCGACTATTCACAAGATTTGTTTCCAGTGAAGGAGCAGTCAGAAATAACAGGACATGCAGTACGTGCGATGTACCTGTATACAGGTGCTGCAGATGTGGCTACACATACCGGCGACAGTGACTATCTCGTTGCAATGAGAAGGGTTTGGGAGGATGTTGTATTTCGCAACATGTACATCACCGGAGCCATTGGGTCTGCAGGTAAAAACGAAGGTTTTTCCAAGGATTTTGATCTTCCCAATGAGCAGGCCTATTGTGAAACCTGTGCCTCTGTTGGGATGGTGTTTTGGAACCAACGGATGAACAGCCTTACTGGTAAAGCAGAATACATCGATGTTTTGGAGAGGAGTTTATACAATGGTGCATTGGATGGACTTTCTTTGAGTGGTGATCGTTTTTTCTATGGCAATCCACTTGCATCACAAGGCAATCACAGCAGAAGAGAATGGTTCGGAACCGCTTGCTGTCCATCAAACATTGCAAGATTGATTACCTCGGTTGGAGGCTATGTCTACGGGCAAGAACACAATAAGATCTACATCAATCTTTTTGTGGGCAGCGAATCGTCATTTGATTTGGCAAATTCAACCATGAAAATTAAAACAACTACATCATATCCATGGCAGGGAAATGTCAGTTGTAAGATCTCCATCAGCAAAAAAGAAAAAGCTTCACTTGCATTCAGGATTCCCGGATGGCTCAGGAATGCACCAGCACCTGGTGATCTTTATGCTTTCACCAACCAATCCAATGCAAATCCAACGCTACTTGTAAATGGTAAAGCCGTAGCCTTCAAAGAAGAAAATGGGTATGCCATTGTTGAAAAAGAATGGGCAGATGGAGATAAGGTAGAATACCTGATGCCCATGGAGCTTCGTAAAATCAAGGCAAGAAATGAGTTGGTGTACAACAATGACAGGGTTGCGCTGCAAAGGGGTCCAATTGTCTATTGCGTTGAAGGAGCAGACAACAATGGAAAGGCATGGAATATATTTACGCCAACAACTGCTGTTTTTGAGACCGAAAATTTTAATGTGTTGGATGAAAAACTAATTAGCCTTGTTGCTGAGTTGCCTGTATTGCAGATTGACGCTGATGGGCAGTCAACAAAAATGGTCAACCAAAAAGTTCGTGCCATTCCTTATTATGCATGGTGCAACCGTGGGAGCAATCCCATGCAGGTATGGTTGCCCACCGCTGTAAGGGATGTCAAAATAAATTACTAGGCCCAGTCTGCAATGGGTGATTTTTAATTAAACTAACTTCGAAAAAAACGGATCAATGGGCAAGGTAATCGTAGCTGGTGGAGGTGTTATAGGGATGTGTGCGGCATACTATTTGAACAAGGCAGGTCATGAGGTTATACTCATTGAAAAGGGTGACCTGAAAAAAGGCACTTCATTTGGCAATGCAGGCTATATTTCACCAAGTCATTTTATTCCCCTTGCGTCTCCAGGGATTGTTGCCAAAGGTTTGCAATGGATGCTGAGTTCTAGTTCCCCATTTTATATCAAACCAAGGTTGGATCTTGACCTTATTCGATGGGCATTGACTTTTTGGAAGCGTTCCGGAAAGTCTACCATGGAAAGAAACATTCCCCACCTCAACAATATTCTTCACCTGAGCCGGGAACTCACATCAACAATGAGAAATGATTTGGGCAATCATTTCCGGATGGAGGAAAAAGGATGTTTCATGTTGTACAAAAGTGCTTTGACTGAGAAGCATGAGATTGAACTGGCAAAAGAAGCTGCGGCCCTGAACATTGAAACAAGAATATTCAGTGCCAAAGAGGTTCAGGACATGGAGCCGGAGGTGGAGGTCAATGTAAGGGGAGGGGTACTGTATCCCATCGATGCCCATTTGCATCCTGGTGACCTGATGCATACCATCCATGAAGCCCTTCAAAAATCGGGTGTGAAGTTTCAACTGGAAACAACCATCACCGAATTTGAAAAGCAAGGAAGAAAAGTAACCAAAGTATTGACAGATAAAGGTGATTTTTCTGGTGATGAGGTTGTTTTGGCTACAGGATCATGGTTGCCTGCAACCAGCCGAGATCTGGGTATAGACCTTCTCCTTCAAGCAGGAAAGGGATATAGCATGACTTTTAACGCGGTCGAAAAAAATCTTCATTATCCTGCAATTCTTGTCGATGACAGGGTTGCGATGACTCCGATGGGCGCAGATCTCAGGATGGGTGGAACCATGGAGATCAGTGGCATCGGTTCACCCATGCTGATGAAAAGGGTTCAGGCGATTTTCAAGGCCGCAAAAAATTATTATCCTGATCTGCCCGTAACGTTTCCTGCACAGGACAAGATTTGGTATGGATTGAGGCCTTTGAGCCCCGATGGCCTTCCATACATTGGCAGGCATTCAAAATATGACAACATCGTCATGGCAGGAGGACATGCAATGCTTGGTTTGTCGCTGGCAGCTGCAACAGGCAAGCTTGTCGAGGAAATTGTCGGAGGAGAAAAAATGAGCATGGATATCAATGCATTCAATGTTGAACGATAAAAAATAAATCTCTTTTATGAAACAAACAATGCTTTTATTGTCTCTGTTGTTGTCTATGGGATCAGTTGCAATTGGTCAGGAACTCAAGAAATTGTGGGCCACAGACACAACACTGAAAGTTCCTGAATCTGTATTGCTGGACAGCAAAAACCAGCGCCTTTATGTCACCAACATAGATGGCAAAGGTGCCTGGGACAAAGACGGAAAGGGTTCCATTTCTCTGCTTACCCTTTCAGGAAAAATTCTCAATCCCGAGTGGATAAAAGGATTGCATGCGCCTAAAGGCATGACCATGTTTGGTGATTTTCTGGTAGTTGCCGATGTGGATTCTGTTGCAATCATTGAAGTGACCAAGGCACAAATCGTCAAGAAAATTTACGTCGAAGGGGCAAAGGCCCTGAATGACATAACCTCTGACAAGCGGGGTAACATGTATGTATCAGATTCCAAGACCAAAAAAATCCACTACATCGACGTTAACAAATTGGAAGTGAGTTTGTATGCTGAAGGGCTGAATGGCCCTAACGGGTTGCATTATGTTGACAAGACCCTTTTCTTTACGGATGCTGGGGGTCTGTATAAATTTGGAAAAGACAAGGAAAAAATCCTGATTGCGGATGGAATGGAAGGAGGCACCGATGGCATTGAACAAGTGGATGAAAATACGCTTCTGGTTTCCTGTTGGGCAGGTTCCATTTGGCTGGTAAAGACAAATGGTGAGAAGAAATTATTGTTGGATAGCAGAAAAGAGGGAATGAATACAGCCGACATTGGATTTGATAAGAAAAATAAAATTGTCTACGTGCCCACATTCTGGAAGAACCATGTGGCGGCCTATCAGCTCCAATAAACGTTTTCTTTGAAATAAAAGGCACAAGGCAATCAATACCTTGTGCCTTTTATTTTGATGTGCACAGCCTTCTTGTCTCCAGCACCAAAAACGTTTATGCTGGCCTCTCTCGATTACTTGACCAGTTTGGTTTCCAGGTATTTTACCATATCAGCATTGCCGGCTTTTTTCAATTTGTTCATGATGCCGCCAAGGATCATACCATTGATGTATGGATTTGTTTGCTCTTTTACCTGTTCGGGTATTTCATCCCTGAATGCGGTGATCAGGTCAATTGACTTTTTTATTCTTTCATTGCTCTTCATCGATCCTGTCATTTCACCAATTTGTTGCATCAACATGAACTTCTCATTGGTCAGCCCAAGTGAAATAAATTTATCTGCAAGCTTGTCAAATACTTCCTCTTTCCCGGAAGCCACCAGAATCGTATTGATGGCCATGTCCAATTTTCCTTTTGCAGGTGTGTTGGCCATTTCCAGTGCATGTTTCAATGCAAGCGCAGTGTCCAATTTGGACAAGGCCTCCAGAGATATACCGGCAACCGAGTAGGAAGAGTCATTGATGTTGCGCTCATATAGCGCCTTGTATTCCTGATGGGCAGTGGACCCTAATAAGCCGATTATTGCAGCCTTTACAGGTCTGTTGGTCTCTTTGTTTACATTTGATGAAAGTTGCTTTTCGAATGCTTCTCTGATGTTTTCTTTTTTCATGTCAATCTTTCCGAGTGCCAGCATTCTTATGCCATGATAAGGATCATTGATGGCATCTTTCAACAATGCAATGGCTTTGGGATCATCCATTTTTTTACCACAGAATTCCACTGCTTCCCTTCTGTCCATGTAATTTCCAGCGTTGTAGAATTGATGAATGTAGTTGTCAAGGTTTTTGTTCTCTTTCTTTTCACACAACAAGATTTTGTCTCCGTCAAAATTGATCAGGTCAGGCTTTGTAACAGCAGCAAAAGAAAAAGTATCTATTGCATGTTCAACCCACACCTGCTTCCTTGTCCTGGTTTTACCATTGTAGATATCAATGAAGGTGGGCAGCCTGAAAATCTTTCCCGTTTTCTGTGTTTGTTTTACTACAACGTTGGCCATTTTTGTGCTCTCATTGTAGTTGTATTGGATGTCCAATATTGGATGCCCGCTTCCAAAATACCATTGGTTGAAGTACCATGTAAGATCCATTCCACTTACTTCTTCAAGTGCCAGTCGCAAATGGTGTGCTTCTGCCGACTTGAATTTATTGCTGCTGAGGTAAAGGTTCAACCCTTTAAAAAAAGCACTGTCTCCGATATGTTTTCTCAACATGTGCAAAATCCGCCCACCTTTTTGATAGCTGACAGCATCAAACATTTGCTCCCTGTCCTCATAGAAAAAACGAACCAAATCCTTTTTGGAATTATCGCCATTCAAATAGCCCTGCAAGCCGTTGAAATTTTCTGCATCCCCAGCATCCTTTCCATATTTATATTCATCCCACAGGGTTTGGCTATAGTCGGCAAATGATTCGTTGAGCGTGAGATTGCTCCAGCTTTCTGCAGTGACATAATCACCAAACCATTGGTGAAACAATTCATGTGCGATGGTTCCTTCCCAAATGTTTCCATCTGTCAGTTCCCTTGCATCCTGTTGTGCCGTTTCCTGGTGTATGGTCGCTGTTGTATTCTCCATTGCACCAGCAACATATTCCCTTCCTGTTATTTGGCTGTATTTGACCCAGGGGTACTCCACTCCTGTGATCCTGGAGAAGAAGGTCATCATCTCCGGGGTATTGCCAAAGATCTTTTTGGCTACCGGACCATATTCCTTTTCCACATAGTAGTTGACTTCTTTTCCTTTCCATGTGTCTTTGACCACTGTATAATCACCAACTCCCATGAAGAAAAGATAGGGGGAGTGGGGAAGGTCCATTTTCCAATAGTCGGTTCTGGTGCCATCTTTGTTGATTTTTTGGCTTACCAGTTTTCCATTGCTCAAGCTAACATACTTCGAGGGTACTGTCATGTAAATTTCCTGGGTTGTTTTCTGTTGTGTTTGGTCAATGGTCGGAAACCATACAGAGTTTGATTCTGTTTCACCCTGGGTCCAGATTTGAATGGGTTTTTTCTTTTCTTCGCCTTTAGGATTGATAAAATAAAGACCCTTGACGCCCAACATGGGATCGGCGCCAGTCTCTTTTTCATATTCATTTGGTTTTGAGACATAGTCAATGTACACAGTGTACATTTCTCCCTTTTTATAGGCTTTTGGAAGGGTGATGGTCAGCTGTTGTCTATCATAACCATATTGCAGGTCCTTCAGCGACTTGTCTGGTTGAACAAGGGAAACCTGTTTGATGTCCATTCCCTTCGCATCCAGCTTTAATGAGTCAGTAGCGTTGAAATGTGGTGTCAATGTAATCCAGGCCTTGCCCAAAACAGAAGTTTTTTCGTAGTCGAATCTCACATCCAGCTTTGTATGCACGAGATTATTGATCCGGGTAGGGGTGAGCCTGGGTGTTTTTTTCCAACTCGAGTCAACAGCCACTTTTTCCTGGGAAAGTCCAAGGGAAGAAAGCGTAATGGCGAGGAACAAAATAAGGTATTGCTTCATTTCAATGTATTTAAGTTGCAAATATATAGCTCGATGCCATCCCACTTGGCCCAAAATGATGGATGGTCAAATACTCCTGTTTTGAATCATACTTTTGTTAGATTTGTACCATGTCTACTTATTCCTGCATCCGGAAACTATTTCTGTTGTTTGCCATAATGCTTTTCAATGCAGTGAAAGCCCAGCACTATATCTTTATTGAAGCTGAAGGGCAACAGCCTTTTTACCTGAAAAAGGGAACAAGCATGGTTTCTTCCTCGTCCATGGGTTTTTTGATTGTCCCGAAAATTACCTCATCCGAAATGGAGTTCACCATTGGCTTTCCTAAAAATGCATATCCGGAAATTTCTTTTTACATCAACGGTACGGACAGGGACCGGGGATTTCAGCTGAGGAATTTTGAAGTTCAGGGATGGTGTCTTTTTGATCGGTCCAGTTTAGAAATGATCAAGGGAGACGCCGGAGCCAATGATGCTACCCAACTGCACATTGATAAAAAGAACCAAGGCAGTTTTGGAGCGTTTTTATCAGCAGCAACGGACGACAAATCGCTGTTGACGCCACTGCCGACAAATGGAAACGTTCAAAAACCTTCTACTGCAAAATCAAGGACCAATTCAACCATCTCCACTGCAAAGACAACCCCTAAAGAAACATTGCCCCTAAAGGATGCAGTAAAGGCACCGATGATTACCGCTTCAACCGAGATTGACAATGAATTCATCAAGCAAATTGTTTTTATAGAAAAGTCATCTGCAGACAAGGCCGACACTGTTTTGGTACAAATCGATAAAGTAAAAAGCAACTCCATCCCCAAGGCAGCAATGCCAAAGCCGGACAGCAGTTTTTCAATTGTGAAATCACCTGATGCCGGCATTCAAAAACCTGATGTATCGACATCCCCGGCAATCAGGACAAATCCTATTGTTGTTTGCGACAGGCCATTTGGAGACTACAAGGATATCAGGTCCTTGCAGAGAAAACTGTTGGGCATGACCGGGGAAGAAGAACAGCTGGCTTATGCAGTCAAAGTATTTGGACAGAAATGTTTCAATACAAAGCAGGCACTTGAAATTGGTTGGTTTTTTGTGGATGAAAAGAGTCGGCTCAAACTATTCACATTGTTGAAACCCTTGATTGCTGATCCTGTTTCTTTCAGAGATCTGGAATCATCCTTTTTCAAAGAAGAAAACATAAGCGCCTTCAGGGCACTATTTTTTGGGGGCAAATGATCTAAACCACAGGAATGGCAACTTATTTTTTGGCACTTGCATACAAGGGTACCCGCTTTGCAGGATTTCAGATCCAGGACAATGCCATCACCATACAGGGCCAGGTGGAAAGGGCGATGGCCACCTACTTGAGGCAAACGGTGGAACTTACAGGCTCTTCACGCACTGATGCAGGCGTTCATGCCAACAGAAACTTTTTTCATTTCACGATCGATTGCTCCCTCGACGATGAATTCATTTACCATGTCAATGCGATCCTTCCCCAAGACATAGCACTGACCGGCATATACCCTGTACCTGAGGGAAGTCACAGCAGGTTTGACGCCATAGGGCGCAGGTATTGCTACCACATCTACAACCGGAAGAATCCCTTTTTAAATGACCGGTCCTGGTATTATCCTTACCCAATGGACCTCGATGCACTGAATGCGGTCGCACAATCTCTCTTGGGGCAACATGATTTTACCAGTTTTGCAAAAAGAAGAACCCAAGTATATACCCACTTGTGCAACATTGCAGTCTGCGAATGGCAGGCTACAGAGGAGGGTTGGATTTTTACGGTAGAAGGCAATAGGTTTCTTCGTGGCATGGTAAGGGCATTGGTGGGAACCATGGTAAAAGTAGGCCGCAACAAACTTGGCACGCAAGACTTTCATCGGGTATTGATTTCGAAAGACAGTGCCATGGCTGATTTCTCTGCACCAGGACATGGTTTGTTTTTGGATGATGTCATTTATCCTGAAGAAATTGCGTCATTGCTGCGCTGAGAAAGTCAATATTTATTTTTTCCTAAACCCTTGTCTAGATTGATTTTCAGCAATTTGTGAAAAAAACAAATCAATTTAATTTGGGACGTATGGCAAATGCTTCCTATATTTGCATCCCGCTGGTCAAACCGGGGGTAGTTCTTGAAAAAAGCATCACAAATTTTTGGAAATTATTTTATCAAAAATTTGCAGATATAACTCAAAACAGCTAATTTTGCACTCCCAATTCGTTGGGCGGTTTCGCGAGAGGCTGAAAGATCTTTGAAAGTTTGGAAAGCAGTAACACTCAAATAACCGTCGTAAGATGGTTAGAGGTAAGATAAGACG
>JAURJU010000090.1 GCA_030832085.1 Chitinophagales bacterium | reverse complement strand
TTTTTATAACTCATTATGGCAACTGTAAAAGAATATTCAGTAGAAGAAAAGCTCGCTTCCCTGCTCAATCTTCAAAAGGTTGAAAGCAAACTGGATGAGATTGCAATCCTGAAAGGTGAACTTCCCATAGAGGTGCGTGACCTTGAAGATGAAATCCAAGGACTTCATGCCAGGGAAACCAGGATTGAAGAGGAAATCAATGGAATCAATGAGTTCATTGATCAAAAAAAAGAAATGATTGCCCAGTCGCAAGAATTGCTCAAAAAATATGAGAAACAAAGCGACAACGTAAAAAACAACCGCGAATACGAAGCCATCAACAAGGAAATCGAGAACCAAACCCTCGATTTAAAACTTGCTGAAAGACATATCAAGGATGCCAATGAGGAAATTGCTGACAAGGCAAGAATTCTTGACGCAGCCAAAAAGAACATTGCCACCAAAGAAGGTCACCTGAAGGTGAAAAAGGGAGAACTGGATAAAATCATTGCAGAAACTGAAAAAGAAGAGAAGGAATGCAGGGCGGTTTCTGACAAGGCCCGTGCAGCAGTAGATCCCAGGTTGCTTACCTCATTTGACAGGATCAGGGGGAATTTCCGCAATGGTCTTGCCGTGGTTCCAGTGGTGAGAGACGCCTGTGGCGGTTGCTACAATGCCATCCCACCCCAGCGCCAAAGTGAAATTCGCCAGCACAAGAAAATCATTGTTTGTGAAAACTGTGGAAGAATTCTTGTAGACGAGGAAATGAACGCCACCAAGTAAGTTCAACACACCAGCATATTGAGAAGCGGTTCACTACAATGAATCGCTTTTCTTTTTCAGGACCAGGCCCTGGATGTCCTCCAACATACGATGGCATTCATTCTCATGGATCTTGGGTATTCCAATGTCATACAAGCAAAAGAGTTGCATTTCCTGGCGAAAGATGTTACAGCTGAACCTTTTCAGCGCCTTCAACACATCATTCGTTACCGTATAATCAAATTGAATTTCATATGCAATTTCAACAGGCTTTCGGATCAACGGTGTCAATTGCAGTGCCATTGAAGCGGCACTTTTATAGGCATTGATCAGCCCCGGTACGCCCAGCAGGGTGCCGCCGAAATAACGGACAACAATCACACAGGTATTGGTCAAACCCTTGCTGTCTATTTGTCCCAATATTGGTCTGCCTGCAGTACCAGCAGGTTCTCCGGCATCCGTGACACGATAGGTCATCCCCTCTGCACCAATTCGGTAAGCAAAGCAATGATGAGATGCCTTTGGGTGTTCCTTTTTTACGTCGTTCAAAACCGCCTTGAACTGTTCAATGGAATCAACAGGATAAGCCAACGCAATGAATTTGCTGCCCCTATCAGAAAATGCTGCTGAAGCATGCTGTTCTATGGTCTGATAGTAATTGGGATCCAGTTGCATTGTTGTATTTGATTCATGAAACCTGCAGGCCAAAGAAAGGTTTTATCACTTTTAGAATGATTGATACCATATGGAATGCAACAACAAAGTTAATTGTTTTACTTTTGGAACGTGCGCATCAAAGAGGCATATCATCATTTGCAACAATCCCTTCAACCCCTTTATGAAAACCGGGAGGCTTCCAACATTGCAGACCTTATCATGGAAGACATCACGGGCTGGGACAGGTCTAAAAGGGTCATTCACCATGATGCTGAGCTCAGTGAGGAACAGTTGCTTCAATTGATGGTAGACAAAGAGGAGCTGTTGCATGGCAGGCCAACACAATACGTGCTAGGACATGCCTGGTTTTGCGACATGCGGTTTCAGGTAGATGAACATGTGCTCATCCCAAGGCCAGAAACCGAAGAGTTGGTAATGACAGTGAGGCGCCTTTATGCTGACATGTCAAAAGAAGACCAGCGCAGGATCAAATTGATCGATATTGGAACTGGAAGCGGATGCATCGCCATCGCACTAAAGAAATATTTTCCGGAATGGGAAGTTTGGGGAGTAGACCAAAGCAAAAAGGCACTTGACGTTGCAAAAAAAAATGCATTGCTGCTTGATACAGCCATCAATTTTGCACAAACAGACATACTAACAGAATCGAAAAGCGATCACTTGCCTGCCTTTGATATCATCATCAGCAACCCGCCTTATATTCCGCTTGAGGACAAGTCGGAGATGGCTGGGCATGTACTGGACCACGAGCCGCACATGGCACTTTTTGTTACCAATGAAGATCCCTTGCAATTCTACAAGGCAATCGTCGCCTTTTCAGACCATCACCTGCTCAGGGGGGGAATGATATTTTTTGAAACCCACGAGCATCATGCCAAAGGGGTTGTTGATTTGTTGGAAGAAAATGGCTTCGAAAATATTGTTACCAAAAAAGACTTTCAGGGAAAAGACAGGATTGTGCATGGGCGACGAATGGGGGCCTCCCTTTGATCTATTGCTTCTCTGTGGAAAGTACTGTTTTTGCGCCCAATTCCTTTGCCACTCTCATCACACTTACAACCAGATCGATTTCAACTGTTTTGTCGGCGTTGATTACAATGGTGGGAACGTCTGTCTTCTCTTTTGAAATGATGGGTACAAGCATTGCCTTAAGCGAGTCCAGGCCCACCGGCGTTGTGCCTACATAAAATTGTTTGTTGGCATCAATGGACACAACAACGGTTTGCTTCGCCTTTGTATCGCCCTGAGACTTTGGCTGAGAGAGTTTGATCACATTGGGATTGGCCAATGTGGCGACGATTAGAAAAAACATCAGCAAAATGAAAAGGATATCATTGAGGGCTTCCGTAAAAACCTCTGTTTCGCCACGGTATTTTTTCCTGATCTGCATTGCGCTAGCGGATTATTTTGTTGGCTCTTGAAGGATGTCAAGAAAATCTGCAGCCGCCACTTCCATCCGGTTGGCGGTCTTGTCAATTTGTGTATGCAAAAAGCTAAATCCCAAAAACGATATCAAACCAATGATCAAACCTGAAATGGAAGTCACCAGCTTTACGTAAAGCCCACCTGCAATGGTATTCAAAACAAATTCACCGGTGGTATTGATGTCAAAAAACAATTGCATCAATCCGGCCAATGTCCCTACAAATCCAAATATTGGTGCCGTCCTGGAAATGACACCCAATACACTGAGGTTCCTTTCAAGGTTGTACATTTCCAACCGGGCAATGCTTTCCATGCTGCGCTCAATGGCCTCGATGGGCTTGCCGATCCGCTGAATTCCCTTGTCGATAATCCTTGCAACAGGATTGTTGGTATTCTTTGTCATCGCCCTTGCGGCAACAATATTTCCATTGACAATATGATCGCGGATGATGCGCATAAAATTATCATCAATTTTTCCTGCCTTTCTGATGGCAATGTACCTTTCGAAGAAAAAGAAAACAGCAAGGACAAAGAGCAACGCCAATGGAACCATGATTGCTCCACCAGATTGCAAAACATCCCAAAGGTGCATGGGTGTTGATGCCTTTGCAGCAGCTTCGGTATCCATGGGCGCCCCTGTAGTGATCTGAAGAAAATTGATTGGCATGTCTACGAATTGAACAATATTATTGGAAATCAAGATTCAAATTGAATGATGAAGATGCAACTTTATTTACTAAAAAGTTGATAAAATTGATCAATGGGCTGCGGCCTCCCAGTTCTGCAACAAGCGCACCAACACCTCAACCGAGCGTTCCATGTCTTGCACACTTACAAATTCATGTTTGGAATGAAGGGCCATTTCTCCTGTAAAAATATTCGGACAGGGAAGCCCCATGAATGAAAGCCTTGATCCATCAGTCCCACCCCTTACCGGAAGACTGATGGGTTCGATGCCAGATTGCCTGATGGCATCCGCAGCATGTTGCACCACTTGTGGGTGAAGATCAAGGACCTCGCGCATGTTCCGGTACTGCTCTTTTACCTGCAGCGCGTAAGACGAACCGGGATACCGAGCAATTACCCCTTTAAGCACATCCTCCAGTAACTTTTCATGATGGGCAAGCTGCGAGGTTTCAAAATCCCTGATGATGAATTTTACTGCAGCCGACTCAGCCCCTCCTTTGATGTCGGTCGGATGAATAAACCCTTCTCGACCTTCTGTAACCTCTGGCGCCAAGGTGCTTTTTGGAATTGCCGCCAAAAAATCAGCCGCAACCTTGATGGCATTTACCAATTTTCCTTTTGCGGCCCCTGGATGTGCAATCACCCCATGAATGACAACCTCAACACCATCCGCAGAAAAGGTCTCCGATTCCAATGAACCCAACTCGCTTCCATCCAACGTATAGCCAAAGTCAGCACCAAGCTTATTGAGATCGACATGTTCCACACCCCTTCCCACTTCTTCATCAGGCGTAAACAAGATCTTCAGGTCTCCATGAACAATGGATGGATCATTGACCAAACGAGAAGCAAGCTCCATGATGACTGCCACACCTGCCTTGTTATCCGCGCCAAGCAAAGTCAATCCGCTTGCCGTGATGATGTCCTCTCCTATTTTTTTCAAGAGATAAGGATGGTCTTTGGTCCTGATCACCTGTGCATTGTCATCGGGCAAAACAATGTCATGGCCATCATATTGCTCATGCAGTATGGGCTTTACACCCGTACCACTGCAATCCGGCGCAGTATCCACATGGGAACAGAAGCAGATCACAGGAACTTTTTTGTTTGAATTGGATGGTACGGTGGCATAGACATAACCCCATTCGTCCATGTGCGCATCTGCAATTCCCATGTTCGTCAACTCTTGCGCCAGCATTGCTGAAAGGACCTTCTGCTTTTCGGTGGAAGGAAAGGTATTGCTTTCAGGATCGCTTTGGGTATCTATTTTGACATAGCGCATAAAACGCTCTACGAGTGGCTTCATGGGGTTCAATTCATTGCAAATTGCTTAAATTTATTAAAACAACCAGCATGAAAAAGTCACTCATCGCTTCCATTGTTGGGGGCATCATCATTTTTTTCTGGCAATTTCTTTCCAATGCTGCACTGGACCTTCATCGACCAGCCAGCCAATATACCCCACAGCAAGACAGCATACTGGCTTACCTTTCCACACACCTGAAGGAGGGAAAATATTTCCTTCCCAATACTCCTGACCATGCCAGCAATGAGGAAAAACAAAAATTGATGGAAGCTTCAGGTGGCCGACCTTGGGCCATCATCGACTACAAAGAGCAGATGAACACAGGGATGGGAATGAACCTGATCAGGGGCTTGTTGACTGATGTCATCATGGTTTGGCTGCTGTGCTGGGTCTTGTTAAAAGGGAAATTTGACAATTTCAATGCAATCCTGGCTGCGTCTGTAACCATTGGATTCATGTCCTTCCTTTATTTTCCATACGCAAATTTTGTTTGGTATGAAAGTCCAGGTATTTATGCCGATCTGTTGGATTCCATTGCAGGATGGGCATTGTGTGGAATTTGGCTGGGATATTACCTGAGTGCAAAAAAACCTTCAGCTGCCAAAGCGGTGTCCGCGTAAAAAAGAGGCAATATCCATCCGCTTCTTTCCTTCCAATTGCAGCTCCTCAATGGATACCCATCCATCTGCGGCAGCAAAACGGAGGAATGACTTTCCATCTGTAAAATATTCTCCTGGAGGAAGATCCGTTGAATTGGATTCGCAGGAAACCTTGAAAACTTTCATCATTTTTCCATCCAGAAAAGTGAAACATCCCGGATAAGGAGACAATCCACGCACCAAATCATACACCTGCTTTGCTGTTTTATTCCAATCAATCCTGCAGGTGTCGGTGTGGATTTTGGGAGCTGAAGGAAAATCCCCTTCAACCGAAATCACCACTTGTGGTTGGGGTATTAGTTTTCCGGCACAGTACTGTTCAAGTGTTTTGTAAACAAGTTCAGCGCCAAGCTCCATCATCTCGTCATGCAATTCACCCGCAGTTTCATCATCCCGGATCCTGATTTTTTCTTGCATCAATACATCGCCGGTATCGATAGCATGCTGAAGCCTGAATGTTGTAAGCCCCGTTTCTTTTTCTCCATTGATGATCGCCCAATTGATGGGTGCGGCACCCCTGTATTGGGGAAGCAATGATGCGTGCAGGTTGATGGTGCCCATTGGCGGCATGTTCCATACAATTTCAGGAAGCATCCTGAATGCGACAACCACCTGCACATCAGCCTTCAAATCCGTCAAAGCCTTGATGAACCCGGGATCTTTCAGCTTCAAGGGTTGCAAAAGATGCAAACCATGTTCAATTGCACATTTCTTGACAGCACTTTCTGTCAACTGCATTCCCCGCCCAGCCGGCTTGTCTGGCGCAGTGATTACAGCTACAATATTGCAACCTTCCCTCACCAGTTTTTCCAATATGGCCACAGCAAATGCCGGCGTGCCCATAAAAACAATCCTGCAATCCTTCAGTGGTTTCATCCAGCAAATGTAATCAATTCCCGAGCCTTCGCCTTGCCCTCATCCCTTGCCCCTTGTCCCTTGTCCCTTGTCCCTGGCTGTTCACTTATATATCAAATACTTGGCCCTGATTTTCTTGAATGACTTTAAAGCAGGTGCCCAGCTTTCCCTGATTGCTGCCTCTGAAGTTCCTGCTTTGATCTGATCCATCAGGGTGGAGTTTCCTGCAAGCTTGTTGAAGAAAGAGGCCCGGGCATCCCCCGATTTAGGAAGGATAAAAAACTTTTCCTTCTCTGGAAACAACTTATAGGCTTCGATGAGATAAGAAAGATTCAACTGGTTATTGAGTGTTGCCCTGATGGATGATGCATCACCGGAAACATTCCATCCATAACAAAGCTGATCTTTTAACTTGGGGGCATTGGCTCCGGGCATGGCTTTTGGCGTAAATGCATACATGCTTGCAGGTAAAGAAGGATGACCAAAAATCTGAAAAGGAGCAATGGTACCACGACCCTCGCTCAACACTGTGCCCTCAAAAAAACAGGTGGATGGATACCAGTAAATAGAGGCAAGGTTCGGGAGATTGGGAGATGGTTTGATGGGAAGATCATAAACACTTGCCCTTGAATAATTTTTGCAGGGTATAATTTTAATGGGTGCTATTCCCTTCCCTTTCATTTGGTCATAGGCCTTGATAGCAGCGGGCTTTAACCATTTTTCACCAACAAGCATTTGCGCATATTCGCCGATGGTCATACCATAAACTACAGGCACCGGCTGCATGCCAATAAAAGAGCGGAAAGCAGTATCCAATACTGGTCCATCAACACAATGGATATTGGGATTGGGGCGATCGAGTACAATCAGTGGTTTCCCGTTCAGAAATGCCGCTTCCATATAGGCTTCCAGAGATGAAATAAACGTATAGAAACGAACCCCTACATCCTGGATATCAAACAACAGCAAGTCAATGTTTTCAAGATCCTCTTTTGAAGGACCACGCTTGGGGCCGTAGAGTGAAACAACGGTGATGCCGGTTTTCTCATCCACATAATTGCCAACCTTTTCACCGGCATCAGCTGTACCCCGGAATCCATGTTCAGGGCCGAAAATGACACTGACCTTCACCCCGCTTCTCATCAGCAAATCCACCAGGTGCTCATTTCCAACCATGGAGGTTTGATTGGCAAAAAGTCCAATGCGCTTCCCTTTTATTGCTGGAAGATATTGTTCAAGGTTGGCGGCACCGGGCTGCGTCAAGCCGGGAGCTTTTTGTGCCGTTGAAAAAAGCGTAGGCAATGTCAACAACAGAAGGAAGGCAAACTTTCTCATTGTTTTAGGGCTTTATTTCAATAAAAATAAAAGAATAAAGGTAGTTTTGTCGAATTATTTCTGCTGAAAGCAGCCGCGTCAATAGACGGCAAATGTCCTTGGACGAAAGGTTCACCCAGTGTGAAATGGAACAATAAAAAATACAAATTATGCAAGTTAAAAGCGGAGACGTAGTAAGAGTTCATTACACTGGTACATTGGAAGACGGATCTCAGTTCGACAGTTCAGTAGGACGTGCCCCATTGGAATTTACAGTTGGTGCTGGCCAAATGATTGCAGGTTTTGATGCAGGCGTTGTTGGCATGGCCGTTGGCGAAAAGAAAACCATCCTGATTGATCCAGATCATGGCTATGGACAAAAAGATCCAAGCGCCATCATTGAATTTCCATCTTCCAATATTCCTGAAGGAATGACTGTTGAAGTGGGCATGAAACTGAACCTTCAAAACCAATATGGACAGCCAGTTCCAGTTGTAGTGATGGAAGTGAAAGAAGAGGTGATCATCATGGATGCCAACCATTTCCTTGCCGGAAAAGACCTCACGTTTGAAGTTGAGATTGTTGAGATTGTAAGCTAATCTTCTTTCGTAATCATATAGCACCACCGCAACAGTTTACCTTTGAAATCAAATGGAACGGTTGCGGTGGTGATGTTTTTTACATTACCCTTGACCATGGACTCCTCCAATTCAAATTTTCTGGCGTTGGTGCTGAAATAAAGCGTGCCATCCCTTTTCAACTTTTCAAGGCAGGTATTGATCAATTGGACATGCATGGTCTGGATATCAAAAACATCGTCCATGGATTTGCTGTTGCTGAAGGTTGGGGGATCAAGCACGATCAAATCAAAATGCTCATCCTCGAGGGTGGGCAGGTACTGCAGCACATCTACCTTTTCATAACTGTACTGCTGGCCCCTGAATCCGTTCAATTCCATGTTTCTTTTCGCCCATTCCAAATAGGTATTGGAAAGGTCTGCAGATACAACTGATGTCGCTCCCCCAGCAGCTGCATATACAGAGAAGGATCCGGTGTAACAGAAGAGGTTCAATATCCGTTTGCCGTTGGAGGCTTTTCTTACCATATCCCTTGTGAGCCGATGGTCAATGAAGAGACCTGTATCCAAATAGTCTGTCAGGTTGACAATGAATTTCAACCCGCCCTCTTCCACTTCAAAAAACTGCTTCAGGTCATCTGTTTTTTGGTATTGGTCCTGTCTGCTTTCCTTTCGTCTTCTTTCCTTTAGAAATAGTTGTTCTTCAGTGCAACCAAGAACATGGCGTACCACTTCAAGGCTGTCTTCCAGCCACCGCCCATAATCTTCCTCGGAGAGGCGGTGGTTGCTGCGGTATTCAGTTACCAGTACATTGCTTCCATACACATCAATCATCAGGGGGAATTCGGGCAAATCACGATCGTACAGCCTATAACAGGACACTTGTTGCTGCTTCGCCTGTTTTTTCAGGATCCTGAATACCTTTTTAAGGCGGTTATCGAACATGATGAGTTTGGCGTCGGACATGCAGGCAAGTTACAAAAGATAAAAAGTTAAAATTGGTAAATTCGTGCAAGTCAGTAAAGGAATGTCTACCCAAAGACATCTAATGTTAAAATCAATCAAGATGAATATAAAAAAAGGTAGGGCTGGACATTTTTCAAAGTGCCTTTTGGGAATTGCCGCAATCGTGATTTGCCTGTTTTCCATGAGTTCCCTTTCTGTTAAAAAACAAAAAGTATTTACAGCCAGCTTTGAAAATGTGCTTGGAACTTCGTTTGATCTGAAGACCTGGACCAATGCAGAAAGTACAGCTGATCTTGCAGAAGAAATTGCACTGGCTGAAATTGACCGCCTTTCTGCCATCCTCAGCGCATATGACAAAAGCAGTGAATTCTATCAGTGGCAACTGAGCAGGAACAAGGCAGTAAAGGTTTCACCCGAGTTGTTTGAGGCAATGGAAATGTTTGATCGGTGGAGGGCCATTACCAATGGTGGATTGGACCCTGCTGTCGGTGCAATTGTCAACCTTTGGAAAAAGGCGGAAGAAGCCAATGAAATGCCAAGTGAAAAATCAATTGAAGCAGTAAAAAAAGAGATAGAACAGCAGCATTGGGTATTGAACAATACCGATCAAACGGCTACCCACCTTAGCACATCTCCTTTGTTGCTCAACAGCTTCATTAAGTCATATATCATTGAAAAAGTTACAAAAAAAATAATGTCCATTCCGGGAATTACAGGTGCCGTAGTAAACATTGGAGGTGACATATTGGTGATGGGCGATCATGAAGAGCATGTCAACATTGTTGATCCTATGGCAGATGCAGAAAATGGTTTAACGGCATCTGCAGTAAAACTTTCAGAAAAAGCCATTGCAACTAGTGGAAATTACAGAAGATGGTTTTCCATAAATGGCCATCGGTTTTCTCACATAGTTGATCCAAGAACAGGTAGGCCTGCTGAAATGGTTGTTGGTGCAACGGTGATAGCCGATAAAGCAACTGATGCAGGGGCACTTGCTACGGCCTTCAATGTACTTGCTCCCGAGCAGAGTAAACAATTGGCAGCTGAGGCAAATGCAGAATATCAAATTGTTCTTGCCAATGGAAATAAAATCGAAAGCAATGGATGGCCAGCATTTTCGATCCCCACTTCCACCAACAAGGTCTCTGCCAACATTAAAAATGTGACTGGAATGGCAAAGGACTGGAACAAAGACTTCGAAGTTGCCATAAACCTCGAATTGATGCGGTTTGAGGGCAGGACCAGAAGGCCTTTTGTTGCCATTTGGGTGGAAGACAAGCATCAAAAAACAGTAAGAACCATTGCCCTCTGGTACAACAAGCCAAGATGGCTTCCAGACCTCAAGGAATGGTACCGTAAAAACCAAGCCGAATACAGGCCGGGACTAAAGGACATGAATACCATTTCCAGTGCAACAAGGCCTGCAGGAGCATATACCATCAAATGGGATGGAAAAAATGACGAAGGTGAATATGTAAATTCAGACAACTATACCATCTGCATTGAGTTGGCAAGAGAGCACGGCACTTACCAAATCATCAAACAAGAAGTTGCATGCAAAACAAAGGCAGGGGAATATGGGCTGGAGGGAAATGCAGAACTAAAGGGAGGTTCAATTCAGTTCAGGAAAATCTCCAAGAACCCCTAGTCCATAAAGGGGAAAAATCCAAAAACCTACCATGAAAGAAATTAAAAAAAAGACGGCATACTTGTCAAGGTGGTTGCACATCTACCTTTCAATGGTCAGTTTTTTTATCCTGCTTTTTTTTGCAATTACAGGCATTACCCTGAACCATACCGAATGGTTTGTTGACCAGCAAAAGACCAGCACGGCAAAAGGAAAATTGACCCTAGAATGGGTGAAAGGCAAAGACAGTACAAATGTTTCAAAGCTTGAAGTTGTAGAGTATATCAGAAAAAAACATGGGATTGGTGGTGCTGTCAGTGAATTCACTTCTGATGAATACCAATGCACAATTTCATTCAACGGGCCTGGATATACAGCAGATGTTTTTGTGAATAGGGAGGATGGAAGCTATGACATATCCGAGACAAGAACAGGGATTTTTGGCATCATGAATGATTTGCACAAAGGAAGGGATTCCGGAAAGCATTGGGGCATACTGATTGATATTTCTGCCATCCTGATGGTTGTTGTTTCACTTACCGGGCTGGTCATGCTTTTTTTCCTAAAAAAGAAAAGAACTGCTGGTGTCTTGCTCATCCTTCTTGGAACAGCAATCAGTATCCTTGTATACCTGATCTGGGTACCTTGATGCTATATAATTGTTCAAAAGACAGGCAATGGGCCTAATTTTGCAAGTAGGGCACACAAGGTGTCCTTATTTTACAAACAACTACAACCATGAAATATTTTTTTCCAGCACTGGTCTTGATGATCACCGCATGCTCGCTCCATGGCCAACAAAATCCGGCCATCAAACCAAATGAATTTGCAAAGGCCATTGGCTCTGCCAATGTTCAGGTGCTGGATGTCAGGACTGCTGACGAGTACAAGAGTGGGCACATCAAGAATGCCCTTCAGGCAAACTGGCTTGATAAAAATGAGTTCAATGACAGAACATCCCATCTTGATAAAAACAAACCTGTTTATATCTATTGCCTGAGTGGTGGGAGGAGCGGCGCCGCTGCGGAGGTTTTGCGGTCTAAGGGTTATACAGTCACCAACCTTGAAGGAGGCATCAATGCTTGGAAAAGGGAGAGCATGCCATTGTCAGGTGTTGATCCCAACGCAAAACAAACCAGCATGGCATCCTACAATGGGCAGGTCAGTAGTACAAGTGTTGTGTTGGTGGATTTTGGTGCAGAATGGTGTCCGCCTTGCAAAAAAATGGAGCCCGTGCTAGATGCTTTCATGAAGGAAAACAGCAAAAAACTCACCCTGGTAAAAATGGATGGAGGCCTTGAGACAGAACTGATGAAGTCACTCAAAGTAGAAGCCCTGCCTACTTTTATCCTCTACAAAAATGGTAAAGAGGTTAAAAGAAAACAGGGCCTCGTATCAAAGGAGGAATTCGCCTCCTGGTTGAAATAAATTATTTTTTGGCCTTTTGCATGGCATTGGTAGAGGGTCCGCCTCCACGGGGGGCACCCAACCCACTGATGGCAGAAGCACCTTTGAAGAGCTGGTACCTGCTTGGCAACTCTTTCACTGGCCACATGCCATTGGACTCATTGATATCGGCTGTTTCACGCATTGGGTCCAGGCGAATGGCCGCAACCTCCTTGTTTTTTACAAACAACTTGGTTACCCTTTGCTCGTTCAGTTTCCAGATGCCAACAGGAATCCTATCCACTTCCTTGCTGCCATCCTTGAAGGTCCATTCCACAATGATGGGCATCACCATCCCACCTTTGTTGCTGAAGCTGAGTTCGTAAAGGTTCTTGTCTTCCCATGCAGCATAATTGGCATTGTCTTTTTGAACATCCATTTGCTGTTGTGCCATGTCCTGGAACATTTTTGCATCGGCTCCCCTGTTGTAGTAATAATAATCACGAAGGGTTGTATCGGTATTCGTGTAATAGATGATCTTCTTGTCTTCCCTGTTCCTGACCTTGCTGATGGTCTCAAATTCGGGTGTTTTCATGGATGCGATATTTTTATCCGCATCCAGCTTGAACCACTTTACTGAATCGATTGAGATGTCTACCGGCTCTGTTCCAAAGTACCATCCTCTCCAGAACCAGTCAAGGTCAACAGCACTCGCATCTTCAAGGGTCCTGAACAAGTCATTGGGTGTCGGATGTTTGAATGCCCATCTTCTTGCATATTCTTTGAAGGCATAATCAAACAACTCCCTTCCCATGATGGTTTCGCGCAGGATGTTCAATCCTGTGGCCGCCTTCGCATATGCGTTTGAACCAACATTGGCAACGTTATCGCCTTTTGTCATGATGGGTTCCAGCATGTCTTTGGGCAACTTCATGTAGTCTGCAATCAGGTGTGCCGGCCCACGACGGGAGGGATAATTGTTGTCGAACTCCTGCTCTGTGAGGAACTGCACAAAAGTATTCAACCCTTCATCCATCCACCAATACTGCCTTTCGTCGGAATTGATGATCATTGGGAAGAAGTTGTGCCCCACCTCATGGATGATTACTCCAATCGCACCATATTTGGTAGCCTCACTATAAGTGCCGTCTTTTTCAGCCCTTCCATAGTTCATGGCAATCATTGGATATTCCATTCCAATGGAAGCTTCTACTGAAATGGCCACGGGATATGGGTAGGCGATGGTGAACTTTGAATAGGTCTTGATGGTATGGTATACCGCCTTGGTTGAATATTTTTTATAGATTGGATATGCCTCTTTTCCATAATAGCTCATACACATCACCTTCTTTCCCTCAACATCGGCGGCCATAGCGTCCCAAACAAGACGACGGGAGGTGTTGAATGCAAAATCACGGACATTGATGGCTTCGTACACCCAGGTTTTTCTGCCCTTGGATTTTTCTTTTGCATTTTCAATCGCTTCAGCGAGGGTAACGACTTCAACAGGTGCTGTAGCCGTCTGGGCCTGCTGCCAGCGGGCCATCTGTGCTGGAGTCAACACTGCTGCGAGATTCTTGCATTCGCCGGTAGCTGCAACGATATGATCTTCAGGAACAGTGATGTTGACTTTGTAATTTCCGAATGTCAGGGCAAACTCAGCGCCCCCGGTGAATTGCATGTTCTGCCAACCCTGGAAATCACTGTAGACCGCCAGACGGGGAAACCATTGTGCGATGGAATAGAGGTTGTTGTCATCCTCCGCGAAATATTCATAGCCACCCCTTCCATAACGGGTAAGCTTATCAGGAATTTTATAGTTCCAACTGCATTTGAAAACAAATTTTTGTCCTGGTTTCAATGGAATGGGCATCTCAACCCGCATCATGGTCTGGTTGACCGTATAGTCAAGGACTCGTCCTGCTGCATCCGTCAATGCTGTAATGTTTACCCCATACCCATTCAAGTATTCTTTCGGATTCATCTGTAACAATTGCTGGTGGGTCAACCTGCTGCCCATGCTGGATTGCTTGTCATGGTTGTTGTCGCTGTTGGGATGATGGAAATTTTCGTCCACCTGCAACCAGATATAGGTCAGGATATCTGGTGAATTGTTGAAATAGGTAACCGTTTCTGAACCTGTGAGCAAATTGCTCTCTTCATTGATATCGACATTGATGTCGTAGTCAGCACGCTGTTGCCAATACTTTGGCCCGGGAGCTCCACTGGCAGTCCTGTACTCATTTGGATCCTGCAAGAGGTAGTCCAGCTGTTCAAACCGGTTACCATGGTTGGAACCCGCATTGCGCAAGGGCTGAGCATGTATTGCTGATGTTGAAATCAGCACTGACAAAACAACAAAAATAGACTTCATCATAATTTTCAGTTTACATTTTATCATTTAACATCATTCGAAAATAATGCCGCCCACAGGCAAAGTCATGGAAACCAGATCATGGGTTTGGAATTTCAGTTGGAATAGGTTTGTCGAAATTCCCTTTGTCCATCCAATTAAACCATTCCCATGATGACTGTTGACAGCTCAAAGGCAAGGCATTTTTTCTTCCTGCAATATATACTTTTAATCATGGTTTTGGCATCGACCGGATGCAAAAAAGAGGCAATTGAGTCCATTCCAAACCGCATCCCCAAGCCCGATGGCAGTATTGTATATTCTACAGCCATTCTGGATTCGGTTTCACCCATCAACAAAACATCCTCCTGGCACAATACCAACAAGTCATTCACCAGTCTGTTCAACATGCATTATTCACTTTACAGCGGATTTGAATTGACGGATGATAAAAAATTCATTCCCTTCAACCATTCCAATCAACATACATACAACGCCAACAAAACCTATTATTGGCAAAGTCCTGGTGCGTATGTTTATACAGACCTTACCGGTGATGGCAAAAAAGACCTTTGGGCCTTCTTTTACAAAAACCCCTGGCCCACCAACGAAAAGGGACTGAACCTTTTTACAGAGTACCAGGCCGACTCAACCAAATATGATGTTCAATTTGGGTTGACAGAAGTCAGAAAGATTGTCTTGTCAGATCTGGACAACGACGGGAATAGGGAAATTGTGCTCTTTTCGACAGGTTATGACAGTTCCCCCTTTCCGGGGGACTCCATCAGCATTTTTTATCCAAGAGAAAATTCCTACCAAAACCTCTGTGCAGACCTGGGATATTTTCAGGGTGGAACCACTGGTGACATCAATGGCGATGGACTGATTGACATCATTGCCTATTCAGGAGGAAGTAAGGCTGTACCCATACACCCTACTGCATACCTGAACATGGGGAACAGAAAATTCAAGCTCAGCAATCAGATTTTCAAGGGTTTCACCATCACCAACAACGACAATTATTATACGGTAGAACTTTTCGACATGAACAATGATGGGCTGCTGGATCTTTTATTGGGAGGAAGGGAAAAACTGAGGATAATCCTGAACAACGCGGGAACATTCAACAGATCGAATACCATCAACATTCCGATTGACCCTGGTTTGTCCTTGATGGACTTTGCCTTCATGGATTTTGATGGGGATGACAAGGTGGATATCCTTACCATGAGCAACAAGGACCTGTATCAGGGTTACGCGCTGAGGCTGTACCTGAACAGGGGGAAATCCTATATCAATGCCACAAAAGACTATTTCAACACATACGAAGAGCAAGGGAAAAACACCTGGATCAAATGGATCCGATTGTTTGACCAGGACATGGATGGCGACCTTGATATTGTTGCGGATGGACTTTACGGTGCATTGTTTGACAACAGGGCCAAGATTCATTGGGAAAACAACACAGGGTATTTCACAATGATCAAGCAATAAAGAAATTATGCATGGTGCCAGAATGGAAATCGTTCAATGGCCATCAAAAGGGAAAAGCCCAAGACAGCCATTGAAACAAGGCGCACCAGATACTTATGGGCATTCGAATGCAACGCAGATGCCACCCAAACCACTGAAAGTACCATCAAGACCACAATGAGCTGTCCTGCCTCAAGTCCGACATTAAAACTGAACAATCCCCAAACCATGTTTTGATCTGAAGACAGCATCATGCGGATATAATTGGCATATCCAAGGCCATGCACCAGGCCAAAACCTAGGGCCAGAGTGTACTGCAGCATAAGATTTCTTTTTTTTTCTTTCTGTAAAATCAAGTTTGACAACGCAGTAATCAATATGGTGCAGGGAATTGCGAATTCAACCAGCGCACTGTTTATCCTGAACAAATTCATGGCCCCCATGAAAAGGGTCAGGGCATGGCCGATGGTAAATGCAGTAACCAACACCAAAACCTTTTTCCAGTCGGCAATCGTGTAGATGATGGCCAACACGGCTATAAAAAACAGGTGGTCCGTTGCGTCCAGGCCCATGATATGAGACCAACCGATCTTGAAATAAAATATAAAATCCTTCATGTGCAGAAAGAATGAAAATAATCAGACTTTTGTGGTTCATGAAAAGATTCGCATATTTATTTTCAATGTTGGCTCTCCTCCTTTTAATGGGAAGCTATCATCCTTTTTTCGTTTCCATCACGGAAGTGGAATACAGCAGCAAAACCAAAGAGTTGGGCATCGCAACAAAGTTTTTCCCTGATGACCTTGAAGAGGCATTGAGGAAATTTACCGGAAAGAAATACGATGTCATATCCGGAGAAAAAAAATCGACGGGAGAGGCCATCAATGCGTATTACCAAAATCATGTTCAAGTGCGCATCAACGAAAAAACAAGAGAATTGCAGTTTTTGGGCTATGAAATTGAAAAGGAAGTCGTTTGGGTATACTACAATGCCAACAAGGTTTCAGGGGTCAAGGCAATCGAGGTCACTTCAACATTGATGTATGATTACAAGGCCGACCAGACCAATATCATCCACATCAAAATGGATGACAAACGGCAGAGCTTTAAACTGAATGCCCCCAATCAAACAGCAAGGCTTTCGAAATAACGCAGCAATCGCATCCATTGCATCAGCAGGCAAGGATCCTCCTACAAGAACCCACCAAGGATGGGCCAAGGCATTTTATTTTGCATTGGCAACTGCAATTGCCCTGATGGTTTCAGCCGCGAATACAGAAAACGCCTCCTGCGTTTGAAGGTCTCCGCCAAGCATGGCTGGAGCACCCTTGTCTCCCCCTTCCCTGATGCTTTGCACCAGGGGTATCTGGCCAAGAAAATTCATGTCCAGTTGGTCTGCAAGATGCTTTCCTCCATCCTTGCCAAAAATATAATACTTGCTGTCGGGCAATTCTGCTGGCGTAAACCATGCCATGTTTTCGACCAACCCAATGATGGGTACTTTTGTTTGTGCCTGTGAGAACATGGCTATCGCTTTTTTGGCATCTGAGAGCGCCACCTCCTGTGGTGTGGTTACCACCACAGCTCCTGTAACAGGAATGGTTTGCACCAGCGTCAGGTGTATATCCCCTGTTCCTGGGGGCATATCAATCACCAGGTAATCCAGTTCACCCCAATGCACATCGGTTACAAATTGTCGGATGGCACTGCTGGCCATTGGTCCTCGCCACACAACTGCACTTTTTTCATCGACCAGCAATCCAATGCTGATGAGTTTTATGCCATGTTGCTCAAGAGGCAGTATCTTGTCCTTTCCTTCAATATTTTCCATCAGGGGCCTTTGGCCACGCACACCGAACATGATGGGAACACTGGGACCATAGATATCAGCATCCATCAGACCCACTTTTGCCCCTTGTTGAGACAATGCCAGGGCGAGATTGGCGGCAACGGTTGATTTACCCACGCCACCCTTGCCACTGACTACTGCGATGATATTTTTCACACCGGGAAGAACGGAAGTAAGGTCCACCCGGATGGAACTTGTATTTGCCGTAAAATCCACCACCACTTCAAGACCTTCATCCACATGCTCGTGTATGGCACGCTCGCAATCACGCCTGATCAGTTCTTTCATCGGACAAGCAGGGGTCGTCAAAACGATGGTGAAACCTACCTTATTCCCTTCAATGACAACATCCCTGACCATGTTGAGTGTAACCAGGTCTTTTTTAAGATCAGGCTCCTGTACATTGCCCAATGCCTTCAAAATCGCTTCTGTGCCCATAAATATAAATTGTTAAAAAATCTTTCGAACTGCAAAAATAACCAATCATGTGCTACTTTGTTTATGGAAAAGATGCACTTAATTTGTGAAAGAATGAATTGGATGAAAAAAAGACTCAGATGTACCCTCTTGATGATGGCATTCATGCCTTTTGCAGCAAAAGCGCAATTCGAAACATTCAGGGACTCTGTGGTTCAGCTTTATGGTGTGGTAATGACGGCAGATAGCCTTCGTGGTTTGCCAGCAGTAAGTATTTTGGTGAAAGGTACAGGCAGGGGAACCTTGACCAATGGCCAGGGTGTTTTTTCAATAGTTGTGCTCAAGGGCGATGAAATTGAATTCAGTTGTATCGGTTTCAAAAACAAGATCACCAAGATTCCATCCAACCTGGAAGGGAACCAATTCAGCATCATTCAGCTGATGGTCAATGATACGTCCTTTCTTCCGGCTGCCATCATCAAACCAAGGCCATCCAGGGAACAATTTGAAAGGGACTTTGTAGGCACTGACGTTCCAGATGACAACATAGAAATTGCCAGGCGAAACACGGACATGGCCACAAGACGTATGCTGATGCGCACATTGCCCAATGATGGCAAAGAATCTGTCAACATGAACCTTGCCAAAAGTGCCCAAAAATACTACTATACCGGGCAAGCGCCTCCCATGAACATCTTCAACCCATTTGCGTGGGGGGAATTTATCCGTTCCTGGAAGAGAGGGGATTACAAGAAGAAATAAAGCCATGCCAACAACCCGTCCTGCCGTAGCCATTTTTTGCGGATCCAAACATGGAAACAATCCGATCTGTGCATCAGATGCGGCTGAACTGGCCAAATTGCTTGCAGTTCAGGGCTTGGACATTGTGTATGGGGGTTCGAAAAAAGGTATCATGGGGGATCTCGCAAACAGTGCCCTGGTGCATGGTGCTGGTGTAACCGGGGTCATTCCGGATGTCCTTCTTGCTTGGGAGCATGAACATGACAGCCTCACCAACCTGATCATCACCAAAGATATGCATGAAAGAAAAAGAACCATGTATGATATGGGGATTGCAGGAATTGTTCTGCCGGGTGGATTTGGAACACTGGATGAAATGTTTGAGATGCTGACCTGGAACCAACTGAGCATCCATGACAAAAAAATATACATCCTCAATTCGGGAGGATTTTACGATCACCTGATCAGGCACATGGAACTGCTGGAGTCCAATGGATTTCTCTATGACCCTGTCTGGAGCAGGATCAGCAAATTCAATACCCCGGCTGACCTTGTGGCTGCACTTTTACAAGACTTGCAGGTCAAAAGCCATTTGTAAATGTAGGACACATGCTCTGTCTTCCTCCCCCATACATGGTGCTGTAAATACCATCATACTGCATGTACATTTCAGTAGCACCCCTGCTGTTGTTGAAATATTTAAGCGGAGAATTGGTTATGTCGTAACTGAACATGAACCTAAAGTTTTTCCATTGGTAACCGACCATGGGTATGTATGCGTCCCCTGGACGAAAATACAGGCCTCCGATAAGCTGTTGTTCTCCTCCTCCCATCACATTGTAATTGAACAGCATTCCTCCTACAAATTCTGTTGCCTTGGCCTGTTTGCTATAATACATGCTTGGTGTCATGATTACCCTGTTGTTCAATTTGAGCACAGCATCTGCAAAGAAAATGGCCCTTGGGGATATCGTATTGTCATACCCTGAAGCTGGAACAAAAAAGGTTTCTTTGGGCTTGTTGAGGTGGTGCATGCTGAACCCTGCATGCAGGTATACATTGTCGCTGGGAAAATATGCATAATTCAATCCTGCCTGAAGGTCAAAATAGCCAATTGAACTGCTTTGAAAAATCTCGCCACTGGGAGTGGCTCCATCAAAAAATCGACCATTCCACTGGTTGTCAAAGGTCAGCTTGGCGGTGTTGATTTGTTTTCCTGCATAGCCAAGGTTAAAACCGGCAGACAACAATCCTGTAGAACCCAGCATTTGGTGGTATGCCAATGACGCATAGGCCTTGGTTGATTTCAGATTTCCTGTTCCGGCAACATCCTGCAGGATCATGCCACCCAGCCCCATCCAGCCACTTCGAAAACGATCGCGCATGAACTGGAAATCACCATAAATGCTCATCGTTTTATAAGGAACAGGAATAGAAGTCCACTGGTCACGGTAGTGGCCCCCCACCCTGTAATCTGATGAGGGGATAAACCCTGTGTTGGCAGGATTGGTGGATAAGGGCGAATTGAAAAATTGAGAAAAATGCAAGTCCTGCGCAGCTGTCTGTCCATGCACAAGCATGACCAACAACATCAAGCGCAAAACCATTGTATTTTTCATTGTTATCCTCATTCGTTTTGTTGCTTCTTGTGCAGATGACTACCTGATTAATGTAATATCCCCTTTTTTGTTCACCACGGTTCCATCTCCAAACTGAACAATAAGGGTATATGCATAGGCATCCATGGGTTGAAGAACTCCCTTGAATTTCCCATCCCATCCATATGTGGGAGAACCAGATTCAAATACGACTTGTCCCAAACGGTTGTATATCTTGAAGTTCATTTGCGCAATGCCAAAACCCCTCACAAATACCTTGTCGTTTTTTCCGTCGCCGTTTGGCGTAAAGGCTGATGGAACGTCTACCACTGGCTTGATCAAGGTTATCACCCTGGTGCAAACCGTATCTGTGCAGCCGAATTCATTGTAAGCCACAAGGCAAGCAGTGAAGGAGTCTGTCCGTTCATAAAGGTGCAATGGATTAATCTGGCGAGAAGTATCGCCATCTCCAAATTCCCAATAGTATGTTTTTGCTCCTGAAGACAAGTTGGTAAACTGTGTTGGTGTATTCTCCTGTGGTGGATCAGGAGAAAAAGCAAAAGAGGCTACAGGCTTCGGTTTTACGGAAACCAGGAACCTGGTTGTATCGGCCAGATTGCATGTGCCAGGGTCAGTTACAATCAAAACAACCGTGTAATCTCCAACCCGGTTGTAAAGGTGTGATGGCGGATTGGGGCCTGTAAAAGTAGTGCCGTCGCCAAAATTCCAACGAAAAGTTTGTCCTGCAACACTTGTATTCTTCAAAACCGCCCTGTATGGCAGACATCCCAATGCTGGAGTGGAAAAGCCTGCCTTCACCAACGGAGACAGCACAATGGTAAATTCCTGAACATCATGCGCGTTGCAATATGCAGTATCATTGAGGTAAAGCCTCACCTTGTAGGTGCCCACTGCTGGAAAGACATGGTCAATATTGACCTTACCGGTTTTTACCAAAGGGGTATTGTCGCCGAAATCCCAGACAAAAGAACTGTCATTGAAGGGCCTTGATGCAGGCGCTACCGAATTGTTCACAAAACGATAAACAAGACTCTGACAGGGAGGAAGTTTACCACCAGAGGCACTCAAGGTTGCCTTATCGGTTCTTACCTTGATGTTCACATAAGATGTATCACGGGAAATGCATCTTTCATTGTCAATGGATATCAACCGCACCCGGTAGTTGCCGGCTTTTGTAAAAACATGGCTTTGTTCAGGGACTGGACCTGATGCTGTTGGCGTCCCATCACCAAAGTCCCATTCATATGTTTTACCCACTGCTACAGTGTCTGTAAAATCCACCTTGAGTGGCAGGCATCCGGCCGTATCATTGGCAACCCCATCGATGGATGACAGCGCTCCCGCCTTTACCCCATCAAATTCAAAATTGATCTTGAATGCGGCAAGGTTGCACTCTCCAGCACCGCCGGACCCCAAAGCACCATTCGCAGGTGCAACGACTCCCGGAGTGATGATCATCGGTCTACGGATTGGATCCCGCTGACAAACATTGGATCCTCCACAGTTGGCGCAAACCGCTTGGTAAATGGCACCCTTGTTGTCAAACCTCGAGGTGCCTCCATCAACATGGTCTCCCTCTCCTCCTTGCTGACCAAAAAAGGAGCCGTACAACTGTTTTGTAGCATCTTTTTCAAGTACAAAGAAATAGAAATCCTTGTTGTCCGTATAGCTTTGGATTGGGTTTCCTGCAAGAGGCATACCCCCAGTACCAATGGTTCTGGTATCAAAAGCCCCATTGTAGCAAAGGTTGAGTTTGCCTCCCCATCCTGAAACATACACGTTTTCGCAACGGTCAACAAGAAATGCCACGGGTGAAATATTGGGTGCGATCGCACTGGTGCCATAAACAGTTGAATACACATAATCCGACAGGTCAGGCTTCAGCTTTGAAATGAATTGCTTTGCCCCTGCATTGCTGTATGCTGCATTCTTGACTGGCCAACTCCCCAATGAAATTCCCATTACATAGGGAAACCCCTTTTGATCAAATTGAATTCCATATACAATATCTGTTGCATCAGTTCCCAGAAAAGTTCCAATCCCTCTGGTTCCACTGTTGCTGAAAACAGTAACAAAACCATCAATGCCACCCTGCAATCCAGGCCCAATGGTTCCTGTCTTGTTCCCAGGAAAATTACCACTCTTGGTAGCGCCTGCAACATAAATGGAGTTGTTCAATGGATTTAGGGAAAGCACAAAGGCCGCATCATCATCATTTCCGCCTATGTACGTACTGAAAAAAATCGTTGATAAATCCGGGCTGAGCTTCATGAGCACACCATCCTGGCCACCTCCAATCGTGCTTTGACTTGCATTCCTGACTGGGAAATCATTTGACATGGAACTGGAAGCAACATACACATTGTTAGACTTGTCCAAGATGACTTCACTTCTTGCATTGTCACCATAGTTGTACAACAGTGATTTTGGCCCAGGACTGATGGCTGCATCAATATTGGCACCATCGAGACCTGCCCCACCAATCAATATGCCTCCCAACAATGATTTGCCATCCGCTGAAAGCTTTGAAACAAAAATATCAGTGCCTCCCAACGGGCCAACCTTGTTGTTGTTTTTTGTTGGAAAATTGGAGGAGGTGGTTCTGCCCAAAATGACGGGATTGCCTTGTGGGTCCACGTAAATGCTGTGCGGGAATTCATCTCCACTCCCGCCAAGGTAGGTTGAAAAAACCCTTGTCTTTCCGTCAGGACTGAACCGGGTAAGACCAATATCAATACCACCAATATTTCCTTGCCCTGTACCGCCACCAAAATTGGATTGGAGCGCGCCGGTAGAGACGGGATAACCAACACCAAAAACGATACCCCCGGCATAGAGGCTTCCATCGGGACCGGGTGCAGCCGTGAATCCCCAGTTGCTGCTGCGGCTTCCTGTATAGGTGGAAAAAACCAAAACAGGATCAATGACAAGCGTTGCAGTTTTATCGTACTCCTTGATGGAAAAGCTCAGCTGGTTTCCTTTTAGAACATATGCACATGCAACTTCTTTCTTTTGTCCATTGATGATCTGATATGCATAGGGTGGGAGTTCCCTTGACGCTCCCACAGATGTTTCCAGGACCAGGTGTCCATTTTTGATGGACATCTGGTCAACACCCTCATAGGTCATTTTTATTTTTGATGGATCAGTTCCAGGTGCTACAAATAGGTCATACTTCATGCGGTCCCCACTGGAATAATAGCGGATATCCACGCCAGGGTAAAGTCCCTTTCCAAAAACACTGCCATAACTCCCAACACCCATTTTCCAAAGGTTGGGATCATCGCCCAAAAAATAATTGGATTTTTCTCCTGTTGGTTTTTCAGGTAGAAATTGAACAGACGGATTACTGCCGGTAAATTTAACCTTGTACGCATGTGAACGAACCGCGATGCTGTTGTCTGCTTTTTTTTCAGTTTCTCCATCTTTCACAGAGGGTGTGATTTTTACCGGAACTGTTTCAGCTGCGCCATGCCCATGTATGGCCTCCATGACTGCTGAAAAATCATCTTGGTTGTTTTTCAACACCGTATACCCCTGAGGGTTGATGAACAGTACCCCATTGCCAACGACCGTTTTAAATAAAAAATCACCTTTCCATTGCCCCATGTTTTCGGCAAAGTCAATGGTATAAAAGGACTGTGCGCATAGGGAATTCCTGCTGCTGAAACAGAGAAGAAGCAATATGGCAGGAAATATTCTTTTCATATACATTTGACAATACCTAAAAGTATAGGTTTAAAGGCTTAGAAGATGTTAATAATTGAGTTTTAACTGGAGAATTGTGCAATTTTAAACATTTGAAATCCGATGGACCAGTTAAGAAAGATTGGATTGCTCCTGCCATTGTTCTGATTGCGCCAAACCATCAGGAAATCCTGCCCCAGAGTGTACCTCCCTTTTCAGCTTTCAAAAAGTTTTTCAATGGCGCATTTTCCTGCAAGTTGAGGTCCGGATCAAGACCCAACAACTGCTCTGCATAGACTTTTGCCTTTTCAAGAATGCTCCTGTCGGCTACAAGGTCTGCAATCCTAAAGCTCAATGCCCCGCTTTGTCGGGTACCCTGAACATCGCCAGGTCCTCGCAATTCAAGGTCTTTCTCTGCAATTTTGAAACCATCATTGGTTGCGCACATGACAGAAAGCCTATCCTTTGCATCCTTTCCCACTTTGCTTCCAGACAAGAGAATGCAATAGCTTTTTTCGCTTCCCCGCCCTACTCTCCCTCGCAGCTGGTGCAACTGGCTGAGGCCGAATTTCTCAGCACTTTCAATGACCATGACGCTCGCATTCGGAACATTGACGCCCACTTCGATAACAGTTGTACCTACCATGATCTGTGTTTCACGGTTGACAAAACGCCTCATGTTCATTTCCTTTTGTTCTGCAGTCATCCTGCCATGCACCATGCTGATCCAGTATTGAGGTTCTGGAAACCAGGCTTTCACATTTTCATAGCCTTGCATAAGGTCTTCGTATTGCAACTTCTCACTCTCCTCGATGAGCGGAAAAATAAAATAGATCTGTCTTCCCAGTTGTATTTCAGCCTTGATGAAATCCATCACCTGTGGTCGTGCATCGTCCAAACGGTGAACAGTCAGTATTGGCGTTCTGCCTGGTGGAAGTTCATCAATCACACTATAGTCAAGATCTCCATACGCTGTCATGGCCAGGGTCCTGGGAATAGGAGTTGCTGTCATCACCAACATATGGGGAGGAGTGGTGTTTTTTGCCCAAAGTTTTGCCCTTTGGGCCACTCCGAACTTGTGTTGTTCATCAATGATGGCCAAGCCAAGGTTGTTGAACTTGACAACGTCTTCAATCAGGGCATGAGTGCCCACCAGAATCTTCAGGGATCCGTCCTGGATGCCTGAAAGAATTTTTTTGCGCTCAGCTGCTTTTGTTGATCCTGTCAGGATGCCAACCGGTAACCCAAGCGGCGACAACAATGCCGAAAAGTTATCATAATGCTGCCTTGCCAAAATTTCGGTAGGCGCCATGATGCAGGCCTGAAAACCATTGTCAACAGCAATCAGCATCGCCATCAGCGCCACAATCGTTTTTCCGCTGCCCACATCGCCCTGCAACAAACGGTTCATCTGGCGACCGGTGGCTGTATCCTGGCGAATTTCCTTCAACACCCGCTTTTGTGCTCCAGTCAATTCAAATGGAAGATGCCCATGGAAAAAAGCATTGAAATGCTCGCCTACCTTGGAGAAAACAACACCGCGTGAAAACCGGTGCCTTGCAGACCGCAACATTCCCAGGCGCAGCTGGGCGGTAAAAAGTTCCTCAAACTTCAGCCGGTAAACAGCCTGGTTATAGGAATCTGCTGAAGGGGGAAAATGCACATGCCTGAATGCCATCCACCTTGGCACAAGCTGCTCTTTTACAATAAAAAACCTTGGCAAGACTTCAGGAATCTCCTTTTCCGCCAGGACCAAAAAAAGCTGTTCTGTCAGCTTACCCAGGGCCCTGCCATTCAAGCCTCTTGCTTTCAACTTTTCGGTTACCGGGTATATGGGCTCCAGGTGCTGCTTTCCAGAAACGTTTGCATCCTTCACAGATTCCATTTCAGGATGGGTCATTTGTGCCTTGCCCAAGAAAAATCCCGGTTTTCCAAAAACAACATATTCTCCTCCGACGGCCAGTGTTTTTTGAACCCAATTGATTCCCTGGAACCATGTCAACTCGAGAAGACCAGTGCGGTCGCGAAACTGTGCCACCAAACGCCTGGCCCTTCGCTCACCAATGATTTCCATGGAAACAACAAATCCCCTCACTTGGACATGGTCCATGGATGGACTGATTTGCCCAATGGGCAGCACACTGGTTTTGTCAAGGTGCTTGTAGGGGAAATGATGCAGGAGGTCTTCAAAGGTAAAAATCTGAAGCTCCTTTTTCAACATATCGGCCCTCAATGGGCCAACCCCTTTGAGGTACTCGATAGGATTGGACAATATGGTAGACCTGGTACTGATGGTTTTACTCCAAAAATAATTCATTTCAAAGAGAGTGAGGCGCTATATGGCAGAATGATTGGTGCCTATGTTTGATGTAATTTTGCACCTCAATCAACTACCAATGTCATCAGTAAAATGGACCCTCACCCCTTTTCAGGAATTAAGCCCTTCGGACCTCTATGATATGCTGCGGTTAAGAAGTGAGGTTTTCGTTGTCGAGCAACAATGTATTTTTCTGGACATGGACGACCGTGATCAAGGTGCCCACCATTTGCAGGGAAGGCTGCATGGGGAACTGGTTGCAACTGCAAGAATATTGGCACCGGGGTTGGCGTATGAGGAACCTTCCATTGGAAGGGTTGTAGGGTCTCCCCGCCACCGTGGCAAAGGCTACGGAATTGAATTGATGCAAAATGCGATTAAAGAAACCATTCGGCTTTATGGTTCAGTGCCCATCAAAATAGGTGCCCAGCTTTACCTGAAAAAATTTTATGAAGGCCTTGGATTTCTGCAATGCAGTGAAACTTATATGGAGGACGATATTCCCCACATCAAAATGCTGAGAAAGGCCTAGGCATGGTTGATCAAACAACTGTTGGGGAATGCCCTTTCTTTTCTATGAGGCATCCAACTCCATTTTCAAAAACTTGGCAGTATGGCTTGTCTTGATTTTCAACAACCCTTCGGGATTGCCTTCATACAGGATGGTTCCACCACCATCTCCCCCTTCAGGGCCAAGATCAATGATATGGTCTGCCACTTTGATGACATCAAGATTGTGTTCAATGACCAACACGGTATTTCCGCGGTTCACCAATTTGTTCAGCACATTGAGCAAAAGATTGATGTCCTGAAAATGAAGCCCAGTAGTTGGTTCGTCCAAAATATAAAATGTTCTTCCAGTATCTTTTTTAGAAAGTTCTGTTGAAAGCTTGACCCGCTGTGCCTCTCCTCCGCTTAGCGTTACAGCGGATTGGCCAAGGGTGATGTATCCCAAACCGACTTCCTGAAGCACTTTCACTTTCCGATAGAGGTATGGAATCTGTTGAAAGAATTCAACGGCTTCATCCACCGTCATGTCCAGCACATCGCTGATGGACTTTCCCTTGTACCGGATCTCAAGTGTTTCACGGTTGTACCTTCTTCCATTGCATTTTTCACAATGCACATATACATCAGGAAGAAAATTCATTTCAATCACCCTCAGGCCACCTCCCTCGCACATGTCACAACGCCCCGCCTTGACGTTGAAGGAAAAACGTCCTGCATTGTAACCCCTGATTTTTGCTTCAGGTACAGCAGCAAACAACTGTCTGATATCGGTGAAAAAATTACAATAGGTGGCAGGATTGCTGCGGGGAGTTCTGCCGATGGGCGACTGATCAATTTCAATCACCTTGTCGATATGTTCCAGGCCCGTGATCTTTTTATAGGGCATTGGATCTTGCTTGGATGCATAACAATGTTTGCTCAACAATGGATACAATGTTTCATTGATCAGGGTTGACTTTCCGCTGCCGCTGACACCAGTAACCAAAACAAATGCAGCCAATGGCACCTTGATGTCCACGTTTTTCAGGTTGTTGCCAGAAGCCCCTTGCAAGAGGATATAATTTCCATTCCCCTTTCTTCTTTCTGCAGGCAGTTCAACTTTTTTCTTGTTGTTCAGGTACATGGCAGTATCGGAAAGCGTCTTACAAACCGCTGCAGGCGTGCCTTCTGCCACAATTCTTCCACCATGTATTCCTGCACGTGGCCCAACATCGATGAGGTGATCAGCCGCAAGCATGATGTCCTTGTCGTGTTCAACCACAATGACACTGTTTCCTATATCCCTGAGATTTTTGAGTGCCCCAATCAGTTGTTGGTTGTCCCGTTGGTGAAGCCCGATGGATGGTTCATCGAGGATATAAGTGATCCCCTGCAGTTGCGATCCAATCTGTGTTGCAAGCCTGATGCGCTGGGATTCACCACCACTCAGGGTTCTGGTTGGCCGACCAAGGGAAAGGTATCCCAGCCCCACATCCAATAAAAATCCCAGCCTGCTTCTGATCTCTTTGAGAATATCCTTTGCGATGAGGTTTTGTTTGGGGTCCATTCTTTTTTCAAGGTGTGCAAACCAATCGTTCAATCCATTGAGGTTCATTGCTGAAAGTTCTGCAATATGTTTGCCATCAATACGAAACCATAAACTTTCTGTTTTTAACCTTGTGCCATGGCATTCGTTACAGGGCTTGAGCATCATGTACTTTTCTGCCCATTCACGGATCATATCACTGGTGCTGTCGGTGAACCAGCGCACCACCATGTTGATGACACCAGGGTACTCACCCTTTTCCAACTGGTCAATATCCCCCTGGATTCCATCCGCATTGCCAAACAAAATGATGTTCATGGCTTTTTCAGGAAGTTGATGGATGGGAATTTTAAGGCTGAACTTGTGCTTTTTTGAAAGTTGTTCAACCATTTTGAAATAATAGGAATCCCTTTCCTCCCCCAATGGGAGAATGGCACCGTCTGCAATGGAAAGTGACCGGTCAGGCATTACGGCATTGAGGTCGATGGCATGTTGTTGGCCCAATCCTTTGCAGGCAGGACAAGCACCATATGGTGAGTTGAAAGAAAAAGTATTGGGTGATGGTTCCTCATAAGAAATGCCAGAGGTGGCACACATGAGTTTTTTGCTGTATTGCACCAACGTGTCATTGTCGTGCACGAGAATAAAAAGGAGCCCTTTCCCTATTTGCATTGACTGGTTGATGCTTTGTGCAATCCGCAGTTTCATATCAGGTGTAACAGACAGTCGGTCTACCACCACTTCAATGTCGTGCATCTTGTAGCGGTCCACCTGCATTTTGGGGACCAGGTCCTTGAGTTCACCATCCACCCGCACTTTTACAAAACCCTTTTTGCGTGTCTCTTCAAAAAGCTCCCGGTAATGCCCCTTTCTTCCCCTTACCAACGGAGCGAGTATGGTAATTTTTTTGCCTGCCAGCTTTTTGAAAAGGTCGGCCACAATTTCCTCATCCGTGAACTTGACCATTTTCTTGCCAGTATTCATAGAATAAGCATCGCCAGCCCGGGCAAAAAGGAGCCTGAGAAAATCGTAAACCTCTGTAACAGTTCCAACGGTCGAGCGCGGATTGCGGTTGGTGGTTTTTTGCTCAATAGAAATAACAGGCGACAAACCCGAAATCTTGTCCACGTCTGGCCGCTCCATTTCTCCCATAAATTGACGTGCATAAGTACCAAAGGTTTCCATATACCTCCTGTGTCCTTCGGCATAGATGGTATCGAATGCCAGAGAAGACTTTCCACTTCCACTGATTCCGGTAATCACCACCAATTTATTTTTCGGAATGGTGATGTCAATGTTCTTTAGGTTGTGTGCGCGGGCGCCGATGACTTCTATGTTGTCTTTCTGGACCATTGGGTTGTGGATTGGGGATTCGGGGTTTAATTTGCCAGCCAAACTGAGGTCGATAAACCAACAGCCAGGATGATGTACCATAAACAACGCATCAGAGATATTGTTTCACCCGAAATTAAACGAAATAAACCCCATTTTCTACCTCACCAGTTTGCGATTAAACAAAAAACAATTAACTTTGCACCAGTTCTTTATTATTCTTATCCAGAAAGGCAGAGGGATTGGCCCTATGACGCCTTGACAACCTGTTAATTTAACCATTGATAAGGTGTCAACTCCAGCCCTGCGCAAGCGGGCACAGATAAGCCAGATATTTTCCCTAGACAAGATCAACGCTTTATAGTGAAACCCATCTGACTTCAGGTGGGTTTTTTTTTGCCCTTTTTGGAAAGATTTGATCAACATGAACAAAACATTACATACATACCAATACTTGGGCAGCCTTGCGCTGGAATCGGGGAGTTCAATCAGTGATTTCAAACTGGCTTATACGACCATTGGAGCACTTTCAGAAAAGAAAGACAATGTGGTCTGGATTTTCCATGCCATGACGGCCAACAGCGACCCCTCTGATTGGTGGCCAGAGATGGTGGGTGATGGTAAATTTTTTGACCCCAGCAGGTATTTCATCATTTGTGTGAACATGCCAGGGAGTTGTTATGGAAGCGTAAATCCCTTGGACAATAACCCTTCAACGGGTAAGCCATTCCTCCGGGAATTCCCTTTCTTTACACCCGTGGACATGGCGAAGGCATATGATCAATTGCGCATTTCTTTGGGAATAGATGAAATATACTTGGGGATTGGCGGGTCGATGGGTGGTCAACAGCTGTTGGCATGGGCATCACTTCAACCATCCTTGTTCAAATACCTTGTACCGATTGCCACAAATGCATTCCATTCCCCCTGGGGAAAGGCCTTCAATGCATCCCAAAGAATGTGCATAGAAGCAGACCATACCTGGTACCAGGACCGTCCGGATGCTGGCATGGAAGGCATGAAAGTTGCCCGATCGATTGCATTGATCAGCTACAGGCATTATGACACATATGGAAAAACACAGGAAGACGTGGACAAAGCCATAGAGCATACCAGGAGCGAGTCTTACCAAAAATACCAGGGCGAGAAGCTCGCAAAACGGTTCAATGCATTGAGCTATTATTTTTTGACCAAGAGCATGGACAGCCACCACTTGGGAAGGGGTGTTCTTGAAGCTGAGCAGATCCTGGAGCGCATCCATTCTAAAACACTGGTCATCGGCATTTCTTCAGATCTGCTTTTTCCTGTTTCAGAGCAACGTTTTCTTGCAAAACATATTCCCGGAGCTGCAATCGAAGTGATGGAGTCCATGTATGGACATGATGGATTTTTAATTGAGACAAGGCAATTGAACACGCTGCTGTTGAAATTCATAAATGAACAATAACAACTTAAAAAAAGAAAATATGGGATCGGAAAAAACGTTGGTGATAGGAATGTTTGGGTTTGGTGTAGTGGGAGAAGGGCTTTACAAGGTATTGAAGCAAACACCTTCCCTCAAGGCTTCCATCAAAAGGGTCTGCATCAAAAACACATCCAAAAAAAGAAGTGCGCCTGCTTCACTGTTTACCAGTGACAAAAACGATCTTCTTTTTGATCCTGAAATCAATGTGATTGTTGAGGTAATCAACGACAGCGTTGCAGGATACGAGATTGTGACAACGGCACTTAACAATGGTAAAGATGTTGTAAGCGCCAGCAAGAAAATGCTTTCTGAGCATCTTCCCGAGTTGATCGCGTTGCAAAACAGCACCGGAAAATCATTGCTGTATGAGGCATCGGCCTGCGCATCCATTCCTGTGATCAGAAACCTCGAGGAATATTACGACAATGACCTGCTGCATTCCATAAAAGCCATTGTCAATGGCTCCACGAATTTTATCCTGACCAAAATGTTTGAAGAGCAACTCAGCTTCAAGGAAGCATTGTTGCTCGCACAGCAGCTGGGTTTTGCTGAATCCGATCCAACGCTTGATATCGAGGGATTTGATGCTGCCAACAAATGGGTGCTGCTGCTGGCCCACAGCTATGGCATTACAACAACGATCAATGATATGCTGTTCAACGGGATCACACAAATCAGTGAGCTTGATGCAAAGGTTGCACAATCCAGAAACCAATCCATCAAACTGGTAGCCCAGGCAAAGAAGCTGCAAAATGGCACAGTGGCCTCTTTTCTGCTTCCACAGTTTGTAGACCATGCAGACCAATTGTTTTTTGTAAAGAACGAGTACAATGGTGTTGTCATTGAAAGTGGATTTGCAGACAAGCAATTTTTTTATGGCAAAGGTGCCGGCAGCTTTCCAACCGCGTCTGCGGTCTTGAGTGATATTGCCGCACTGCGTTATGGATACAGGTATGAGTACAAAAAAATGAACCAACAAACTCCCTCAACCCTTTCAGATGATTTCCACTTGCGGGTCTTCATTAGTTTTGAGGAACTTGCCAACATTCCAAAAGAAGAATTTGCGAGCATTGAAGAATGGCATTCTGGCAACGAGAGAAGTTACCTGATTGGTGCCATCCCCTTCAAATCACTGTTGCACAAGGACTGGTGGAAATCCAATAACACCTCCCTGATCCTGATGCCCGATAACATTGTAGAAAACAATGCCATGACAGAGCTCAAGAAAATGAGCCTTTCCTTGGCAGGACTCGACGTTTAGTTGGTGCGAAAAGGTTGATGCATCCTATCTGGCAAGCTGTCCAGAAGGCCGGTTGTTGGATCCCTTCCTGTTCTGCAGGTCGTCTCCCAGGTCCTTTCTAGCCTCCTCGGCTATGGCTTCCAGTTTTGCAACAATCTCCGGATAAATCCCCTTGACATCGTATTCCTCACCCGGATCACGGCGAAGGTCATACAGGGATTTGTACATGATTACGTTCTCTGGTGCAGGGCCAGGAAATCCATTGAATCCCGGAGCACCGCCCTCGTAAGACCTTGATGGATGTTGAAAAACCAATTTCCAATTGCCCATCCTCACTGCCTCCAGTGCATTCTTGCGGTAATAATACAAAAATGTTTCCCGGGGAGTGACAGAAAGATCTCCCTTCAGGATTGGAGAAATATCCACCCCATCAATCTTCCTTTGTGGAAGCGGCGCCTTGGTCAGCGCAGAAATGGTTGGAAGGATATCAATGGTTGATGCAAGCTGGTTTGACACGATGCCAGCGGGCAAAACACCCTTCCAGCGCATGATGCAGGGCACACGTTGCCCTCCTTCAAAGGAAGTTCCCTTGCCTTCCCTGAAGCCTCCGGCAGAACCTGCGTGGTTGCCAAAATTCAACCAGGGACCATTGTCACTGGTAAAAATAATCAGGGTATTTTTTTCCAATCCTTCTTCCTTGAGCGCCTGCATGATCTTGCCGACATTGTAATCCACCTCCTGTATTACATCGCCATACATGCCCTGCTTGCTTTTCCCACGAAAAGACGGTGAGGCATTGATGGGAACATGTGGCATGGGATTGGGGATATAGGCGAAAAATGGCTTGTTCTTGTTTTTTCTGATGAATTGAATGGCGGCATCTGCAAGCCTTCCTGTCAGTGTGGCTTGGTCTTCAAGGGTATTGATGGTGTCGATGGGTCTGTCATTTTTAATCAAAGGAAGGGGGGGGTAATTGCTTTTATTGCTCCCAGATTTAACAGGCTGTCCATCATAGCCCATGGGCCACATGTCATTGGAATAGGGAAGTCCAAGGTATTCATCAAAACCCTGGTTCAGGGGCAGGAATTCCATTGCATCTCCCAAGTGCCACTTCCCAAAAATGCCTGTTGCATAGTTCTTTTGTTTGAGCATGTCTGCAATGGTCATTTCCTCTTTTGCCAATCCAACCTTTGCACCAGGAAACAGTGCACCGGAAATGCCCACCCGATTTGCGTAACATCCCGTCATCAATGAAGCCCTTGATGCACTGCAGACTGCCTGCGCGGACATGAAATTCGTGAACCGAATGCCCTCGGCCGCCAACCTGTCAAGGTTAGGGGTTTGGATGTCAAGTGCCCCATTGCAGGAGAGGTCGCCATAACCCATGTCGTCCATAAAAATGAGGATGATGTTCGGAGATTGCTGTGCAGATGGCGCCGGAAAAGGAACAACAGGAGCAACAAGTGATTGTTGTGATGTCAACAACATTGCAAGTATTGCAATGAACAGCAGCTTTTTTTTCATGACAGGAGTTGATGGTTTTAAATACCGGGAAATACCGCCCAGGTTGGAATATCTAATTTAAATTAAAAACGGAAACCAGACACCTTAACATCACAGAACCCATTGGATAACCAAATTCAATTTCTCAATGGCCAGCTAACAAAAAAGCGTCCACTCAATTGAAAATATAATAAACAATGGCCATCAAAACCGCAATCACTGCCCACAAACATTTTACCAGAACAGATGTTTTGGACTTCTCCCTGATCAAAGGATCATTCTGGTCAACCAATTGAACAAGGCCATAATGGGGTTTCGTAAAGAAGGAAACCACAACCATGAATACAACCAATGACACCATCATGTAAAAACAAAGCAACATGAAATGTGGCCAAAATGCTTTTGTTGGAAATCCGGTCAATTGGCAGAATCCAACCAGAAGACATAAAAAGGTACCCATGTACAAGGTAAGTTCTGCCGCCCTTGGTGTTGCACGTTTCCACAAGATTCCTACGATGAACACGGTCGCAGCAGGAGGCGCCAAATACGTCAGCAAGGACTGCCCCAAATCAAAAAGACCCTTATCCGATTTGGAAAGCAAAACAGCCATGAGCACAGAAACAGTTGCTGCCAAAACAATAATTTTCTTCCCCACCCGGTTGACATCTTCAGGTGTGGCACCAGGATTTATTTTTTTAACGTAAACATCCATGGCAAAGACGGTACTGAAAGAGCTCAGTCCTGTGGCTACATCGTTGATGATAGAGACCAGCAGGGTACCCAAGGCAAGACCAATAATTCCTGTTGGGAGCAATCCGTATACCATGGTGATGTAGGCATGATCAGGATTGGCCAGTGGCGCAAACACGCCTTGTTTCACCAACACCAGGCACATGATGCCAGGGACGATGAAAAGTATGGGCATGACTATCTTGAGCGCAGCAATCAACAGTGCACCCTTTTGGCCATGGTCAACATTTTTGGCAGCAAGGGTTCTTTGAACAATGGTTTGGTCTGTACACCAAAACCAGATGCCAATAACGGGATATCCCAGGACCAGTGCATGCCATGGGTATACAGCATCAGAAGCAGGTTTGAAAATCACCCAATAATCTTTGGGCACAGCGTTAACAAGGTTTTCAACTCCACCAACCTTGTTGAGGCCAAGAAAGAATATAACCATTGAAATGGCAATCAAGACAATGGACTGCACCATCCCAGTATGCACAATTGAATTCAATCCTCCGTTGACGGAATAAGACATGGCAATGGCAACAATCAAGATGGCAGAAATGTAAATGGGAATACCCAACAATTGGTTGATGACTATCCCTCCGATGCAAAGCATAAAACTGGACCACACCACAAGGGAGGAGACCATGGAAAAATAGGTAAAAAATGCATGAGACTTGTTACCAAATCTTTTCAACAAAAACCCTGGCATGGTTGAAATGTTGTTGGCCAGATACCTTGGAATGAACAAGATGGAAAGCAACATCAGAAAAACCCACGCAAGCCAATCAAAATTGGCAAGCACCATTCCACTGGTATAGGCTGCTCCAAAACTGGCCACCAGCATGGAAGGGCTCACGTTGGTACTAAAAATGGAAAGACCAACTTTGTACCAGGGCAATGATCTTCCAGACAAAAACAGGTCGTCTGAACTTTCCTTACCAAGGGTAGTCTTTTTTTTACTGATGAATACCCCAACAAGGATCAGGAAAATGATATAAGCAACAATGACAACCGAATCGATAGGTCCAATTTGGATTCTATTCATTATACAATTTTTTGATGACGACGCCTTGCTCCAGGCTGGTCAACGATTTACAAATAACCATCAAAAAAAACTGTATCGATTCATTTCATTAGCCATAGAGTATACTTTTTTGTCAATTTATCCCATCAATCCGGCAGCAGTACATGGTCGATCATCAGTTGTCTGCAAAGGGCATTGAATTCTGCAACATCGACTTTCAACAGTTGATCCATCTCCTGTTTGTGGAGCAACCATGCTGCATGCAACTCCTCATACCTTGCCTTTTGCCCGTTGGTAACATAGGGAAGATTTGAATTGACCTCACCGTGAACAAAAATGATGTTGGCACTCAGCTTGTTGACAAAGTTGATGACATCGTCGTATGACTGGCTTTTGGGTTGTATCAATTTCTCTTCCAATATTTTTAATTTCTCATTGATTCCCTTTCCCAGCTTGAGGACCTGCGCTTTCGATGGATCGTTTTCAAGCAATGTGCTGAGTTGGTTGATTTGCTTGGACAGGTTTCGCATGCGCGTAACGGAAACATGAATATCAGTAACATCCTGTTCCAGTTTCTTGAGCAATTCATCCTGTGCAATAAAGTCGGCTTGTTGCACATTGACCCTGGGATCTTGCTGAATGACCAAAGGAGTAGAATACTCCTGCCCATCCACCTTCAATACCACAACATAAATGCCAGGGACAGCCCTTCCACCACCATAACTTCCTTCAATGTATACATCGTCAATGGTAGGCATTTCCTGCCGCTTAAGGTTCCAAACAAAGCGGTTGAGTCCCTTTTTAACCGTCAACAAAGGTTCTTCCTTGTAGCTGTTGTTCGAAGTAGTCTTTGCAAATGCCTTGTTGCTGAAATGCCTTACCAAGGCACCTTTTTCATCCCTTATCTCAATAGAAAGATCCTTGATCGAATCTGCTTTGTTGGAAAGTTGGTAGTAAATCACTGCGCCTGTACTGGGGTTCGCACCAATCGTGGTTGGAAAAGGTTGCTTGATTTCATCATTGCCATCAAACATGCTGTAGCCGGAAACCCTGTAAGTTTCACCAACTGGTAAAATGCTTGTTTTTTCCATAGATGCAGGATCAAAGCTCCTGATGGGCTGCAGGTCATCCAGGATCCAGAAAGCACGCCCTTGCGTGGATGCAATAAGATTTCCCTTGTGTACTTTAAGATCTGTGATGGGTGTGATGGGCAAATTGCGCTGGAAGTTTTTCCAATTGGCTCCATCGTCGTAAGAAATGTAAAGCCCTGTTTCTGTTCCGGCAAACAACAATCCTTTTCTGCGCTCATCTTCCCTGACAACCCTTAAACAGGCCCCGTAAGGGATTCCGTTGACAATTTTCACCCAAGTTTTTCCGTAATCATTGGACTTGTATGCAAATGGAGTAAAGTCATTGGTCTTGTATTTGTTGGCGGCGATATAAACCGTTGCGGGGTCGTGTGGAGATACTTCGATGGCATTGATCAATGCCTCTCCCAGATCTTTGGGAGTGATATTGTTCCATGTCTTGCCACCATCCCGGGTGATGTGGACAAGGCCATCATCACTACCAGTATAGATCACACCTTTTTCTTTGTCAGATTCCATCACATAGGTGATGGTACAATAGTTTTCACCACCAGCGCCCTCATTTGTGTAAGGATAGCCGCTGATGCCCATTTTTGTAGTATCATGTGTAGTCAGGTCCGGAGAAATGGGTTCCCAGGATTTTCCCATGTCAGTGGTCTTGAACAACCTGTTGCCAGCATGGTAGTATACATTTTTTTCATGCTTCGAATAGAGGATGGGCGCATTCCAGTTGAATCTGTATTTCATATCCTTGGGCTGCATGGCCTGGTATTGCACAGGGTAAACCATGATACCAACTCCTTCGCTGGTATTGGCATCCAACAACTCAATGGTGCCCTGGTAACTTCCACCCATCACATAACGCGGATTGTTGGGATCAAAACCAAGAAAGGCTGACTCACCACCTGCAGAATATGACCATTGCCGTTCGGTAATGCTGCCTCCGCTGGTATTGCGGCTGGCAATGCGAACAGAAGTATTATCTTGTTGCCCTGCATAAATATTGTAAGGAAACAGATTGTCAACATTGATCCTATAAAACTGTGCAGTGGGCTGGTTGTTCTGTGAAGACCAGATTTTTCCGCCATTGAAAGTAATCGCGGCACCACCGTCATTGGCAATCACCATGTTCTGGTTGTTCTCGGGATTGATCCACAGCTGGTGATAATCACCATGTGTTCCACCAAGGTTTTTCCAGGTCTTTCCCCCGTCTTCAGACTTCAATCCTGCAGCACCCAAAACATAGACGGTATTTTCATTTACTGGATCTGCAAATACCTCAATATAATACCAGGCCCTTGAAATCAGCCTGTGGTCCTTGCTGATCCTGCTCCAATTGGAACCGCCATCATTGGAAACAAAGAGTCCGCCCTGCTCCTTCTCTGTATCACTTTCAACCAGTGCATATACTTTATTGGGATTGGACAATGAAACGGAAACGCTCATTTTACCCAATTCCTTGGGCAAGCCGTTTTGGATTTTTTCCCATGTTTCTCCGCCATCGGTGCTCTTGTACAAACCTGATCCTTTGCCACCACTTTGAACGGCCCAAGGCAAACGGCGGTGATCCCACATGGCTGCATAAAGAATACGGGGATTGCTCATGTCCATGTTCAGGTCAGCACAACCGGTATTTTCATCCACATAGAGCATTTGCTTCCATGTCTTACCTCCATCTTCTGTTTTATAAATACCCCGCTCTTTTGAAGGACCATGCAAAGCACCTTGCGCCGCAACATAGGCCACATCAGGGTTTGAAGGATGAATGCGAATATTGGCAATATGACGGGTCAGCTCGAGGCCCAGGTGTTTCCAGGTTTTACCGGCATCTGTTGAACGGTAAACACCATCACCATATGAAGTCATGACCCCACGGGGGGCATGTTCGCCCATGCCTGCATAAACTACATTGACATCAGAACTTGCGACTGCCACTGCGCCAACAGACCCTGTCCTGAAAAAACCATCGGATATGTTTTTCCAGCTTTGGCCTGCGTCTTCCGTTTTCCAGACGCCACCACCTGTGGTTCCCATATAATATACCTGGGTATTGCCCTTGATGCCAGTGGCACTCACTGAACGACCGCCACGGGTATGGCCCAGGTTGCGCCACAGCAGTGGCTTGAAGTAGGTTTCTAGGTCTACTGTTGGTACTGCAGGAAGTTTTGGAAGTTTACTGCTCTTTTTTTGAGATGATGCATTCAAGCCAAGCGCAAGCAATACTATGAAAAGACAAAATGTGAATTTGCTTGATCGGATCAATTGAAACATAAAGGAGATTTTGAACCCCTAAGATAAGGATTCAAGATGACCATTTTGTGCGTTCACCCAAATGTCTCAAGTATGGAGGCCAGGATAAACCTTAACACTTTCATCGTTTTACTGTGTCAGTCTTCATCCGCTTCTTTGGCATTCACAGTAAGGAAAGCAGCCCTCCTGGGACCAGGAAAAGGAATATCCCCTTTGATGCCATGCCAAAGCACCCTGTTGAATTCAATGTCATTGTTGCTGTCTTCCTTGGCAAAATTGAACTGTTCAGACTTTTTTTGCCATTGGTTGATGGCAGTACTTTTATCATTGAGGTTTATGTTAGGAACGATGGCCTTGAATGGGAAAGGTTTTGCAGTTGAATCAAAACAACGCCACATGGGCGTTGAAGCCGCATCATACTGGGTCATCGGGCCCATACCAAGGATCAGTTCCATGGTTCTCAATACTGCGCTGGTTGAATATGGGGTATGGTCCACATATCCGCGCTTTACAAAACCTCCTGCCAGGTAAACCGGACTCCGGTGAGCATCTACATGGTCTGCGCCATTTTGCGCATCATCCTCCAAAATAAAAACAGCCGTTTCATTCCAGATGGGGCTCTTGGAAAGGGTTTCAATCAGCATCCCGACTGCAAGATCGTTGTCAGCGACATGGGCATAAGGGGTAGGCCTTCCCAATCGCGTACCCTCCGTATGGTCATTGCCCAAACGGATTGTATTGAATTGCGGAACCTGGTTGATGGCCAAAAGGGAATCAAATTCGCGCTTCCAAAAATTCACCCTTGTGGTATCCCTGATGTTCATGTTGTATTCGGGGAAGTAGCTGCAGTAGTTCCCTTTGAGTATAGGAATTGTTGGTTTACCGTTGTTGATGAACTCACCATAACTTCTGAACGTAACACCATAGCGAAAGCAATTGTTCCAAATGAAACCGCCCTTGTTGTCGGCTATTTCACGCTCCCCCTCTCCACCATAAGTACCACCCCGGCTGCCATAACTGGATGGCCATGTTTTTTCAAGGTAGTCGGTTGCATATCCACCCATGCTCCAATTGTGCCCGTCAGCGCTGACTTCCGCATTCACAAAAAAATTATCCAGCAGCACAAAAGATTCTGCAATGGCATGTTGATTCGGCGTAATCGCTTTACCAAAAAGCAACAATGAAGTATCCCCATTTCCACCTTTTACATCCGCCAATACTTGGTCGTATGTGCGGTTTTCCTTGATGACATAAAACACATGCTTGATGGGCGATTTTTGTCCAGCCTTCATTGGCACCGGATAACCAGGTGCGAGACTGTCTGCAAAGGCTGATTTTGCTGTTGAATAAGCACTGTTCCTGTACACTGCTTTGGTATATTGATCCAGTTCAATTTGGGAAGGAGGAGCAATGATGCTCATCGTTCCCTTGAAGAGCCCCCCGATGTATTCAACCTGAGAAGCGTCCTTTACCTGAAATCCATGGTGGATAACATCTTCCTTTTTCCGCAGTGGAGAAGGTCCAAAAGGATTTGCAAAAGAAGTCATTCCCTTTCCGTTGGCTACCCATATTTTTCCATTGACAAAGCGCACGGTTGTTGGATACCATCCTACAGGAATAAACCCCTTTGCTACGCTCTTTGAAGGGGTGGAAATGTCAAAGACTGCAATGCAGTTGTTGTCTGCATTGGCAATATACAATCGCTTTGCATTGTGATCGATGGCAAGGCTATTTGTAGTCGATCCACTGGGAGAATTAGGAAAAAGTGCAGCATCCAATGTTTCAATCACTACTTTCCGCTTGACATCAATGATTGACACACTGTTGTCGTTGGCATTGCACACATAAAGCAACTTACCATCTGGAGTAAGCATCATTTCGTTGGGGTTGTCTCCCACAGTTACAGGCCTGGTCCACTGGTTGTTGACCAAGTCAAAAACCAGTACCTTGTCACATCCCCAGCAAGAGATGAACAGTTCTTTTTTATCCTTGCTCAGCTTGCAATCATAGGCCTCCGCTTCCAACCCAAATTGTCGAACAACCTGCTTGGAATCCAAATCAACCATGTACAATTGCTTGTCTTCCCTTGTAACAACAAACATCATGTTCCGTGATTCGTCTATGGTGATCCCTGCAGGACCAATACGGTTGGGCCATGGCTTGCCAAGGTTGATGGCATCTGTCCTTTTGAGTTTTCCGTCGATGATCTCGTATTTGAGAATACGGTTGTCATGCCCACCGGACACATACAGGTATTTTTCATCTGATGTGAATTCAATACCATACCATGACTTTTCAATCACCACAGAATCAATGACTTTTTCTGCTTTCACATCAACCAATTGGATGCATTGAATGCTTTGACCGTTGTTGGTTACTGCCAGGTACTTACCTGATTTGCTGACTGCCATGTTCAAGGGAAGATCGCCCAATCCAAATGATTTACCCGCAGGACTCAATTTCCAGCCATTGGGTAGGGTTATGGGTGATGCCATTTGTTGGGAAAATGCTGACCCCGTTATCAAAAGAGCAATGGCTGTTCTTAGCAGATGACTAATCATGTATTTCATGTTTGGCTTGGTTTCATTGGTTTAAAGATACAATCATCATGGCGGAAACAGATCTTCCCATGCCATTGATGCCAGATCCATGATTTCTGTAATCCTTGTTAAAAATATTGTTCAGATAGATCCTGAAAGAAATGCCTTGGGGCTGATAGGCTACATGCAAATTCAAAATGTTGTAACCAGGCGTTCCGCCGACGGGTATGCGGTTGTCTGATTGATCACCAGACTCCAATCGTCGTTGTGGGGATGCATGATCAAATGAAATGCCACCCATTACCAAACGGAAATGATATTCAGCAGCCACATGCGCATTAAAAGGCGGAATTCTGCGAAGGGGTTGATTTTTGGTAACGCTTTGTCCAAACAAACTGGTAAATGAAGCCTGGGTAGTAATTCTTGTTGTAGGATGGTAGACCAGCTGGGCTTCCCATCCACGGATAAAGCCTCTATCAACATTTTCTTTTAAATAAACATCATAACCGCTGATTACTTCTCCCGTTTTTACCCGTGCAATCAAATTGTAAAGTGAAGTCCGAAAAACAGATAGCGTACCACTCAATGCAGTGGAAATATATTTGACACCGATTTCATTGTTTACTGTACGTTCCGGTTTGAGTTCATATGCAGGCAGTTCATACCGGAAATCAACAATGCCCAACGTTCCAAGGTCATCAATGTTGGGCGCCCGAAATCCATCACTGACATTTGCATAGAGACGAAGATGTTTGGACAATTCTACATTGACACCTCCTTGAAACACAAGTGCCCTCGGATTGATGGTTACTTTGCCCAATGTTTTTTCAATGATGGATGCAGCATAAAAATTATAGCGCGTTCCTGCCTCAATATTCCATTTTCCATGGTGAAAATGGTGCAATGAATAAAGTGAAACATTGGAATATTTTGCCCCATTGGGATAAAGTCCCCGAAGAACAGTATTGCTGGCAGTCAGGCTGTTCTTATCCTGTCTTTCACTCAACACCTTATCCGCATAGATTTCAACGCCTGTGTTGACATTCCAATATGGATTGACATTGAAAAGCAAATCTGCTCCAGCCGAAACTGTACTTATCTTATCGCTTTCAAATCGGCTAAGTGTTGAATTGTTTTTTCTGGAAATCCTCGATTCATTTATATGTTGCTGTGCAACAAATAAATCCAAGTTTTTGAAATGTTTGGCATTGAATTTCTTGTTCAATCGCAAATAACCAAATCCTCTGCCAATGGGGTCTGAAATATTGAGTGCAAAATTTTCCAATTTGTATTTGTGATAAACAGGAACATTGGATTGCTGAAGCCATTGGTAGCTGCCAGTAAATACCCACCCGGCACCAAAATCATTCATCCACTTTAGGTCAAATGATTTTTCACTGTATGCAGAAGGCCGCTGAAATCCAGTGGTATCGCCTCCTTTGAGATCCCCAAACTTTTTGGAACCGGCGCCGATGGCAAATGCAAACTTTTTCCCCTCATATTTCAAGGAAGGTCGTACGGACAATTCCATTCGTGATTCAGTTATGCGCAGCAATCCCTCCTCTTTCCATCGCGGCTTTTCCAAAAAAGCCAGTGCATTGGTCTGAATGTTGATGACTCCTGTCATTGCGTCGCTGCCATATTGGACAGAACCAGTACCCTTGATTACTTCAATTTTCTCCACAATACATGGATCAACAAGTGTCATGTATTGGTTTGGGCCATACCTGAACACTGCATTGTTCAAGCGAATGCCGTCAACCAAAATAAGCGATTGGTTGCCCGTGAGACCGCGCAAAAATGGGGAACCACCGGCGTGATTTGTCTTTTGAATAAATATGCCCGGCATTCCTGAAAGTGATTCTGGAACAGTCCTGGAGAGTTGTTTTGCTGCATCTTCCCGTGTATGGATGGATATGGCATAGGGCAACCTTGATTGTCGTTGTCCCTGTCTTGTTGCTGTAACAGTAACTGCATCCATCAACAAAACAGAATCTGCTTGTTCTTGTGCATACAATGGAGCTGCAAAGAGTCCCAACATCAATACCATTCCAGCCTTCAGCCGCATCAAATTCAATTTACTGATTGTCTTTTTTATAATGATTTTCCCGAATGTCGTCCTCATCATCCATAGCAGGCCCCTGCATGATTTTTTTCCAGTCAATATCCCGCTTGTATTTCATCATCGCTTTTGAGGGGTCAAATACCCGCTTGTCGGGAAAGACCAAATTGTATGGACGAAGGTCAGGCTTGTTGCTGAAAAAATCGCCCAAATGTGAAGCGGTAACATCGTATTGGTTGACATAAGGCACTGCAAGGATATTGTAGATCATTTTGAGTATCGAACCGAAATTTGCATGGGTGTGTGAGACATGGTTTCTTTTTACATAGGGCCCTGCCAACATCAAGATACTCCTGTGTGCGTCCACGTGATCAACACCACCCTGGGGATCGTCTTCAGTGATCACCACCAGCATGTTCTTCCAATAGGGGGTTCTTGAAAGAAAATGCAGTATTCTGCCTACCGCAAGGTCATTGTCTGCAACATAGCTGTGTGCGTATGGATAACCATCTTGAGGCCTTGGCGATGCGGTATGGTCGTTGGGAACCTGAACGGTGAGCAATGAAGGCATTTTTTCTTTTCCCTTCAACCACATGTTGGTGAATTCGGTTTCAAATTGATTCATCCTGAATTGGTCAGGAATATTGGTGTTGTAACCGGCATAATTGTGACTGGTCCTGCTGAACAAAGCATCCTGCATCGGAACCATTACTCCATGGGATGCACCTGTGGCAGTATCATACCACTGTTCACGGACGTGCGCTGTTTCGTTGGCTTCACCGAAATTATAAAAGGAAACCCCTTTCCTGACAAGTGCTTCCCAAAGACCGCCTTTTTCAGCAAAATCCTCCGGATCCATGCTCCCTGTTGAGCCTGGAAACCTTCTGCCAGGTGCTGGTGAAAAGAATTTTTCGGTTTTGCTCGTATTGGAATTGACTTCAACCCACTCATTGGGAATCACCCCCATCATCCAATGGTGCCCATGTATGGATGCATCACTGTCACAATAAAAATTATCGGAGTAAGCGAATTCTTTTGCAACCTTGTGATGGTTGGGAGTAATGTTGGCGTTGGAAAAAACCAGGCTGTCAGCTAAATTGCTTTTATCATTTTTCCTTTTCACTTTCACATCTACATTCAATCCATATCTTGCAATGGACGGATCACCATTGCCTGTTTCCAATTGTCCCATCACCTCGTCATAGGTTCTGTTCTCTTTGGTGATGTATACAATGTGTTTGATGGGAGAAGATTTTTCTCCGGGATAATTGGGAAGAGGACTCTCATCCCTAGATACTTTAACAGCTTCGTAGGTATAAGCAAGCACATCACGGGTGTACGATGCCAGGGTCTGTTGATCGGGAACAGGTAAACGCTGAAAACTGGCCAATTGTATGTCTCCAACAAATGTACCCTGAATGGGTGCTTCAAAATTCTTTCCGCCATTGGGTCCAGCGCCAAGCCCACGACAACTGATGATGTACATTTCCTTTTCATTGGGTGAAAGCCTTACCCTTGTTGGGCCCCATCCTGTGGGAATCAGCCCAATGGTTGCATCTGTCCTGGTGTCCACCACGGCAACAGCATTGAAACCAAGCAATGCAACATAGAGTTTTGATCTATCTGCAGAAATGGTTATGCCAAATGGCAACAATCCCCTGTATTTATCCAGCCGCGGATCAACCCTGATCGGGATATGTCTTTTGATGACACCCATCTTGTAATCAATCACCGCAATATTGTCATTGGTTGCATTGGTTACATAAGCATATTGCCCATCGATGGCAATGCTGTTGGGGCTTGAGCCCCCAATGATTTCAGCATCTTCTACCATCTGACCAACAAGGTAGCCCGTTTTCAGTTTGGCCAAAACCTTGTTGCTCTGCAGGTCAATCGTGAAAACACTCATTGACGCTGGGTCATTGGGATCGCCAACACCAGGTATCTTTCTGCCTTCTACAATGGTTCCATTGATGGACTCTTTTGAATTGTGTGCATAAGGATGCCTTGAAATCAGCATACTGTCATAGTTCTCTTTTGTGATGCCCTCAATCATGGGATAGGCATACATGCCAACGTTGGCCACCACTGCGGTTTTCCTATCAGGACTCAAAACCAAGCCGAATGGTAGCCGGCCAACAGGAATGGAAGCTGTTATTCTTTTGGTCAGACAGTCTATTCGCACCAACCTGTAATTTGCTTGATCCAAAACCAACAGCTCATTGCCAGCGGGATTGTAAACAAGGTCAGAAGTGAAACTGTCCTGGAAAATCATATCCCCCACTTTTCCATCCAATGCAAAACTATCCACCACCTTTAGGTTGATGCAGTCAAATGCAATGATGGTTCCATTGTCGCCTCCACTCAAAAAAACAGTTCTATTGTCCTTGTGAAAAGCAGCACCGAGCAAAGAACCCTTTGTAAAGGGACTGGGAATCGTTTTGTTGTAATCCGGAACCCTGACCAATGAATCCTTGTCCAGGTAAAAGACGGTAAAGACGCCATTGTGCAATGAAACTGCCTTGCTGCCATCTGGAGAAATGGTCAAACCAAATGGGTCATGTGTGATCATGCTTACCTTGCCTGCCGGTGAGACATACCTTCCGCTGGGAAGAATGGAGATGCCGTTGGAATTGATGACAGCGGCCTTGTCCCTTCCCGGAACCTGCAGTGTTGTTGATTCCTGGGCAATGATTGGATTGCCAGCAACAAAGCCGGCTATGATTAAAAACAAGAAGGCTCTCATGGTGCACAATTTAGTACACAATATAAGCAAGAGATCATTTCTCTCCTTCTATCCCTTGTACAAAACCAATCAATCCCTTGAAATAGGTCTGTTGGTCATCATACATGGCCATATGGCTTCCATTTTGACAATATAAGTAAGTACCATTTTTGAATTGTGAAGCCATCCATTTCATGTGTTCAGGATTCATCGTATCGTGCTTTGCCCCTATCACCAGGGTGGGCAGGTTGATGTTTTTCAATTCCTTGCTGACATCCCAGTTGCTCAATCGACCAGCTATGCCAAATTCACTGGGACCCTGCATGGTGACATAAAGTGATTGATTCATTTTTGCAAAGGAACGGCTGACCGGCTCTGGCCACTGGGCGGAAGGAAGTCTTAAAATATGTTTCTCATAAAAATGAGGAATCAGCAAACCCATGTAATTCGGGTTGGCAAAATCATTTCTGGCTTCCATGGCCATCAGCGTATCAAGCACAGGCTTTTCAAATTGTTTTGACAAGACCTCATCTGCATATTTTCCGTAGTCCGGACAACTCGACATCATGTTGGAGATGACCAATGCCTTCATTTGATCCTGGTACTTCAAGGCATATTGCATGGCCAGGATTCCTCCCCAGCTGTGTCCAAGCAAATAAAAATTATCCTTGTTCAAACCCAATGCCTTGCGCACCTGTTCCACTTCCTCTACAAACCTTGGCAAGTCCCAATAGCTCGTATCATTGGGGTTGTCAGACAAGCCGCATCCCAGCTGATCATAATAAATGAATTCAATTCCTTCCTTTGGAAGAAAGTTTTCAAAACATTCAAAGTATTCGTGTGTTGCGCCCGGTCCACCATTCAACAAGAGGATTCTGGTCTGGGGATTGTTACCGAACCGCTTGGTCCAAACCTTGAATTTTTTTCCAAAGCTTTCAATTTCAACAAATTTTACATTGCCCGACTGTATGCCGGAATCCTGTTGGGCAAAATAATCCTTCGCATCAGCAGCGTTTTGATTGGGCTGTTTGCAAGAAAAGAAACATGCTGACAAGATGAAGACAACCAATAAACTTCTCATGGGTTCCTGTTTAAATGAATCATCCCCGAAACGGTGGGTGACGGGGATGAAAATAATCAAAAAAAATAAATCAGATGCTTCCTATTCTTTTCGGGGCAGCTTTGCGTCCCGTTGTGCGGTATTGTAAACAAACGCAGCAACAATGGTGGCAATTTGTTTCAAGTCTGGCGCAGACAGGTGATCGTAAACATCCATGTTGCTATGGTGTGTTCTGGTATCATATTCCATTTCATCCTGGATGAATTGAAAACCAGGAAGACCAACTGCATCGAAGGACTGGTGATCTGTTCCGCCGGTATTGCTGATGGTCACTGTTGAGGCACCAAGGTCTTTGAAGGGCTCAAACCATGCACTGAAGATGTTCCTGCAGGCCTCATTGCCCTGAAGATATATTCCCCTTATCTTTCCTGTACCATTGTCTATGTTGTAATAGGCAGAAAACTTATCGTGTGCAGGAGTTTTGGCGATGGTACCATTGCCACCAAAGGTCTTGGCAACATAGCCACGAGAACCCAGCAGTCCTTGCTCCTCCGCACTCCAAAGACCTATGCGAATGGTCCTGCGGGGCTGGACGTTCAAGGCTTTCATGATCCGCATCACCTCCATCATCACTGCAGAACCCGAGGCATTGTCTGTAGCACCGGTTCCTGCCTGCCAAGAATCAAGGTGCGCACCAATCATCACTACTTCATCTTTCAGGAGTGGATCTGTTCCTGGAATTTCAGCAATTACATTGTATCCCTGAAGGTCATCTGCATAAAATTTTGTTTTCACTTCAGTGTCCACCTTGACAGGGGTGCCTGATTTTGCAATCCTCAACAGGGTATTGTAATCTTCAACTCCCATGGCCATATCCAAAAAGTTTTCGGGATCACTGCCCTTGTATGTGCCTCCGCCTTGAGCAAATACAGTTCCATCATGGTTTTTCAAGGAAGTACTTACCATGGCCACAGCACCTTCTTCCATCGCCATATTTTTCAACATGGTCAGGAAGCGCATGGCTCCAAAACCACCCCTTTGCATTTGCTCACGCATACGGCGCATGGCAGCAGTATCACGGGGCTGGCGTTGTTGTTGGCCAGGAGCTGCCTTTGCATCAGCCATTTTGGCCAGCTGTTCATCTGTATAACGCTGTGCATCTGCCTTGAAACTTTGAACATAATTGTATGGCATATCCGGTAAAATGATCTTGCCTTTCAGTTTGCCCTTGTACGCCACAACAGCGGCTGAATCCTTGATGTCCACCAACAGTATATCGGCAGATTTCAATCCCTTTGTTCCCCTGGTCCATGTCTTTGGATATACCATCATCGGCTTGTAGTAAGGTGCCGTCATGGCGAAATACATTTTCTCCAATTCCCAACCTTTGCCAAATTCACCCCATGGATCCAGTGTTGCCTGCTGTACACCCCATTCGGTCAACTTCTTCTTGGCATAGTTGGCTGCCTTGGCATATCCCGGGGAATTGGCCAGTCGGCTGCCATTCAGATCGGTTAGGTTCAAGATGATGTCCATGACCTGAGACTTGACCAGGCCCTCTTCACGGATTTTGGACATCATGTTGAGGTCAACTTTTTCCTGGGCAAATGACCCTAAGGAAGCAATCAGCAAAAAGACAAAAACGGATACTGTTTTCATTGCAATTGTTTTGATGAATGTAAGAAAAAAACAACAACTGCAATCGCCAAATCAATTTAGGCTGAATGGCGATGACCAGCGCTTGTCAGTGTATACATTCTTGCCAGACAAGGTTTTGATAAATGCAACCACAGAAGCGATTTCTGACTGTTGCAGGTTCAGGCGTTGAACATTTTTACCATTGGGTTTGAGGCGTTGGTCAAGGTTGGCATTGTCGTTGATAAATCCACCATAATGGGAAATGGCAGTTGCAATATCCCTCACACCACCCGAATGCATCATGGGACCATTCACTATCCCATTGGTGTTCACAAGGTCCCGCAAAGATGGGGCACGGGTAATCGACAGGTCCTGGCCTGCACCCCTGGCCAAACTTATAATTCCATTGTTTTTGGAATTGGGGTCAATGTCAAACTCAGGAGCCCTGTGACAATTGTTGCATCCCAAACCGCCACCAATCCTGCTGCTGTTGGCATCAAAAACAGGTGGCGTCATGAACAACCTTTTACCCTCATTTTCTATTGCGGTAAAATTGCTGAAATCCTGGTTCGAATTGGAAGCCAGTGCCCGTCCTGCATCATACTTGCTGTCGAAAGACTGAATGCTCCTGACAAACTGCGCAAGACATTCCTGCATGCGTGCCTCGGTTACTGAAACATCTCCATATGCAAACTTAAACAGTTCGTTATAATATCCAATCTTTTGCAACTTCGCCAACAAGGCGGTAATGTTGTCCCTGCCAGATAAGCCACTATAGCCCATTTCAACATGATTCGCTATCGGCTGAGTTGTTTGCTTTTCCAAGCTGACTGAACGTTCATCCCAAAAAAACTTTGATTCGTCGCCATACCGTGCATTGATCAAACGGATGGAGTGGCGATCAGTAACGCCACCCAGCACCCCATTGCTGACCAATGCAGTGTCAGAAAATGCAAACGCCAGCTTGTGGCAACTGGCACAAGCAATTGAATTGTTAATGCTTAAATTTTTATCATAAAAAAGTACCCTGCCAATTGTGGCTTTTGGGTTGGTAATGGGATTGCTTCCTGTATTGTCCTTGATAATATAGGAAGGTTTTCCCTGGTTGGCATAATTGGCCAGGTTTGCAGGATCAATTTCATTTCCAAACACAGCCCTAATGGCGGCATACACATCAGCAGTTGAAGAAGGCGTTTCTTCCTTGACAGTACCCGGAATTACAGTGTCCGTCTTTGAACAGGAAGCGCTTAGGAGTACGAATACAAAAAAAATCAGACGGGAAGATGAGTTAATCATGTAGTCGATTTTTCCCTATGACAAGTCTATTGACTACAGGTTTAATGTCAATATGTTAATAAAGCGACTTTAACATACCCATCACAAAGCAATCTATTGTATGCAGTTACTCTTCAAAATGCATCTTGTGGAAGAATCGGTGGATGCCAGGTGCCAAAATGTACCCGATACTTGTTATAAAAAGAACACCAGAAAATATTGCATACAGTGAGGAAAATATTTTACCTGAAAAAGTCAGTTCTGTCTTTAGGGTTGGGCCCATCCCTGAAAGAATCATGGAAGCATTGTGAAAAGCATCAATCATTTCTGCACCAGGTGAAAAATAGTAATACCCCAAAGAACCAATCAACAGCAATACCGAGATGACGGAAATGACTATTGATATATTGCTTAGAATTCTGAAATAGAAAACCTTTCTGGGTGCAATTTTTTGTCGTTTGTGTTCGTACATAAAATGAATATTGATATTTTCTTAAAGATAGAAATTGATGGTCTGCAATACAGGTATAACCTTTGTGTAAACTTAATCATATGAAACCAATACTTATGGTAATTGCGCCAAAAGATTTCAGGGACGAGGAATTGTTTGAAACAAAAGAGGAACTGATCGAGTCAGGTCTCCGAACAGTAACAGCAAGCATTTCAAAAGGAATCTGCACTGGAACAAAGAACGGGAAAACAATTGCCGAGGTTGAGCTAAAGAACCTGGATACAGACAATTACCATGCAGTAATTTTTGTGGGTGGTCCCGGAAGCAGGGTGTATTTCGAAAATCCTGAAGCGCACCGCATTGCAAAAGAAATGGCTACCGACCAGAAAACCGTTGCGGCCATATGCATTGCTCCAATCATTTTGGCAAAAGCCGGATTATTGAAAGACAGAAGTGCCACTGTTCATGCAACAGAAACTGAAACACTTAAAAAACTGGGTGCCCACTACACTGGATTGGCATTAACACAGGATGAAAACATCATTACTGCAAACGGACCTCAAAGTGCAAGGGCTTTTGGGGAATTGATTTCAAAAAATATCACTGAAAACAAGCGAAGCCTCAAATTCAATCATCAGGCAAGATGACAACTGATGCTGATGGATGACAATCCCAATATGCGGGATGGCTGAGAAGGGTCATTGATAAACGGGTTGATGGGCTTATACATTTGCGGGGTCGGAAAGCATGTTCATCAACATAAAAAAATCAATATGAAAAAATCACTGTTAATCATCAGCTCTTTTGTTTTTGCACTTGCCTCATTTGCCTTTGTAAATCCTGTTCCGACCTCACCAATACCGGTTGTAAAAGCAAATGGACCACACCACATGAACCTAAAGATTGATGGATCAACCATCATCTCTGTTTGCGGAGAGCCCATTGAATTCACGGGAAGCCTTTTGTTAAGGGGAACATTCGTTGAAAACAAGAACAATTCCATGTATGACCTCGATATCAGCAGTCAGGGCCTTTCCGGTGTTGGATTGTTTTCAGAAAACAGGTACCATGCCAATGTGAAAGCATCTGCTTCAGGGCATTTTTCTTTTCTGAATGAACACAAGAAAATCGAGTTCAAAATAAGGGTTTTGCTTACCGAACAGGGAAGCGGAAGGGAGATTGCAGCGACACTCAAATTTTTTGTAGTGGTCAATGCAACGGGAGAAAACTACAACTTCGAACCTTCAAAAATCTATTTGGACTTTGGAGACTGCCTTCCCGAATAATATTTGTATTTCAACCAAGAGAAAACTTTCCGACACTAGCCTGATCCTTTGGATCAGGCTTATTTAGATTTAGCTTCTTGATGCGCCGGGCCTGCTCAGCAAGTCCTTCAAAGCAGAAAGATGTTTGGTGTAAACATCCCTTGGGTAAACCTTCTGCTTGATGCATATTGAAGCTGCCTTTCCAACAACCTCGCCCATCATGCCACAGGTCTTCATCACCCTGACCGGGCCAAGTCCTGACTTTGTAACACTGATGCACCTTCCTGCCATGAACAAGTTCTTGATGTTGCGGCTGTACAATGTCCGGTATGGAGCCCAATATTCACCGCCGTACTGGTATTCTTCACCCCTGGTATAATCAGAAACAAATTCCATACCCTCAAAACCCTCTTTGAACTCTTTTTTAGGGGTATGCAGGTCAACATGCCAGGAACAGGGAAATGCACCATCTTCAAATTTTCTTTGCTTCTTGAAATCCTCTGCATCGAGAATTACATCACCCAATAAACGCCTTGATTCGCGTTTTCCGGCGATAAAAGCAACCCAACCCAACCTGTGTTTGGGATACATTTTGTCAACATTTTTCAAGACGTCCCAGGCACCATACATGGCCCTGAAATTGTGGTCCCGAATGAGCTCAATGTCATTGACCTGGTCCTTGTCGAATCCACTTTCCCAATACCACATGTTGGCGAATGACTGGAGACCTTCCTTGCCAAATGTTTTTTGTCCTTTTCGGCCAGGAAAGGGTTTGTCTTTGAGATCCAATGCCCATGGGCAATGTGGAAAAGGTTGATCATAATCCCCGACTTCACATTTCATGGCAAGTGAACTCTTGTCCTTGCATTCGCATGCCAACACTTCCTCCTTATTGGTTGCATCAAGGATATTGAAAAGATTGGTACTGCCCATCAGTTGTTCAATCTTGTACTCGTGGTCTGCACCTGCCTTAAACCCGATTGTAGCGTCTCCTGTGCAGTCTGAAAACAATTTTCCCTTCACCCTGGATCGGCGGGAAGTGAGAGTGCTCTGGACAATGATAGACTTTATCTCATCACCAGCAGTCTCCACTTTTATCACCCTGTGGTTCAATAAAAGGGTGATGTTGGGTTCGGATCGAACAATTTTTAATTTCAATGCATCATCATAATAATTCGCCGAAACGCCGTTGAACACCTGTCCTGGTCCCTTGACGATGGGCGGAAGGATTTCATTCACAATATCGCCAACATGGGGAAATTGTGACTTATTGGTATGTCCCTCGGGCCATACCCTCACCTCAGAGCTGCCATTTCCTCCCAATACGGGCCTGTCTTGGACAAGGGCAACTTTTACCCCATTTCTTGCTGCTGCGATTGCTGCACAGGTGCCTGCCAAACCACCACCTGAAACGACAAGATCAAATTCACCAGCCTCATCAGGGTTCTCCGGAAGACCCAACAACTTGCGCCTAAAAGCGGTGAGTTGTGTGATGTCATTGGTAGGTTCAAACGTGGTATCCTTGCAAAAGAGGATGGCTTCACAACGGCCTTCAAATCCGGTAAGGTCATGCAATGCAAGGGTAGACCTCTTCTCCACTTTTACTATACCGCCATCATGCCAATGCCAGGTTGCGCTTTTGGTTCCGAAAGTTTCATCAACAGCTTTCCCGTTGATCTTCAGCTGAAATTTACCCGGTGCTCCGGGCGCGTTCCAAGGCGCCACCCAGTCTCTTGTGCGGACCCATACACGGTAGGAACCGGCCGTAGGAAACACGACTTCGGTTGTGGCATCTTGAACGGGTATTCCCAACCCATGAGCCAATAGATATGGAGACCCCATTTGGTCCATCGATTGCTGGTCCAATTCCCATCCCCCATGTTTGGCAAACTGTTCCGCCTCAACGAAAAGAAATTCCCCTGCAGCAGTTTTGTCCTTGTCATTGGCAAACAAAGGAATTTTTGCGGCCAAAAAGCACAAGCTTGTATTGCCGATGTATCCTACAAATTGTCTTCTTTTCATGTTGGTTGGGTTTGTAACATCAGATGGAAAATCAATATTACGAGTTTACACCAAATAATTCTAAAAGCAATTCATGGAACCTTAAATAAACACAAAATATATATCTATAACGTTTGCAGATAAAATGATGATGGGGGGATTTTTTACCAACGTCTTGTGCTGATTGTAAAAAACTGGTCAACCATACGGTATCTTTTCCAATTTTTTTATAAAAATATCCCCGACGATCCGGACTTCCTCCCCTATCATAAAAATCGCTTTGGTCAAAATATTGATTGGCGGAATCAATGATTACACCCAGCTTTCCAAAGAAACCAACATGATACCCACTCTCCTTTAAAAGTTTAGGGTAGATGATATCCGCATAAGGTTGCTTCAGT
>JAURJU010000089.1 GCA_030832085.1 Chitinophagales bacterium | reverse complement strand
TATTGTGCGGACACTGAACCTGCAAAACAAAGCATTGCCAGTCCGATCAACAGCAAGTACTGAAAATATGCTTTTACCATAGGTATGCCAGGTTCAAGAGTGAATAGAGATTTGATTTTCGGTTACCGGCCTCCCATGCATAATTTTTGGAAGAACTGTATTGAATTTCAAGGCTTGCGATAAGGCTTTTATAGGCATACCGTGCATTGATTCCATAACACATTTCATTCCATGGTGTTTTACCCAAGAGCAATGCCGACTGCCCCCTGAATCCAATTGGATCATGTTGCACCCTTTGTGCAATGATACCAATCCTTTGAATCCCGTTTACCCAATTGACCTTCAGACTCTGAACATTGTTGCCAAATCCACTCCCGGCACCCATGATTTGACGGTCATTGGTCATGCCTTGGGACATTTGACCATGCTCATACCAGTTTCCTGTATTTCTCAAGAGGTAATCAGCACTTTGGGCCATCTGGATCATTTCACCATTGAACTCTATGAAACGTCTTTGCTTCAATGGAATGACTTTCTTGAAACCTGCAATATAAGCTGCACCAGCTTGTACATTGATTGCCAGGTCCCTAAAATTGGCTTTGTGGTCGTTTTGGCCATACTCAAAATAAAATTCAGCATGGGATTTGGGAAATAGCCAGCGGGTGAAAACACTAAACTGCTGGTCCCCTCTAAAACCCTCATCCTGAACCGAAGACTTCTTGAATCCCGGATTCAATACCACAAGGTATTTATTGAAAAAATTAGTCTCCAAAGATTGCAGATCTTTGGAATAAATTTGAAATGCTCGGGCAGCCCCAATAAAGAAGTTCTTGAAAAACCGAGGCTGGTAGCTGATGTTCACGGCATTGTAAAAACGGGAATCTTCTCTCAAAACAGCGGGCTTGAGGTGGCGGTTTTCATAGAGCCCGCCGGAGGCAGAATCCTCGTCCAATTTTCCAGCAATCAGCTGCCACTCAAATGTTCCTAACGGTGTACAGAGGGGGCGTGTAGTATGAAAACTGAGATGGGGGAAATTTGTTGCATTGTTGGAAAGAATGAGGCTGGAAAACTGACCCGGACCGAACCAGATTCCCTGGGTGGAAAATCCTGCAGCCATGGCTCCAGCATGAACCAATACACTGGAGTTTCCTGGTAAAAATTTTGAATAGGCACCATTTGTCTTTGCACCATATGCACTGTTGAATTCAAATTCCTGGTTGGAACCCTGATAATATTCTGGTTGAACCTGAACACTGAAAGGACCATATTGGGTAAAAAAACCTCCAGATACACCAGTTTGAAGCCCTTTGGCAGCCTGCATGGCTTCATCGTTCCAGCCAAAAGGATGATGGCTGTTGAATTTTACCCTCAGCGTAGTGGGAAGAACCATGAATATCCCCTTCCCATCATCAAAGTAATATTTTGTTGTTGATGGCATGGTGGAATCCATTCCTGTCCAGCCCTCTCCCATTTTCCGACCCAATTTAACAGATTTATCGAAGCCTTCGCCATAATTGGAGGGTCTGACGAAAAAAGAGATATTTGAATCCAAGCGGTTCAGGAGCTGGAGAGAACGGGCATGGCCATCAAGATCCAAGAGGCCAATAGGAAGTACCTGTGCACTGGTCCCCAGCAGAGCCATACATCCCGTCAACAGGAGACAAGCATATTTGGTCATCAAATTCATCGGTGTTTTTTTGAAGTGCCCCTTCCCAGCAGTTTACGCAGGTACCAGGCCAACAACTGTCTATTTCTATATATCAAGCGGAGAAAGAAAAAATCCAGTCTCAGGCTTTTAGCATAGCGTTCAAAAATAAGCAATCTTTCCTTATAATGGTGATTGTTCATGTTTGCTCCCAACCCTTCTTTTTCCATCCTGGACAATACCAGTGCTAAGTGCTTGTAACGGATAGGATGACTGGCCAAGCGGAGCCAAAAATCCCAGTCTGCACCTACCCTCAATCCTTCGTCATAGAACCCATGATCCAGAAAAAGTGATCGTTTGATGAGTGTACTTTGGTGCGGAAGGCTGTCCATCAAGAGATTCTGCAGGGTAAACTTTTTGATGGGTGATCGGAGTTCGTCCGAAAGTCCATCCCGCTCTACCCGAATGCAACAAGAAACAATGTCAGGATGATCGCCCAACAGGGACAAGCATTCATCCAACGGTTGATCAGCTACTAAGGTATCGCCACTGTTCAAGAATAAAAGATAGTTTCCCCGGGCCTGCTTGATTCCCTTGTTCATGGCTGCATAAATACCGGAATCCCCTTCACTAACCCAATAGGATAGTTTATCAGCAACGCCTTTGATGATCGCCAAGCTTTCATCAACAGATCCGCCATCGATAACAATAAATTCAACGGCAAGATGTGGCTGTCTCAACACACTATCAATGGTATTAGACAGCCCCTTTGCATTGTTGAGGTTGACTGTGATGATGCTCAGCTGAATACCTTTTTGTTCCATTGGGAAAACGGTATTAGTGTTGAGCCGGGAATCGTAAAAAAGCAAGAAAAAGGGAGAAGAGGAGACCGAGAGCAACAGCGATCGATAAGATCATTGTAAGAGAGCGTTGCTGGCCCTTGAGTGGAAGATGAGGACGGTCAAGTATGTGTACAACAGGCGTCTGACTGGACAAGGACATGCGGGAAAATTCCAGGTTTTTTACCACCTCTGCATACAGTGTTTG
>JAURJU010000088.1 GCA_030832085.1 Chitinophagales bacterium | reverse complement strand
GTAGGCTGAGAAAAACAAATGTTTTTTTCATTTTGATGAACGAAAGTTTTGGTTTAACTAAGGGTTGTTAAAGATTTGTGAAAGATAAATAAAAAATACAATACCATAGAATAAGACAAAAAAGCTCCATGGAAAACCATGGGCTTTTTTTCTGTAAACTCACCTTCATACCCTCTCCAAAAAAACAGGATAGGTATTTCCGGCATTCCATTGTGCAACAAAAAGATTCTTGTCTTCGTCAACACAGACATCATGGCAGTGCTTGAAAATCGGTTTTTCCTGTACCATCGGTAACAGCTCTCCATGTTTGTAGGTTGGCCGGGTTCCCCCGGGATTGGAAACAACCTTGTTGTTGCCATCCAGGATGGTTACAAATCCGGCATTGTAGGTGAGCATATGGTTTTTGAGGGCAGAGAAGCAAACACCAGAATACATCATTTCACCATCAAAGACAGCGCGGCTGACATAGGCCCCGGGCACCTGGATACTGGAACGGTATTCGCCGTTGAGGCTGAATATCTTAAAGCAGGTCTTGACCCTGTCTGTACACATCAACACCGGGTCATTGGGATTGCGTGTATCCAATGTTACACCATGTGCTTGCTTAAAATATTTTTCACCGAAACTGTCGCCGCCAAATTTTCTGATGAACTCGCCCTTGGCAGTATATTGAAGAATGAACTGGGAACCATATCCATCCGCAACATAAATATCACCATTGGGGCCAATGCATGTTTCGGTAGGCTTGAATTTATCACAGTCTCCGTATGCTCCATGGAATTTGGGATGCTTTAGTGTCATTAATATCTTGCCGCTGAGGGTTGTCTTGTACACTTCCCCCAACTCATGGTCGGTGATATACAGAAACTCCTCACCCCCTTCGTCGTGTATGGTCAAACCATGGCCACCGGGAAACTGGTGCCCCCAGCTGTCCAATAGTTTCCCCGAACGGTCATATACAATAACATTGTTCTTTACCTCGTTGGTGAGCAGGAAAATTCTTTTTTTACGGTCCATCACCATCTCATGGCAATCCTTTACTGGATGACCGGCACCCAGGTTGCCCCAATTGTAGCTCACACGGTACTTAAAATCTCCATGACCAATGAGCGGGCCATCGCTCTTGCTGCGGATGATGATGTTGAAAGGCTTGGCAAAAACCAGACCTGTGAGCAATACGGATGATTGTTTGACGAAATCGAGCCTTTTCATGACATATATCCTTGTTTGTATGATCAATCAGAACTTTATACTGATCTGCGTGTTTGTACAATTTAGACAATTCGTCAATATAAAATGACCCAAGCGCACAAATGGTTCAATCTAACATGTTCACCGAACAAGACATCGAACCTTCCCTATAGCCACCATATTTATATCCATACGCATGAGCTTCCCGAAGATTGGGACATTCTTGCCAAGAACAACATATTTCTTTCCAGAAAATACCTTGAAGTGCTGGAAGAGGCAGCGCCCTCCAACATGAAATGTCATTTCATAGGGATTTTTGATGAAACTGAACTCGTGGGGATTGCCATATCACAATACCTTGACCTGAACAACATTGACTGCTATGGCAACAAGCGCCAAGTCAACAACATTTCATTGAAAAACTTCTTGTTCAGAAAGTTCGCTTCCCGGATTCTGGTGATTGGGAATAACATGCTCAGTGGACAACATGCATTCGAAATGTCAGAGACGGCCAGCCAGTCCAAGCTATTGGTTGCCCTCAATCATGCGGCCATTGAACTTAAATCCATGTTCAAGAAAAAAGGTACAGATATACACTTGACCATCTTCAAAGATTTTATAGCGACGGAAATTGAAAACTTTTCAATGGAAGCCTATGCAGCTGACCTTAAATTTTCAGTACAGCCCAACATGGTGCTTGAAATCAGAAAAGAGTGGAAATCAGAGCTGGATTATGCAAGTGCCTTTACAAAAAAATACAGGGCGCAGCACAAGCGTGGGCGATCGAAATGCATTGGAGTGGAAAAGAGGGAAATGACGCTTGAGGAAATCATATCAAGAGAGAAAGACTTAGAGGAATTGTATCTGCATGTGGCTGGCAATGCGCCTTTCAATACTTTCTACCTTCCACGGCATCATTTCAGCACGTTCAAGAAAAAGCTCTCATCCAATTTTCTGCTGTTCGGCTACTTCATCGGAGAGGAAATGATCGGATTCAAAACCATGATCAACAATGGTGACGCATTGGACAGTTATTTTTTAGGATACGACGATTCCATGCAAAAGGAAAAAATGTTATACCTCAACATGTTGTATGACATGACGGGACATGCCATTCAACAGGGCTTTTGCAAGATGATTTTTGGCAGAACAGCACTGGAAATAAAAAGTTCGATAGGCGCAAAACCCGAGAAAATGATCGGTATAATGAGACATAGCAATAAGTCCATCAACCGCTTCCTTCCTTTTTTCTTCAACTATCTTGAACCGAAAACCGTTTGGCAGGAACGTAGTCCGTTTCGAGCTTCCTGGTGATAAATGAGAGCACTTCAAATGCTGTCTCTGCCATCTTGTTGCCCTTGTTGTCCAGTAGAGGATTGATTTCTGCAAATTCTACACAGCTTACCTTCCCACTGTCCATGAGCAGGTCAAATATCTGCATGATCTCGGTTGGATAAAAACCAGTAGGAACAGGTGTTCCAGTACCATATGATATGCTATCACAATCCATCGAATCCACGTCAAATGATATGTATACAAGATCACAAACATTGAGCCGGTTGAGGCTTTCCCTAACACAATACTCAATTCCCTTCATCCGCATTTCATCAACCCGGTAATGTAGAATACCTTCTTGCTCAATCAATGCTGCTTCTGCCGCCTCAAAATCGCGCAAGCCAAAATAAACCAGGTGTTCTGGGGCGATTTTTGGGCCAATGATACCGATGTTCTTGATCTTCCTCCAAAAATATTCTGTCGCCGGCTCAATGGAATTCAATTGTTGTTCAAGGTTGTCCTTCCCCAACACTGCAGCCAATGGCATGCCATGAATATTCCCAGAGGCTGATGTAAAGGGGGAGTGAATATCAGCATGTGCATCCAGCCAGACAATCCCAAGAACTGCTTCAGGATTGGCCGCCTTGATGCCACTGATGGTACCGAGTGCGGAAGAATGGTCGCCGGATAAAACAATGGGGAAGTAGCCTGCATTGATGGAAGTTTTGACAGCTGTGGACACCCTTTCACATTGTTCATATACATGTTCAATGCGCTTGGCAAAGGGATTGGTGTTTTTCCTGTAAATACTTTCATTGTGCGACTCAACATCAACATGCAAGTGGCTGTGAAAAAAATCTTCCCCCCTATTGATGGCTGCAATCTCCATGGCATCAATTCCCATGTCAGAACCCCTGGTGCCTGCGCCAATGTCAGACCTGTTCTTGATGAGTTGAATGTTCATGGCACAAAAATAGTTTGTAACTACGATGGTTGATTTTATCCTACACCATGCTGGTGTTAATTTTTTTCAAAAAATGCAAAGCCATAAAAAACAAGGGGTATTTACAGTTTATCCCTTGATTTCAGCGTCTCGGCGACCTGTAGCCAAAAAACCAATTTGAAATATCCTACCCTTTTGAACGCTGACCGCCTTTGAATTTTCGCAGGTGATAGGTGAAGCTCAGGAGAAAATACCGGTTCAAAACTTCCTGGCGTACATCTTCAATATAATTCAGCTCAACATTCCTGCTGATGCTTTTGTTAGCATTCATGAGGTCGAAAATGGTAAGCCTCAATTCTGCTTTTTTTGCCTGGCCAAAGAGTTTGGCAACGCCTGCATTCCACAATGGAATGGATTGGTTGATGGCAGAAGCATTGCCCCTGAACATGATGTAATCAAAGTCATTGGTGAAGAGCCATCCGTTTTTGGTATTGATGGTGGGCTCTGCAGATATCCGATGGTTATAGAAATTGGCATTCTTCCTTCCTGCAATGGTGTACTTGATATAGTTGATGGATGAATTTCCTGAAAGCCCAAGATCAAACCAATCTTTCAGGTTTAAATTAAAGTTCAGGCGTCCGCCATAAGTATCCCTGAAAGTATATCCTTTCACTGCATTGAAAAGACTTACCTCCCTGCTGTTGTTGATCCAGGACATGATGTTGATGGAGGATTTCGGATTCTTCATCGAAATACTGTAATGGATATTGATTCCTGAGGCATAGGCCCCGTCAAGGTTCAATGGCTTGATGTATTGGGCACCATTGGGCAATGAATAGCCATCTACCAGTAGGTTTGCGCCTGTTGTATTCAATGTAATGGCATTGGATATTTTTCTTGCCGTGGTGGAGGCATTCATGCTGATGGAAAGATTGTTGGTCTTCCGCTTGTTCAAAAAATTATAGGTGGCCTCCAGCCTGTTGGTGAATTCCTGTTTCAACAAGGGATTTCCTGCGCGCACATACATGATGCTGCTGTTGTTGACCACATCTTGCAGTTGGGTTACATAGGGTTGCTGCGTGAAGCCTCGGTAATTCAAGCGCAAACTCTGGGAGCGCCCTTTTCTGTATTGCAGAAAAAAACTGGGAAACAAGTCCACAAAAGAATTTTTGAGGTCCGATTTGGTGGTCATGTTGCTGCTGGTCAGTGTCGCTTTTTGCACAGCAAGGCCGGCAACATAATTCCAGAGTGGACTTACCTGTCTGCGATAACTGACTCCACCCCTGTTGGCCTTGTTGTCATTTTCAAATGCATTGGTAAGGCTCGGCACCACAATTGAATACAGCTTGGTCAACTTTTCCAATTTATTGGCTTTTTGATCAGACGTTCCTCTGTTGTAATTGTAGCTGTATGTAAATTCAAGTTGAGATTTGATGCTCAAGGGTTCCGTATAAGAAAGGCTGGCACCATATTTCATTCCATTCACGAATGCTTCAGTCACCTGGTCCAATGTATCAATTCCCCTGCTGTAACGGTTATTGTATGATAAATTCCTGGATTCACGTTCGCTCTCATTGGCACCATGGCTAAGATAGAGACTCATGGTCCTTCCGCGCTTTTTGAATTTATGCCGGTAAAGGATGCTGCTGTAAATATTGTATCCCTGGCTGAAAAACTTGTTGACTGTGCTGAGGGCATTGATGGGTAGTGACTTCCCCTTGGTTGTTGTCGAATTGGAGGTACTTGATGCATCAGACCATTGGTGGTTATAGTTCGACTTGATCAATACAGAATTGGAACTGTCAAACATGTGATCAATCTCAATATTGGCACGGTGATTTTTGTTGGTAGTGCCTGAAAATATTTTGCTTGAGTTGTATAAAGATGAATCTTTCAACACATAGGTTTCCCGGAGTCGATCCCTGTTGGTGTTGGAAAAGATGTCACTGTAAAAATAACTTCCACTCACTTTTGTTGTCTTGCCCCATTGGTCATCATAATTCAATCCACCGCCTTTGGTTGTAGAAATTCCGTTGGCATTCCCGGTAAATACATTGGTGCTTCCATTGGGTGAAGCATTGTTACCACCACCGGCCTGACCAGCCGTTCCCAGAAAATCCTGCACCGAAAAATTCTGGTTGTTGATGTTGTTCATCTGCCCGATGAAAGAAATTTTCTGGTCACCATTGATTCTGTTTGCACTAATGGCGTGTGCATACCTGCCCTCATTCCCTAAGGCAGCACTTCCCTTGCCAAAAAGTCCTTTTTTCCTGTCTTTTTTCGTAATGATGTTGATGGTACGGATCCTGTTTCCATCATCAAAGCCACTGAATGCACTTTGGTCGCTCACTGCATCGATGACCTGGATTTTTTCAATGATATCAGCAGGAAGGTTCCTGGTGGCCATTTTGGGATCATTGCCATAAAATGGTTTACCATCCACCAAAATCCTGGCCACCTGTTCACCCTGGGTCTTGATGGACCCATCACGATCCACTTCTACACCAGGCATTTTTTTCAACAGGTCTTCGGTGGATGCATTTGGAATGGTCTTGAACTGGCTGGCATTGAACTCTGTGGTATCGCCATTGATCGCCATGGCAGCAGCCCGGATGATGATACCATCCAGTATGGTAGAGAACTTTACCATCGGGACGGTTCCCATGTTTTTTTCTGGAGACCCTTCACTCAATTCAAAAGGCTGGTCAACCTGCTGGTATCCTGAATAGCTAATGCGAAGGATATAGCCTCCAAGAGGAAGATTGTCAATTTGAAAATATCCGTTGGCATTGGACATGACATTTTTCAATAATGCCGAATCTTTTGCCTTCAACACAGAGATGGTTGCACCCTTTAAGGCAAGGGTGGAATCTTTCAAAGTACCCTTGACCAGTCCAGCCTTATTTGACTGGGCCATCAGCGATGTAGAAAGTGTACAAAGGATAACAATAACAAGGCTTGTGAAACGACTCATTTGGGGCGTAAAAATATTCACTTTCTGCTAAAAGTTCTTGATTTTATTTGGTCAATGTTTCATTTGATTTGATCGCTTGAAACAACATCCGCTTTTCCCTGCATAATTTCATACATTAGAAGAATAAATAGATGCATGCGTATGAAATATTTCCTGATTGCCTCTGCCTTTTGCTTTTTTACTGCTCATCCCATTGCCCAAGACTGGAAACCCGTTGGAGATAAAATCAAAACCCAATGGGCAGAAAAAATTGACCCTGCTGCTCCACTGCCAGAATATCCCCGACCACAAATGGTGCGTGATCAATGGCAGAACCTGAATGGCAGCTGGGATTATGCCATTCTTCCAAAGGGAAGCAACGAGCCCGCTATTTTTGATGGCAAGATCCTTGTTCCATATGCGATTGAATCCAGCCTATCCGGAGTGCAAAAAACAGTAGGCGAAAAGCATGAACTCTGGTATCATCGCACTTTCAGTATACCATCCACTTGGAAAAACAAGTCGGTAGTCCTCAACTTTGGAGCCGTTGACTGGAAAGCGGATGTCTGGATCAATGATGTAAAGGTAGGCACACACCAAGGAGGATATACCCCGTTCAGCATCGACATAACATCATTTCTGCTCAAGGATAAAACTCAGAAGCTTGTTGTGAAGGTATGGGATCCGACAGACATGGGCTTCCAACCACGGGGCAAACAAGTGAGTGTTCCCAAAGGAATTTGGTATACCTCGGTCACTGGCATTTGGCAAACGGTTTGGCTTGAGCCTGTTGAAGCATCATATGTATCCGCTTTGAAAACAGTACCCAACATCGATGGGGGAAATATTGCTGTGCTGGCTTCCACCTCCGGTGCGTCTGCCAATGATATGATTGAAGTAAAGGTGATGGAAAATGGCAAACTGATCGGAACAGGCAAGGCGGTCGTTGGACAGGAAGTAACTGTTGCTGTTCCCAATGCAAAATTGTGGAGTCCGGAATCCCCCTTCTTATATGACATGGAAGTTTCCATCCTGCACAATGGTGTGGCAACTGATCGGTTGAAAAGTTATGTTGGAATGCGCAAAATTTCCACCCAAAAAGATGCCAATGGAATTTTCCGCATGCAGTTGAACAACAAAGACTATTTCCAGTTTGGTCCGCTTGACCAGGGCTGGTGGCCTGACGGACTGTATACTGCACCAACCGATGAAGCGCTGTTGTATGACATCAAGAAAACAAAAGACTTTGGCTTCAACATGATCCGTAAGCATGTAAAAGTGGAACCGGCCAGATGGTACTACCACTGCGACCGTGAGGGAATCCTGGTCTGGCAGGACATGCCCAGTGGAGACGCCAATCCCAAATGGCAGACGCGCAATTATTTCAATGGCCAGGAATTGCAGCGCAGTAAGTTATCAGAGCAGAATTTTATACAGGAGTGGAAGGAAATCATGGACCTGACCTATTCCAATCCTTCAGTAGTTGTAACGGTACCTTTCAACGAAGCATGGGGTCAGTTCAAAACACCTGAAATCATTGAATGGACCAAGAATTACAATCCTTCCAGGCTCGTGAACCCTGCCAGCGGAGGGAATCATTATGATGTTGGCGATATGATTGATATCCACAACTACCCAGAACCTGTCATGGGCTTGTTTGATTCAAAACGTGTAAATGTATTGGGCGAATATGGTGGCATCGGATTGGTACAAGACAACCATGTTTGGGAGACCAACCGCAACTGGGGTTATGTGCAATACAAAACCAGCGAAGAAGCCACAAAGGCATATGTTGATCTTACAGAGAAGTTGAAAAAACTGATTCCTTTTGGTTATTCAGCTGCGGTCTACACCCAAACCACTGATGTCGAAAGTGAAATCAACGGCATCATGACCTATGACAGGAAAATTGTAAAACTCAACGAAGCGCAAATCAGGAAAGCCAACATGGAGGTGATTGCCACGTTGAAAAAATAATGTCCATTCAAAGGTGAGTGCCGCATTGAAAAAACAACGCCCACCATGATTTGATTGTCAGAGCAAAAAAGATAAACCCTTCTGAGGAGTTTAATTGCCCACAGAGGGGTTTGTTTTATTTGCGCAGTATTTGCCCTGCCTTGATCATCTCCTTTTCCAACATGGCATAAGGAACTTTTTGCACACTGGTTTTCATGTCAATGGCCATTGATGCTGCAATGGCAGCAGATTGGCCAAGGATCATGAATACCGGTTCCATCCTGATGGATCCATAAGCAATATGGGTACTGGAAACACAAACTGAGACCAATAAATTGGAGCACTGTTCCTCCTTTGGGGTGATGGCGCCAAAGTCAATGGAATAGGGACGATCAGGTCTTACACCAATATCACCTTCGTTCTGAATATATCCCTCAATCGTTACATAGCGCTGTGTATTGTGTGAATCCAAAGCGTATGAACCCATGCCAATCGGATGCGCAATCGCAGTCTTACCCAGGGCATCTTTTTCTGTCATCACAACATTGCCACGCATGCGCCTGGACTCTCTCACATAGAGCTGATAGGGCCATCCGCCATTATCAACAAATTCATCCTTGGCCAATCCATAGGTATTGAACTGCGCTTGAATATCCTTGGGCACAGAAGGGTCATTGGCCATGAAGTAGAGATACCCTTTCTGGTACCTTTCGTGTTCCATGATGATCTCCTTCCTGCGCACATAAGACGCATCGGGATAATCGTAATTGCCGCCTATGAAATCGCTGCTGAAAGGCCCATGGTTGTTGGTGTCCGTCTTCTTGTTGGGAACTGCATCGAACTTGGGAAATACATCACGCCAACCCGCTGCAAAAAGCCGCGAAAGAATTTCATAGCGCTTGGGATCATAGCCCTCCGGTTTTGGAAATGGAATGCTGTTGGCAGGTGCTGTACTCATGCACAACCGGTAACAGTAGGCTTGAATTTTATTGTCTCCATCACCCTTGTTTCCAGGAGTCGCTGCGCTGAGTTCTGGAAGCAAGCCGCTTGAAGGACGCCCTGGAATTTTGTAAGGATCAATTTTTTGTTTGAAATGGTGCGCATGGTGAAAGACCTCGGTTTGAACTCCGTTCCACTGTTCACCATACTGACCAGCCGCTTCCCTTCCTACAGCATACTCTACTCCGGAGGCAGCCATCAGATCACCTTCGTATGTGGCATCGATGAATGCCTTCCCTGCAAAGACCATCCCATCCAGCGTTTTAATGGAAAGGATTTGATTGCCTTTCATGTTTACTCCACCAGGTAAACGGTCAAGCCAACGGTCACGGTAAACCATGATCCTGTTTTCGCTGATCATGCTTTCAAAGGCAGCTTCAGCAACATGCGGCTCGAACAGCCACATGGTCTTGTAAGCTGTGTCATTGGCTACGGTTCCCTGTCCTCGGTTCCCAAATTCATTCCGCTTTTGCCATTTCCATGCACTGTCTGTTTGATAATGGTTGTAGAGTCGGTGATAGAAATTCCTGGCCAATCCACCAATGACGGTTTTGTCACCAGTATCGGTATAACCCAGCCCATTGGATGACAGCCCACCCAAGTGCACATCGGGTGAAACCATGACAACCGTTTTCCCCATTTGCGCAGCCTGCACAGCAGCAATGACCGCAGAAGATGTTCCGCCATAAACAATGACGTCTGCAGTGATTTTTCTCTCCAAAGACAACACCTGCCCGTCTTTGAGCAACTGCGCTTTCAGATTTTCGTAGGAAAGATCCTGCACGCCTATGTTGCTTTCAAGGGCCATGACTGCGGCAGTTCCCGCAGATTGCCCAAGCACCATGTAAACAGGTTCCATGCGGATGGAACTGTAGGCCACATGTGAGGCCGACAAACAAACAGGCACAAGGAGGTTGCTACAAGATGATTTTTTAGGGGTGATGGATCGGTAGCTGATGCCATAATAGGTGGATTTTTGCTTTCCATATCCTCCCTCGATCCTGACCTTTCCTTGCGCATCTACAACCCTTGCAACAAAATGACAATCCAAAGGATAGGTAGCCACTGCAACCGGATCGACAACAGGAATTTCTCCAGTGCAATGTTGTTCCGTCATCACATGGTCACTGATCATTCTTCTTGCCTCCCTTACATATACCTGATAGGGAAAATGATCTGTGTCAAGATATTCATCCTTGGGCCATCCCCAGGTTTTCATTTCCATGCGCATGGACAGTGGAAGTCGCTCGTCGTTGCCAAGAAACCACAACAGCCCCATGGAATAGTCCCTGTGTTTCACTGCAATCTGCAGCCTTGTGGCATGATCCGCATTGGGCCATGCGTAAGACATACCCACAAAATTACCCTGGTTGGTATCGGTTTTTTTGTTGGGCATGGGAGTGAATGAAATGATGTTGCTCAAAGAAACATCAGGATTGAGTGCAATCATTCTTGCTAAAAACTCATACCAAAGCGGATTATAGTTATTGGGCTTTGCAACATCGATGCGGTTGTCAGCATCGTTGGTCAATGTGAGTCGATAGCAATAGGTTTGGGTGCGGTCATCGCCAGTGCCATCAGGACCTGAAGGTTTTGCATCAAGAAAGGGAAGCAGGCCACTTTCGGGCTTGCCGGGAATGATGTAAGGGTCGATGGATGTTTCACCATTGCCCACAACTGGCCCCAGGCGAATGCCGTTCATGGTTTCGCCATAAGTGGCATTGCTTTCCCTTCCCACTTTATAATCAACACCAGAACTGCTCATGAGATCCCCTTCGTAGCTGGCATCAATGAACATTTTTGCAGCAATCTTCAATCCGCTTTCCATGCGGATGATCTTCAAACGGCCATTTTGTTTGATCGGCGAAGATCCAAGATCAATGCGTTGGTTGTAAATCACTACCACACCAAGATCCTGCAACATTTGTTTGAAAATTTTTTCACCGACGCCTGACTCATAAACCCACTGCATTTTCAATGCATCATTTTTACCCGTAAATGTTCTTTTCTTTGACCTTTCAAAAAACGATTCACGCCCCTCCACACGCCAGGCCGATGAATCAAGGTAATGGGTATAGATTCTTTGGTAAAATTCTTTCGTAAATCCTCCTGCAATCCTGAAATTGTTCAGGTCTGTTGCCGTGAGCCCAGAAGTGGCCATTCCTCCAACATGCTTAGTGGTGCTGATCAATACTACAGATTTTCCCATCTTGGCCACCTGCAATGCAGCAGTGATGCCAGCAGGAGTTTCTCCATAAACACATACATCAAGAACCCTGTCTTTTGCAGCTGCATCTGAAATCATAAAGATGGTTGCGAAAGAAATGCGAAACAATTGTTGTAGCAGATTGGGAAAGCAGAACATCATTTAGAGATTTTAATGGGATGAATTTATCGCATTATGCATTCTTAATCTTTGATTTTCAGGGTATATTTTATTGTAAAAATGAATCAAGAAATGCGCAGTACCTTTGTAACTTAAATAATTCCCGTGTACCAAGAAGCATTCGAAGCCATTGTCAACAAAAGAAGATCCAACCGCAGTTATGACCCAGCAGTAGAAGTTCCCGATGAAGTCATCAGGAAAAGCCTGGAGCTGGCAATCTTATCTCCCAACAGCAGCAACATGCAGTTGTGGGAATTTTACTGGATCAAATCTGAGGAGTTGAGGGAAAAATTCACACCACTTTGTTTGGGACAATCAGCCGCAAAGACATCCAAACACCTGATGGTTTTCGTAACGCGGCAGGACCACTGGAAGGCGCATGCCAAATGGAATTACAACAATTTCAAGGCTACTGTTGTTGACAACGTCCCCACCAAAAGACAACAGCGCGGGTTGGACTATTATGGAAAGTTAATGCCAATTGTATATGCCCAGGATTGGTTTGGCTTCATGACATTGCTCCGAAAAATAGTATGTTTTATCAAGGGATTCAACAATCCTTTTGCGCGCATATCCGGCAGCCGGGACCAAAAGGTGATTGTGCACAAATCATGTGCACTCGCAGCACAGACCTTTATGCTTGCCATCACGGCCCATGGCTTTGATACCTGCCCCATGGAAGGTTTTGATGCAAAACGTGTAAAAAAACTACTAGAACTTCCTTCAGGCGCTGAGGTCAACATGATTGTATCGGTGGGAAAAGGAACTGAAAAAGGCATCCATGGAGAGCGAAAAAGATTGCCTTTTGAAGAGGTGGTTTTTGTACGCTAACCGTCGTCAGTGGAACTGCATCAGCCGTGCCAATCAGTCTGTATCCTCCTGTTTCAATAGAGTGATATCCTTTGCAAGCTGTTCCATATCCAGATCGAGCGTGCCATTGTAGATGCCCCGGATTCTACCGGTTTTATCGACCAACAATACATGTTCAGTATGCAAAAAATCTGTACTGTCCTTGGTAAACCCAAGGGCCTCTTCTGCAAAATAAGACCTGCGCGCAAGTGTATAGATCTCTGCCTTGGGGCCGGTCAGCAGATGCCAGTTAGGAGCAATAATTTTGTTGGTGTTGGCGTATTCTTTCAATCTTGAAACGCTGTCGCGCCAGGGAGTGACGGAAAAAGAAAGAAAAACCATGTTCCTGTCTTTTGCATATTCACTGTTCAATTTTTTGAGCTTGGACATCATGCCGGGACATATGCTTCCGCACCCGGTAAAAAAGAAGTTGACCACCTGAATCCTACCCTTTACATCTTTCTCGGAAAATGCTTGGCCATCCTGGTTGTTGAGATCAAATCCACCAATGGTATGGGTGATGGTTTTTTCAACCCTGTCTGACCCAGTCAAGAAAATAGGTGTAAAATCGGGAGCATTGTAATAGGGCAACGCCTGATCTGAAGACTGTTGTCTGCAAGCCACCATCAAAAAATATAGGCTAATTGATGCCAATGCTGTCCGATACATTGATACAGTTTTTGGTTCCAAGCAGACCATATCGCCTGCCGTTACGGATGATATAATTGGATCTTATGCTGCCGTCGTCGTACCATTGTTTTTGAGACCCGGATTCATGGCCCATTGCATAATTCATTTCCCTTACCAGCCTGCCAGTCGGGTTCCATTCCCTGCATGTACCCTGGTATTCGCCATTTACAAAAAAATAATGGGCTTGTATTTTCCCATTGCTCCAGTACCTTTTCAATGACCCGGTTTTAACACCCATTACATAATGGCGTTGCTCCATCAGGACTCTATTCTCGTGGTACCTTCTGAATTCACCATGTTCCAGCCCATTGTAAAAGGAGGAAACTGACATTGTATCATTGGTGCCAGGATAGAAGGCATATTGAGGAATCCCTTTGGGTTGCGAAGTGCATCCCATGAGCAAGATCAGCTGAAATGCCAATGCTTTAATTGGAAACCGTACCAGCCGTTCCAAAGAACCCATTTCCGTTGATATAAGGATCAGCATCCGTAACATGATAATGATAAATGCCAGCAGGGTAATCTGCAGTGGCATGTTTATGGCCATGGTAAGCATCCAGGCTGGCATTGGTCACTTTAGCACCATTCTCTTCCGGACCATACACAGGAAAGCCATCCAACAGAAAACCCAATAAAGCTGACTTGTTCAATTTTGTTTGTGTCAGGTAGAGTGGCTCAACATGATAATGGTACATGCCACCGGGAGCTGGATGGCCCCAGCCCTGGTCAAAGGTCGCTATTTCACCAGTTAGGGGTTGATTTGGACCAGCATATTGGTTGAAGAAGGGAACTCCGTTGACAGTAACGCCGATCGGGCCCAAAGGGGTTGGACTTTTGGAACTTGCTTCAGCCGGGTTGATCGGAATCTTGAAGGTATAGGATAGGGTATTGATGGAATTGGGGTTCTTTACAAATGATTTCCCCGCAAAAGTTACGCCTGTAAAGGCTTCATACAGTGGATTTGTTGTTGCATAATAGGCACTCTTGTGGTCGGGCGTACCATTGCTTTTGATGGTAATGAAAGTGCCGTCAGATGTGATGCTGGTGGCACCATAAATCTTTTTGTACACCTCAGGTACAGTTGAAGGGGTTGAGGGTGTTGAAGGCGTTGAAGTTGTTGCTTTCTTGCAAGCCAATCCAACAACGATCAGGGCCAATAAAGTGAAAAAACTGTTTTTAGGATTCATGGTTATGGTTTGATGTGGTTGGTTAATGTTGGTTTGGCGGAGGAGGTGGCGGATGGTGGCCATCTCCATTGGGAGGAGGTGGCAGCCGATGTCCCTCCTCATTGGGCGGAGGTGCAGGCATACCAGCCCCAGGAGTTCTTGGCTCAGCCATCAAAAAGGCAAGCTGATCCAGTAATTCATCAAATTTCATTTTTTGCTTTTCATTGCAAAGCGCCCTTACATGCTGAAAATGCTCCAGGTTGAGCAACTCCAGCTGCTGGATTTTAATGGTGATGGCCTCGACATTCTTTTTTTTCTGTGCTTCATCGATGACGGGTTGTTTGAGCAACTGAAACAGGTCTTCCTTTGCTGACCCGATCTCCCTTCTCAAAGCCCTCACCGCAGATTGGTGTTTCTCAATCAAATCCTGGAAAGCACTGAGTTGGCTTGAATCCAATTCAAGTGCATGCACAAGAAAGTCTCTCGGAGATCCTTTTATGGTCTGGATTTTAGGAGGCCTGTTTATCCAGAAGAAGAGGATGGTTCCCGCATTGGCTACCAAGAGAAAAACAACCGACCAGGTAAGTAGTTTATTTTTTATGGCATTGTTCATGACTTGAAGGATTTAATATATTGGGTTGATGGACAGGTCATGGTCAGCTGCGAAATGCTGTATTGAATACCCTTCAGACTGATCTTTTTCAGTTGTTGGACGTTGTAAGAAGAGGAAACCATTCAATACCAGTAACAGTGAAAGCGCGGCAATGGCCATTGCAGGCCTGACCACAAAACCCCATTCCTCACCTGCTTTTCGCGCCTCAATTCTTGACCTTAATCTGGTATAAAAAAACTCATCCGTTCCGACTTCCTCCAGGTTGTTCAACAAATGAAGGTGATCTTCCAGCAAATGGTTTGAATGCTCGTTCATCGCTATCTTTTTATTGTCTGTACTGTTTTTCAAGTTTCTTTTTTAAGTTCTCTTTTGCCCTGCTCAGCAAGGATTCAATCGCCTTGACTCCCAATCCCATGATTGCTGTTGCTTCCTCATGCTTCATTCCCTGAATCCGGATCAGGTTGAAAGCCAATTGTTGTTTCCCAGGCAATTCGGCAATAGCCCTGTACAGGGCGGCTGCCTTTTCCTTGTTTTCTGCAGCAATTCCTGGGTTCATCTCCACCACATCGATGCTTCGTTTTTCTTCGGGCATCCACCAGGGAACAAGCGCATGCAGCCTTTGCCTGGTTTTTCTTTTCCTCAATTTCTCCAAGGCCTTTCTGATGGCGATTTTTTGCACCCAGGTCAAAAGTTTTGATTCACCCTTGAACGAACCAATCGACCCATGCACCTGAATGAAGGTCTCCTGCAACACATCTTCCACATCATCCCTGTCTTGCACAATGTTCAACACCATATGATGTATGCGGTGGCTGAAGTTGTTCACCAACCACTGAAAAGCAAGTTCATTCCCTTGCCTCAAACCATTTATGAGCTCCGCTTCGTTCAAGTTTCTACCTTATAGATGCATGCAAGATCCTAATCCTTCGGAGAATACTGATTGTTATTTGATTATATTTGCCAACTATGAAATTTTATAACATTTTCATCAAATACAGGCTGCCATTAGGGCTGCTATCACTTGCCCTGGCTGTCCTGGTCAACTTGACCTCCGGTTTTTGGCCCTCATTGGCGCTCTACATCATCGCTGTCCTTTGCATATTCACCCATTTTTTTATTGGGCCTTTGCGCCTGATCCAGGAATACCTTGAGGAAGGCGATTTTGAGGGAGCTGAGAAAATTCTCAGTGGAATCAAATATCCCAACCTGCTTTACAAACCCATCCGGGCGGTATATTTCACCTTGAAGGGAAACATTGCCATGTCCAAACAGGACTTTGACTCGGCTGAAAAGCACATGAAAAAAAGCCTTGACCTGGGCCTCCCCATGAAAGAGGCTGAAGGAGCAAACAAGCTTCAACTGGGCATGATGGCCATGCAAAAAGGCAACATGAAAGAGGGCGAGAGCCTTATCCGGGCTGCCATTCGCCTGGGCATTCCAGACAAGGAGAGCTCAGCCCTGGCCTACCTCCAAATGTGCCAGATCATGATGCAAAAGCGCGAGTTCCGTGCTGCAAAAGATTTTTTCAAGAAGGCAAAGGCCCAGAAGCCAACCACAGAGCAGGTAATCGACCAGATCAAACAGATAGAAAAGTATATTACCAGGATGCCTGGATAAAAGTTTAGGAAAATAACTCCTCCACTTTTTTCTTCCTGAACTCAAATATACCTTCCAGCTGTTTTTTAATGAAAAGCGCAACGGCAATCTCACCCAAGAATCCAAGTGGCGCCTTGTAATGGATCAGGTCTGTCATTAATACGCCCCCCGCTGTTTCTTCAAAATGATGCTGGTGGTGCCACATGGCATATGGACCAAACCGCTGCTCATCCACAAAATATTTTTTGGGCATGACATGCGTGATCTCTGTCATCCAAAACATCGGAATCCCCAAAACGGGTCTTACATTGTAGGTCATCACCTGTCCTGGATACATCTCATCTCCATACAATTCGTTCGTGAATTTAAGGTTCAGGTATTCGGGGGTCATGACCGCCAAATTCTTTGGATGTGAAAAGAAATCCCATGCAGCATCAAGGGAAATCGGAATGAACTGGGTTTTTTTGAGGGAATGTACGGCCATGTAGAATGGGTTTAAGGAAATTTGTATGGGCTCATCAGCCGTTGTTTTCAGGATTCTTAACAACTGGAACGCTGATGTTGTTGTAACTTGATGAACTTTTCAACCTCTCCAAACCGCCTTTGACCATGACCCCCGTCCTCACCACCTACCAAAATGAATACGCCAAACTCAACCCTGCGCAAAAAGAGGCGGTTGATACCATTGAAGGGCCGGTAATGGTTATTGCAGGTCCAGGAACAGGAAAAACACAGATCCTGGCCATCCGTATCGGGAAAATCCTGATGGAAACAGATACTCTTCCTCACAACATTCTTTGCATGACCTATACAGATGCCGGTGCAGTGGCGATGCGCAAGCGTTTGCTCAAGATCATCGGCCCGGATGCCTATAAGGTCAACATCCATACCTATCATTCCTTTTGCAACCAGGTGATCCAGGACAACCTGTCCTACTTTGAAAAAAACGCACTAGAGGCCATCTCTGACCTCGAGTCTATTGCTTTGCTGCGGGAATTGATTGATCAGTTTCCCAAAAACCATCCCCTGAAGCGCTACCGGAGCGATGTGTATTTTGAAACCAAAAACCTCAGATACCTTTTCAGCACGATGAAAAGGGAAGGATGGGATACACAACAGATCCTGGATGCCATCCAAGCGTACCTCAAGGATCTTCCCAACAGGGAGGAATACACCTACAAACGGAAAACAGGGCAGTTCAATGCAGGCGACCTCAAAAAAGAACTGATCAACGGAGAAAATGAAAAAATGTTGAAGCTGGAAGCTGGCGTGAAGGAATTTGACAAATTCCAAAAAATGATGCTGGGCCGCAAGCGCTACGACTTCGATGACATGATCAATTGGGTGATTGGTGTTTTCAGGAACAACCCTCAAATACTGGCACAATACCAGGAGCAGTTCCAATATGTATTGGTGGATGAGTACCAGGATACGAGCGGCACGCAAAACAGCCTGGTTGAGATGCTGATCAGTTATTGGGATGAACCGAACATCTTTGTTGTGGGAGATGATGACCAGTCGATCTTTCGCTTTCAGGGGGCCAACGTGGAGAACATGCTGGTCTTCATGAAAAAATTTCCCAACATCAAAACCATCATGTTGACCGAGAACTACCGGTCCACACAACCGATTCTTGATGTATCAAAGACCTTGATTGACAAAAACCAGGAGCGGTTGATCCACCATATCAGCGGATTGAGCAAAACATTGCAGGCGGGCAATGCCGAATTGAAAACCCTTGCACAATTTCCCCAGGTCAACGCATGGAGAAATGCCCGTGAAGAAATGATCGGCATCACCAAAGCCATTGAAACCCTTGTCCACAGTGGAACTGCGCCCAAAAGCATCGCAGTCATCTACAAGGAAAACAAATATGGTGAGGAGCTGGCGGAGTTCCTAAAATGCAGGAACATCCTTTTTTACAGCAAGCGGAACATCAACCTGCTGGAGCTTCCGTTGATCAAAAAAATCATTCGACTGCTGGAATACCTGGATGCGGAAATGGACACGGCTTTCAGCGGTGACCAGATGCTTTTCGAAATCCTGCACTATGATTGGTTTTCTGTTCGTCCACTTGAAATCGCCAAACTGAGCATAGAAAACACGCAGCGCCTCTATAAAAAAGAGGTGTCCGGTTTCAGGAACATCATCGATATCAAGACCAATTCCATTGCAGGGAGTCTTTTCGAAAAAACAATTTCTGATGAACTGGCACAAGCAGGCAAATTCATCGAAAACATGCTGGGCAATATCAGCAACATCACATTGCAACAATTGCTGGAGCGGATCATTCGCGATTCAGGGATGCTGGGCGTGATCATGAAATCCAACGACAACCACTGGCAAATGCAAGCCTTGACCGCCTTTTTCGATTTTCTGAAAAATGAGACAAAAAAAGATCCCTCCCTGGACCTGAACAAATTCGTGAAGGTGATACAAATGATGCGGAAAGAAGAGCTGGCCCTTCCCATCGTTCAAGTGGGCGGCAATGAAAAAGGTGTGAACCTTCTGACTGCCCATGGTGCCAAAGGGCTTGAATTTGAACATGTTTTTTTTGCAGGATGCAATGCCAGTTTCTGGGAAAAGAAAAAGGCCATCAACAGGGGCTACAAACTTCCTGATACCCTCTTTGTATCAAATGCTTCTACAACATCTGAAGAGGAGTTGCGACGGCTTTTTTATGTCGCGTTGACCAGGGCGGCAAAATTCCTGACCATTTCTTATGCAAAACAAAAAGATGACGGAAAGGACCTTGAAGCCAGCATGTTTTTGGAAGAAATCAAGTCAGGCCATGCCCTGCCCGAAGACAATCCCATTCCAGCCGAAGATACCGTCATGGAATTTAACCTGGTGCGCTTGCTTACAGCACACTCGCCGATCATTGAAAAAATGGATTCAGCCATAATCGATAAGGCATTGGACAAATTTTCCATGAACGTAACGGCGCTGAACAATTACCTCAACTGTCCGCTTCAATTCTATTACAACAACCTCATTCGCATCCCATCTCCCAAAAACGAAACGCTTGAATTCGGCTCTGGTATTCATTTTGCGCTGGAATCCTTCTTCAATAAAATGAAAGAGGACCCGGGCAACAACTTCCCTTCCAAACAGGTGTTGGTTGAGGATTTTGTGCTTTACCTCTACAGGCACAGAGAGAGTTTCACCAAAGAGGAATTTGAAAGAAGGATGGAATACGGGCGGGATATCCTTGACAAATACTACGATAAAAAAATACATTCTTTCAACAAGATTGTATCGGTTGAGAGGAACATCAGGAACGTGATGGTTGATGGCGTCCCGCTCAAGGGAAAGATCGACAAGATGGAATTCGATGGCCACAAAGTCAACGTTGTAGACTACAAAACTGGAAACCCAGACAACGCAAAAGCAAAGCTTAAGAACCCCCAAAGCGATCCTCCTTACGGCGGCGACTATTGGCGCCAGGCAGTATTCTACAAGCTTTTGATTGACAACAATGAACAGGGCAAGTACCAGGTCATGAGCACCGAGTTTGATTTTGTTGAACCCAATGCCAAAAAAGAAATCAGCTCCACCCTTGTTCCCATTACAAAAGAAGATACGGATGCTGTAAGGGAACAGATCCAGTTTGTTTGGGCGAAGATCCAGGCACGGGACTTTTATACGGGCTGCGGAAAGGAAGACTGCCACTGGTGCAACTTTGTCAAAACAAACAAACTGCAGGTGGGATTCATTGAAGAAGAACAGGAAACATCCTTTGAACCCTTTCAGGAGCAATAGCAAGGAACCTTTTCAACAGGAAAAGCAGCATCCCCCCAAAAGGGGCTGGTGGTGGTTTTTGATTAACTTTGCAACACATCATGAGATTCATTCATTGCATCATTTTTGCGGCACTACTCAGTTCCTGTGGACAACAAGTTCCACCAACAGGCGGGCCCCGGGATTCGATACCGCCAAAATTGGTGACGGCATTGCCTGAATATGGTGCCAAAAACTTCAAGGGGAACAAAATCACCCTGGTATTCGATGAATACATCACCCTTGATAACCCCTATGAAAAACTGACCTATTCCCCAACACCAAAGATCAATCCCAATGCCGAAGGAAAACTTAAAACCATTACCGTAAGACTCAAGGATACCCTTGAGGAAAATACGACCTACAGCATTGATTTTGGGGAAGCCATCAAGGACATCAATGAAAACAACATCCTCAAGAACTTCAGCTATACCTTTTCAACGGGGACATACATTGACTCTGCATACCTGACCGGCAAGGTGATCATTGCAGAAACCGGAAAAGTGGACAGCACCCTGATTGCAGTGCTTCACCAGCAAATGGACGATTCAGCTGTTGCCAAACAAAAACCACGCTATTATACCAGGCTCAAGGGCGATGGCAGTTTCATTTTCAGGAACCTGCGTCCAGGCCTGTACAATGTATTCGCCATCAAGGATGCCGATGGAGGAAAAAAATATGACCAGTCCAGTGAATTGATCGCATTCCTGAACAGCCCCATCAACATTGGCAAGGATACCGCTACAACCCTTTATGCTTTTGAAGAACTGCAAGAGGTGAAGCCTGCGCCAAAAACTTCATCCAAGCCTACAACTTCAAACAAGAAAACGGAGGACAAACGGTTGCGCTTTGGCAACAACCTCGATGGTGGGCGTCAAGACTTGCTTTCGAAATTCATCCTGAGTACAGAACACCCGCTGCAAAAAATTGACAGTGCAAAAGTCAGGTTCACAGACAAGGATTTCAAGGCCATTCCCGGGTTTTCCTTCACCCTGGACAGCACCAGAAAACAACTGATTATCGACCACAAGTGGACAGAAAACACCGCTTACAACCTTATTCTTGAAAAGGAGTTTGCCACGGACACCCTCGACAACAGGTTCATGAAGGCAGATACCATTGGCTTCAGCACCAAAAAAGAAAGTGATTACGGAAGCATTGACCTCCGCATTGCCAACATCGACAGCGCACAACATCCCATCCTTTTGTTGATCAAGGACAGTAAAGTGTTTCTGCAACAACCTGTCAGGCAGGAAAAATACAAGATAAATCGCTTCGCCCCCGGTGAGTACCAGATCAGTGTGTTGTTCGACAGCAACGACAATGGAAAATGGGATACCGGAAATTACTGGAAGAGATTACAGCCCGAAAAAGTGGTGGCCAGAAAGCAAACCTTGCAAATCAGGGCCAATTGGGACAACGAATTGAGGATTGATCTGAAAGACATTCAGTAATTTTACAAATGCACCTTTCTTCCAACCTGCTCGAAGCTGCCGTCAAGGAATTTTCCCGCCTCCCAGGCATCGGGAAGAAAACTGCTTTGCGACTGGTCCTTCACCTGCTCAAGCAAGAGGAACTGGAAGTGCTGCAATTCAGCGATACCATCTCCAGGATGCGCAAAGAAATCAGGTTCTGCAAAACCTGTTTCAACATCTCTGACCTCGATCAATGCACCATCTGCAGCAATACAGGCAGAAAAAAAGACGTGATCTGTGTAGTAGAGAACATCAGGGATGTGATTGCCATTGAGTCGACGGAGCAATACAATGGTGTTTACCATGTTTTGGGCGGTGTAATTTCTCCGTTGGACGGCATTGGGCCCGACCAGCTCACGATTGAATCTTTGGTCTCTAGGATTCCACTGGAAAACACCAAGGAGATCGTTTTTGCACTGAGCCCAACCATCCAGGGAGATACCACCATCTATTATATCCGCAAAAAACTCAACAGCTCCGAACTCCGCTTCACCACGATTGCCCGCGGTATCGCGTTTGGAGGGGAACTCGAATTTGCTGATGAAATGACATTGGCCAAGAGCATCAGGAACAGGCTTCCCGTAGACAGCTATATACAGTAAAAAACCCATCCCCCTTGCCCTTGAACCCTTGTCCCTTTTAACTACCTTTGCGCTTCTACACCAAGCATGAAAGATATCTCCATACTACTCAAAGAAAGAATCCTTGTCATTGACGGTGCCATGGGTACCATGATTCAAAGGCACAAGCTTACAGAATCGGACTACAGGGGAACCAGGTTTGCAGACTGGCCGTCAGACCTCAAGGGAAACAATGACCTGTTGAGCATTACCCAGCCCGACATCATCAAAAACATCCACCTTCAATACCTGGAGGCAGGAGCAGACATCATTGAAACCAATACCTTCAATGCGCAGGCTGTTTCCATGGCAGACTACAACATGAGCGAACTGTCTTATGAAATCAACCTGGCAGCAGCAGGTTGCGCCAGAAAGGCCGTTCTTGAATACCAAGCAAAACATCCCGAAAGCAAGGAAAAAGGCGGACCTTTCGTGGCTGGTGCCATTGGCCCGATGAACAAAACACTTTCCCTATCTCCAGATGTAAACAACCCCGGCTTCAGAAGCATCAGCTTTGATGAAGTCGCAGAAGCATATTACGAACAGGTAAAGGCGCTTGTAGAAGGCGGTGTTGACCTGTTGCTGATCGAAACCATCTTTGATACCCTGAATGCCAAGGCGGCCATCTATGCCACAAAAAAGTTTTTCCGTGACAACCAGCTGGAAGAACTGCCGTTGATGATCAGTGGCACCATCACAGATGCTTCCGGAAGAACACTCAGCGGCCAAACACTGGAGGCCTTTTATACCAGCATCGCACACGCAAACCCATTGAGCGTTGGCCTGAACTGTGCATTGGGTGCACATCAAATGCGTTCGCATATTGAAGAGCTTTCGCAGATTGCTGTATGTTATACATCCGCGTATCCCAATGCAGGGCTTCCCAATGCGATGGGAGAATACGATGAGGAACCTGCCGAAACCGCCCACTTCATAGAAGAATGGGCAGAAAAAGGATTTGTAAATATCGTGGGTGGATGCTGCGGCACCACGCCCGATCATATCAGGCACATTGCCGATCAGGTGAGAAAAATACAACCAAGGAGTTTGCCGGTGGTGGAGATTGAGGGATGAGGGGAAAGGGATGAGGGATGAGGGATGAGGGGGAAAGGGATGAGGGATGAACGTTTAGAAAAATAAAAAATGGGAGAACAAGTACATATCAAGCCTTACATGAGACTGTCAGGATTGGAGCCATTGGTGATCCGACCAGAGACCAATTTTGTCAATGTAGGGGAACGCACCAATGTTACAGGCTCAAAGAAGTTTGCACGGCTGATCAGGGAAGAAAAATACGAAGAGGCGCTCGGTGTTGCAAGGCAGCAGGTTGAAAGTGGGGCACAGATCCTTGACGTAAACATGGACGACGCCTTGCTTGATGGTGAAAAGGAAATGGTCATCTTCCTCAACCTGCTTCAAAGTGAGCCAGACATTGCCAGGATTCCCGTCATGATTGACTCTTCAAAATTTTCCATCATTGAAGCTGGGCTGAAATGCATACAGGGAAAATGCGTGGTCAACTCCATTTCACTGAAGGAAGGCGAAGAAAAATTCATCCAGCAGGCCATCATCTGCAGAAGCTTTGGCGCAGCAGTAATTGTTATGGCCTTTGATGAAGAAGGACAGGCGGATACACTGGAAAAAAGAATCAGGATTGGGGAAAGGGCGTATGAAATCCTCACAAAAAAAGTGGGATTCCCTGCATCGGACATCATCTTTGACCTCAATGTTTTTGCAGTAGCCACCGGATTGGAGGAGCACAACAACTATGGTGTTGATTTCATTGAAGCCACCAGGGTATTGAAACAAAAATATCCATTGGTAAAAATTTCAGGAGGTGTCAGCAACCTTTCATTTTCTTTCCGTGGCAACGACCATGTTCGCGAAGCCATGCACTCCGTATTTCTCTACCATGCGATCAAGGCGGGAATGGACATGGGCATCGTCAATGCAGGGCAGCTTGTCATTTATGATGAGATTGATCCGGTATTGAGGACGCTCTGTGAGGATGTGATCCTCAACAGAAAAAATGACGATAACCAGGCAACTGAAAAGTTGATTCAGTTTGCCGAAACCGTAAAGGCCAAAGGCAAGGTGCAGGAAAGGGATGAGGCCTGGCGCAACGCTTCTGTGCAGGAGCGCTTGAAACACGCACTGATCAATGGCATTACTGAATACATCGATGCAGACACTGAAGAGGCAAGACAAGAATATCCCCGGCCGCTTGATGTGATTGAAGGGCCATTGATGGACGCGATGAATGTGGTCGGCGACCTTTTTGGTGTTGGAAAAATGTTCCTGCCACAGGTGGTAAAAAGTGCCAGGGTAATGAAGAAAAGTGTGGCGGTTCTGACCCCATACATCGAAGCAGCAAAACTAGAGGCTTCCGCTGCAGGCAAAATCCTGCTGGCAACCGTTAAAGGCGATGTGCATGATATTGGAAAAAACATTGTTGGGGTTGTGCTCGGATGCAACGGATATGATATTGTGGATTTGGGTGTGATGGTGGGCGCCGATAAAATCCTTGATGAGGCAGTAAAGCACAATGCAGACATCATCGGGTTGAGTGGATTGATCACGCCATCGTTGGATGAAATGGTACATGTGGCGGCAGAGATGAAACGCAGGGGAATGAAACAACCGTTGCTGATAGGCGGCGCTACAACCTCTCGCATGCATACAGCACTGAAGATTGCACAACAATATGATGGTGGAGTGGTGCATGTGCTCGATGCATCAAGAAGCGTATCTGTTGCAGGATCCTTGCTCAACCAAAACAAAACCGAATTCCTGGAATCCATTGACCAGGAGTATGAAAAATTGCGCGTAGAATTTGCCAATAAAAAGAGCAGCAAGGAAATGCTGGGCTATGAGGATTCCATAAGCAGGAAATTCAACATGGATTGGAACAATGCTGTGCTTCCAACTCCCAGTTTTACGGGGAAAAAGGTGATTGAGGACATTCCCGTGGAAACCCTTATTCCTTACATAGACTGGACACCATTTTTTATTGCCTGGGAGATGCATGGAAAATTTCCCGCCATCCTGAAGGACGAAAAAATTGGTGCCGAAGCCACGAAATTGTACAACGATGCAATGGCCATGCTGCAGCAGATTGTTGCAGAAAAATGGCTTGAGCCCAAAGCCGTTCTTGGTTTCTGGCCAGCCAACAGTGATGGGCGGGATACCGTGACTTTGCTCAATATCGCGGCACATGAAAAAATCGAGTTGCAATTTCTCCGCCAACAAATGAAAAAAGCAGCAGACCAGCCCAACCTTTCTTTGGCTGATTTCATCGCACCTTTGTCCGCTTCGAGACAGGACCATCTCGGTGCATTTGCTGTAACCATTCAAGGAATTGAGGAGCATGTCCTGCGCTTTGAATCACAGTATGACGATTATGGCAAGATCATGCTACAGGCCCTTGCAGACAGGCTTGCAGAGGCACTTGCAGAATACCTCCACATGAGGGTGAGGACAGATTACTGGGGGTATGCCAAAGACGAACTGTTGTCCAATGAACAAATGATCAGGGAAGATTACATTGGCATCAGGCCTGCACCAGGCTATCCCGCTTGTCCAGACCATACCGAAAAAAACAAACTCTTCCATCTGCTGGATGCTTCAAACCAGATTGGCATCACGTTGACGGAATCACTTGCCATGTATCCTGCCTCCTCCGTTTGTGGATGGTATTTCGCAAATCCGGAAGCAAAATACTTTGGTGTTGGAAAAATTACCAAAGATCAGCTGCATGATTATGCTGAACGAAAGGGCATGGACCTGGCGGAAGCTGAAAAATGGTTAAGGCCCAGCCTTGAGGGATAATCTTACCAGCAACAATATCCAAGCAACATGAGGATCATCTCTTACAATGTCAATGGCATCAGGGCGGCAATAAAAAAAGGCTTCATTGACTGGTTAAAAACTGATCCTGCAGACATCATTTGCCTGCAAGAAACAAAAGCCACAAAAGAAGACATCAACATCGCAGAAATCAACGCATTGGGGTACCATGATTATTGGTTCAGCGCAAGCAGCAAAAAAGGGTACAGTGGTGTAGCCGTATTTACAAAGATCAAACCCGATAAGGTGGTGAATGGCAATGGGCATACACAAAGCGATGATGAAGGTCGGGTGATTCAACTTCATTTTGGAAAACTGCTGTTGATCAATGCCTATTTTCCGTCTGGAACTTCAGGAGAGGAAAGACAGTCCTTCAAAATGGAGTGGCTCAAGGAATTTCTCCCCTACCTCAGCAAGATGAGCAAGAAACAAGAAGGAATTGTGCTTTGTGGAGACTACAACATCGCCCATCATCCCATCGATATCCATGATCCCAAAGGGAATAAAAATTCTACCGGTTTTTTACCAGAAGAAAGGGCGTGGATGGACGACTTTTTTGCAGCTGGTTGGGTGGATACATTCAGGACAAAACACCCGGAACCACACCGTTACTCTTGGTGGAGTCAACGCTTTCCCAGTGTTCGGCTCAACAACAAGGGCTGGAGAATTGATTATATCAATGTAACAGAAAACCTCCGGTCAAGGATTGTGGATGCAGAAATTTACCCTGACATCAAGCACAGCGACCATTGCCCTGTTTACCTTGAACTGTCAAACAAATAATATGCTGGTCTACAACATCACCTATGCCGTGCCACATGAAATCCATGAAGAATGGTTGGCCTGGATGAAAAACATACATATCCCAGAAATGATGTCTTTGGGGCTGTTTTCAGGGTATACGATACTGAGATTATTGGAGATGGAAGAGCAAGAAGGAATCGGGATTGCAGTGCAATTTCGTGCAGAAACTGAAGAAAATTACCGCAAATACATTGCTGAACATGCACCTGCATTGCGTTTGAAAGCAAGGGCCGTATGGGGCGATCAGGTGATGGGATTTCGAACATTGATGGCAATTGTGCAATAAGTGTGGAAAAATAGATTACCTTTAATTGCTAAAATGTAGGTCTGCACTGGCTTTTAGAGGAAAAACGTGAAGAAAAAAAATTTTGTTAGAATCAAAAAGCCTATAAATTTGTCAGTACACAAATCAATTAAAATTTTAAGTTTATGAACAAAGCTGAATTGATCGCCAAGCTCGCTGATGACGCTGGTATCACCAAAACTCAGGCCAACGCTACACTTGATTCATTTGTTAGCGCAGTAACCAAAACCCTCAAAGGTGGTGGAAAAGTTACATTGGTTGGTTTCGGTACTTTCTCTGTAACCAAAAGGGCTGCTCGCAATGGTCGTAACCCACAGACTGGTGCTGTGATCAAGATCAAGGCAAAGAAGGTTGCCAAGTTCAAAGCTGGTAAAGAACTTTCTGCAAAGATCTAACCGCTTAAAAAAAATTAAAAAAGCAAGACGTTTGCGCGTCTTGCTTTTTTTTTCACATCAACACAATAAAAAACAAATACAATGGGAAGAGGCGACAAAAAAACCAAAAAAGGAAAAATATTCAAAGGATCTTTCGGAAAATCAAGACCAGCAAAAGCTGGAAAGAAAGCTGCTGCACGAAAATCCTAATTCGTTATCCGTTATCAGTTGTCGGTTGTGCATGCAAATTCACGGCTGTTCAACTGATAACTGACAACAGGCAATTCATCATGGGGCCAGGCGTTCCAGCATCCAGGCTCCATCTTTCCCTGAATACTTGATCCTGTCATGCAGCCTGTTGCTGCGACCCTGCCAAAATTCTACGGTTTCGGGTATTACACGATAACCACCCCAATGCATGGGGCGAGGTACATTACCATCAGCATATCGCTCAAGCAATTCCTCTGCTTGCTTGTCCAACACTTCACGGTTTACTACCACCCTGCTTTGTGGAGAAGCCCAGGCGCCCAATTTACTGCCCAGCGGTCTGCTGTTGAAATATTCATCACTCTCTGTAGAGGAAACCTGCTCGCACTTCCCCATCACCCTTACTTGCCGTTCCAGTTCCTTCCAAAAGAAAACCAAGGATGCAAATGGATTGGCAGCGAGATCATGACCTTTATCGCTTTCATAATTGGTATAAAAAACAAAACCCCTTTCGTCAAAGCCTTTCAATAAAACAATCCTTGCCGAGGGTCTTCCCGCTGAAGTTACTGTTGACAGGGTCATGGCATTTACCTCATCGATTTCTGAACGCAAGGCCTCATCCCACCATTGGCTGAATTGGGAAATAGGGTCGGGCTGAACCTCTGACTCAGACAGTGAGCGCAACTGATAATCCTTGCGAATGGAAGAGATGGACATGGGGCTAAGGGGAGTTTAGAGATGTTGTAAGGTGTTTGCTTTGTAAACTGAATCCTGCAAACCTCACTTCACCAAAGTACCAATCTGTTCACCAGTCACCAATTTTTTCAAATTTCCTTCTTGGTTGATATCAAAAACAATGATTGGAAGATTGTTTTCCATGCACAGCGTAAAGGCTGTCATGTCCATAATCTTTAGGTTTTTATCAATGCATTCCTTGAAAGAGATCGTATCGTATTTTGTTGCCGAAGGATCCTTCTCCGGATCAGCAGTATAGATTCCGTTTACGCGGGTTCCCTTGATGATTACATCTGCACCTATTTCTACGGCACGAAGTGAACCTGCGGTATCCGTAGTGAAATACGGATTACCTGTTCCTCCGCCGAAAATCACAATCCTGTTTTTTTCAAGGTGCCTGATGGCCCTTCTCCTGATATAAGGCTCTGCTACCTGTTCCATCTTGATGGCGGTCAACAAGCGTGTGTACATGCCCTGCTTTTCAAGCATTGCCTGTATGGCCATCCCATTGATGACGGTGGCCAGCATGCCCATATAATCACCATGGGCACGTTCAATGCCCGTTTCGGATTCATTCATCCCACGGTAGATGTTTCCACCACCAATGACGATAGCCACTTCCACTCCAAGGTCTACCACACTTTTGATTTCCTTGGCATAGCGGTTGATCATGGTTGGGTCAATACCAAAACCATTGTCTCCCACAAGAGACTCTCCGGATAATTTCAGCAGTATTCTTTTGTATATGGGTTGCATGGTGCAAAGATACAAAAAGGGCCTTCATCATGAAGGCCCTTTTCTATGTTCGTTATTTGCTGTGGATTAACCGAGCGCAACACGCTTGAAAGAAACAACTTTCAGGTCACTGCCCTTGGACTTGAGGTAATCTCCTACAGACATTCCTCCATCCTTTACAAAAGCCTGGGCAACCAGTGTACTTTCCTTGTAGAAAGCATTCAGCTTGCCTTCTGCAATTTTAGATATCATTTCATCAGGCTTTCCGGCCATTTTGGGATCGTTCTTGATCAACTCAAGAATTACGCCTTTTTCCCTTTCAATGACTTCGGCTGAAACAGAAGAGGAATCGATGGCAACGGGATTCATTGCAGCAATTTGCATGGCAATGTCCTTGCCAACTTCAGGCTGCACCTCATTCAGGCCTACCAATACACCCATCCTGTTTGCACCATGGATATAGGATGATACAAATTCAGCATCAATGCGCTCAAACTTGGAAACACCAATTTTCTCACCAATGCTGGCAAGCTTGTCATTCACCAAATCAGCAATTTTTGCACCATTGATTTCTTGTGCATACAATTCATCTGCGGAATGTACATTGTTTGCAATCGCTGCGTCCATGATGCTTTGCGCGAACGCGACAAAATCATCGTTCTTGCTCACAAAATCTGTTTCGCAGCTCAGGCACAAAGTGATTCCGGTTTTGTTGTCGGCAGTGGTCTTTGCAAGCACAACACCCTCTTTTGCATCACGGTCACCCCTGAGTGCAGCAACCTTTTGGCCCTTTTTCCTGAGCCAATCAATTGCAGCCTCAATATCGCCGTTGTTTTCAGTGAGTGCCTTGCGACAATCCATCATGCCTGCACCCGTCATTTGACGCAGCTTGTTGATTTCAGCTGCCGTTATTGTTACTTCTGACATATTTATCCTCCGGTCAAGAAACCGCTTTCGGTTCAAGACACGATATTTAAGTTAGTGTATGTATTGATTACTTCTTCTGGGCTGGCTTTCTGCCGCCACCACCTGCTGCAGGAACCCTGCGCTTTGGTGCACCCGACTTGGCCTTTTTTGCTGCTTCCGCATCACCTTCCTCATCAAGAGAGAACTTCAATGCGTTGTCTCCTGAATCTTCACCTTCTTCGCTCTCGTCAGACTTTTCAGCCTGGCGCTCGGCCAATCCTTCCGCAATTGCTGCAGTGATGTAGTTGGTGATGATGGCGATGGATTTGGTTGCGTCATCGTTGGATGGCACAGGGAAGTCAACTTTATTGGGATCGCAGTTGGTATCCACCATGCCAAATGTGGTAATTCCAAGACGCTTGGCTTCAGCCATGGCAATGTGCTCATGACCGATGTCAATGATGAACAGTGCCGCTGGTACACGGCCCAACTGTGCAATACCACCCAATACTTTTTCCATCTTGTCCTTGTCGCGTGACAATTGAAGACGCTCTTTCTTGGTAATGTTGTCGAAGCTGCCATCAGCAAGCATTTTTTCGATGCTCTGCATTTTCTTTACCGACTTGCGAACAGTGTTGAAGTTGGTCAACATGCCACCCAACCAGCGCTCTGTAACAAAAGGCATGTTCACCTTCTGTGCACACTCGGTCACGATTTCCTTGGCTTGCTTTTTGGTTCCAACAAACATGATCTTCTTACCGCTTTTGGCGATGTTCTTGAGGGCGAGGGCAGTTTCTTGCAAACACTCAACCGTCTTGTTCAGATCAATAATATGGATGCCTTTTTTCTCTGCATAGATGTAAGGCAACATCTTAGGATTCCACTTCTTGCGGAGGTGGCCGAAGTGAACACCTGCTTCAAGGAGTTGCTGCTG
>JAURJU010000087.1 GCA_030832085.1 Chitinophagales bacterium | reverse complement strand
TCGAAGGTTGCATCAGTTGATACAAACCGCGCGGGAATGCAAATGATATTGGCATTGTTGTGGGACCTTGCGAGGATGGCAATTTCCTTTTCCCAACAAATCGCAGCACGGATGCCTGCATGCTTGTTTGCGGTAATGGCCACGCCATTGGCCGAACCGCAGACCAATACACCTATTTCGGCTTTACCCTCCTCAACAGCCAGTGCTACAGCATGGGCATAGTCTGGATAGTCACATGAGGCTTCGGTGAATGTTCCCAAATCTTCGACAGCATGGCCAGCTTGCTGAAGGTGATCCTTGATGGCTTCCTTATAATTGAATCCTGCGTGGTCTGAACCAATGGCTATTTTCATGTTATGGTGTTGATTTATTTTGGCCACATGTTGCCCTCTTCATCTTGCATCCAGGGCTACAGAAGCCTTCCCTCACGGATGTTTCATATTATTGTTTTATTCCCACTCCTCATCTTTCTTCTTCTGCACCCTTGCAGCAATGACTATGCTGATTTCATACAACATTACCAATGGAACCACAACGATCAGCTGTGATCCCCAATCGGGCGAAGGTGTAATGATGGCGGCGAGTACAAGGAGTACAACATAGGCATACTTCCTGTAGGTTCTGAGAAAATTCGGTGTGATGATGCCAAGCTTGGACAACAGCCAGGTGGCCATGGGCAGCTCAAAGGCAATACCTGCGCCCAGTGCAATGTCGATCAGTGTATCAAGGTAGTCAGTCAATGTGGGCCGGTAATCAATCACCCCCATCCCGCCAATGGTATAATTGGAAAGAAAATTGAAGGTGAAGGGGGCCAACATAAAATATCCGAAACACACGCCAATAAAGAAAAACAGGGAAACCCAGAAAATGATTCCACGTGTATATTTCAACTCCGTGGGTTTCAGGGCGGGCTTGATGAATTTCCAGATTTCAAGGAATACAAAGGGCAGTGCAAGCAGCAAACCGCCTACAACAGCAATGGTAATGCTCGACATGAAGGTTCCACTGATGGAGGTAACCTGCAAACTCATTTTCATCGGAGGCATGCAAAGGGACTCTCCCATGCCCAGGGAATGGCTCATCTTGCAAAAAATCCTGTATGAGATGAAATCATTGCGGGTAGGGCCCATGATGACAACATCAAATATCTCATCAATGTAAATGAAAAAAAGGATTGCACTGATCAATATGGCCAAAACAGCCCTAACGATATGCCAGCGAAGTGCCTCAAGATGGTCAATGAAACTCATCTCAGCCTCTTCCTTTCCACCAGTCCTTAAACGCTTAATAAACGATTGCTCTTCTGACAAGAAATTGTATTTTGAAACGCTAAGTTAATAAAAAACAAGGAGCGTTTTAAAGCTAATTGGTGGGTTTATGGTGAAGTTGGTGCCCAACTAAAAATCAACCCCCTCCAGATCAATGCTAACGACCAACCATTCGTCTTCATGGCGCTTTAATTCTATTTTCCAATTTCCGCTGATGATTTCACAATGGTGTTCAAAGCAACAACCTGTTTCGTGGAAGCCCTTCATAATGAGCCTGTTATTGCTCAGCTGCTTTTCCACCATGGAAAAAGCCAAGCTTGTGAGGGATGAATACCTTTGTTGGTACCGTACAATCAAATAATGAAGCTCTGGCTCTGAGAGATTGTTAAAATTATTGAGCCTGACGCGGTTTCCAAGAAAATGGACAGGGTCCAAGACCTCTTTGTTCAAAATGCGCTCCAATAATTTTCTTGCAAGGGTTTCAGGCGTTAAAACCTGGTGTTCATTGAACATTAAAAGAACATGGCGATGTTGATTTTTTCTGGTTGGCAGCTGGTTTGGATTTTGCATGAATGTTAATTTTGATAAAATTCAAAATAGACAAGGGTTCATGCAATAGGAAAGCATCCTTTTTCAACAGTATTAATGCATCTTTGTGATTGTCTTTTGCACCGCAATGAATAGCTTTACACCGGATGAAGACGTTGAAAAACACATTGAAAAAAGCGATGATCTCCCCCTTTGTACTGTTGATTCACCTCTACAGGGCAGTGATATCACCTTGGCTTGGTCCAAAATGCAGATACAATCCCACCTGTTCCCAATATGCACTCGATGCGCTCAGGAAGTACGGAATGATAAAGGGCCTGTGGAAGGCCCTTTATCGAATATCGCGCTGTCACCCTTGGGGTGGAAGTGGCTACGATCCTGCCTGAAAACGCTCAGCAATTTTTTTCCAGTTGACCACAGACCAAAAAGCAGAGAGATAATCAGCCCGGCGGTTTTGATACTTCAGGTAATAGGCGTGTTCCCAAACATCAACCCCAAGAATTGGTGTTCCTTTTACCTCGGCAACATCCATCAATGGATTGTCTTGATTGGGAGTTGAAGAAATTTCGAGCTTACCATCCCTGATCAGCAACCAGGCCCACCCGCTTCCAAAGCGTGTCATGCCTGCATTGGCAAACTTTTCCTTGAATGCGTCAAATGAGCCAAAGGCAGCATCAATGGCAGCAGCCAAAGCACCTTCAGGAGCACCTCCTGCATTGGGAGCAAGGCTTTCCCAGAAAAAACCATGGTTCCAGTGTCCACCACCATTGTTGCGCACGGCCGGGGAGATGGTTCCTGCCACAGCAACAAGTTCTTCAAGGGTTTTCCCTTCGTTTGGTGTGCCTGCAATGGCCTTGTTGAGGTTGTCAACATAAGCCTGATGGTGCTTTCCGTGGTGGATCTGCATGGTCAAGGTATCAATGTGCGGCTCAAGCGCGTCGTGCGCATATGGTAAGGCAGGAAGTGTAAATGACATATTGTTTGATTTAGGATGCAAAGATAATAAAGGGTTGATTGGTTTGGGGTTTATAGGATTGGTTTTTTGGGGTTATTTGGATATTGGCAATAAAAGTTGGGCTGGCGCTCATGGTCTTTTTGCCTTGAAAAATGATTTCATGAGATCGGACGCTTCATCAGCCAGCAACCCTGTAAGAACCTGTGTCTTGGGATGAAAAGGATTGCGTTCATCGGTATATACATGATGGCCATTCTTCACGTCTGATGCACCCCAAACAATTCGCCCCACCTTGCTCCAGTGCAAGGCTCCGGCGCACATCAGGCAGGGCTCAACCGTTACATAAAGGGTTGCATCGGGCAGGTATTTAGCACCCAGGGCATTGAATGCAGAAGTGAGAGCAATGATTTCTGCATGGGCAGTCGGATCTTTCAGCTTTTCCACCATGTTGTAACCCCTCGAAACAATCCTGTCGTTGATGACAACAATCGCTCCCACAGGTACCTCGCCCTCCTCAAATGCCTTTTCGGCCTCTTTCAGGGCCATTTTCATGTAATGCTCGTCTGTCATTTTGCTGGTATTTTATCACAAAGCATGGTCATTGCATTGGTCATGCCCGACGCTATTTCTGCATAGTCACTGATGCGGGCATTGGCATACACAAAGAAAACATCCAAAGCGTAGCCAGAAGCAAGCAAGGTTTCCTTCAATTCATTGTTCTGCTTTCGATAGGCCTCTCGGATCCTGCGTTTGAGCAGATTCCTGTCAACTGCGCGTTTAAAATGCCTTTTACCAACAGAAACCCCCATTTGAAGGGTCCCATCAACCAAGTTCAAACTTTCCAATCCACGCCGCCCAGTTTTGCCAAGCCCTGGCTGGGGACCAGGTTCAACTGCACCCAACCTTTCTCCGACATGCTCAACCCGTTGCATGAAATACACCACGAATGGAAAAACCTTGAACTTTTGTCCTTGCTCAAAAAGAATCCTGATCCGTTTATAGGATTTGAGCCGTTCAGATTTTGATAATGTTTGGCGATGTGTCAACTTGATTTTTTAAAACCGCATTTTAAGCCCGGTTGTTCTTATGGTAGAAGTGTGGCCATTCTCCTGGCACTCATTTCTCATAACAAAAATAGCCCCAGATTTTGTCCGGAGCTATAATTATCTAAAATAACAGGCGAACCTGATTATTTCAATCTGCTTTCGTCAGAAACTGTAAGTTTCTTGCGTCCTTTTTTTCTTCTGCTGGCCAAAACGGCGCGGCCATTGGCTGATTCCATACGCTTGCGGAAACCATGAACTGTTTTCCTGCGTTTGCGATGAGGTTGAAATGTACGTTTCATAATTCTTTTTATTTCCCTTGTTTTGAATAAATGACCGGGAGAAGCGGTCTTTTCTGTTCAATGTATCCCCGGGTCACCACAACCGAGGCTTCGTGAAAGGACGGCAAAACTAAGGCTTTTTTGGCTTTAAAGCAAAAAAAGAAGATTCAAGTGAAATATGGGCTGGAGCTGCCGACCGAGGGTGTTACATTCAACTATTTCAATGCTACCCCAACCGCCTTGACCTCATTTCCCCAAAAAATGCCTGCTGCATGGCCGAAGGCTTCCGGATCGCCGGTGGTGCAGAAGGTGAGGGAAGCATCCCGGGATATGCGTTCTTCCATATCAGGATGGCGCAGGAGGTACGCCGAAAGGCTTTCCGCTACAATGTCTCCTTGTGACACAACATTGATGTCTGGAGGAAGCATGGCCCGGATCCTGGGCATCAACAAGGGATAATGGGTGCAGGCCAATAATATCGTATCAATATCGTCTGACAGTTCTAGAAGATTGATCAGGCATTCACGGATGAGCGGGTCAGCCTTTTCAAGATCAAGATAATCTCCCGACTCGACAAGTGGCACCCATGCAGGGCAGGCAAGCTGGTGAACATGGACATCTGGGAAGGCTTTTGCAAGTTCAATGGCATAGGAGCCAGAATCAACGGTTCCCTTTGTTCCCAAAATTCCAACATGCCTTGTGGTGGTATAATCCCCAATCACTTCGGTGGTAGGCCGAATGACGCCCAATACCCTTTTTGTTGGGTCCATTGCGGGGAGATTTCTTTGCTGAATTGTGCGCAAAGCCTTTGCAGAGGCTGTATTGCAGGCCAGAATCACCAATGGGCAACCTTGTTCGAAAAGCCAGGTGACGGCTTCCAATGTATATTGGTACACGGTCTCAAAATCCTTTGGACCATAAGGAGAGCGGGCACTGTCTCCTAAATAGAGGTAATCGTATTCGGGATGACGGGCATGGATCTCTTTCATGACCGTGAGACCACCCAATCCAGAATCAAATATGCCAATGGGCTGTTTCATTGTTTACGCTTGCAGAACTCCGCTTACACTTTTCTGTCCAAATGTCAGGACAAAAAAAGACCGAAACAAATGTTTCGGTCAGTTCCTTTATTTAGCTGCCGGCTTGGGAGCGACTTCAAATTTCTTTTTGATCAGTGGCAAGATATCGTCTCCAGGAGGTGAAACAATCAACGCCTCTTTCCTGAATACATATGTGTAACCATTGGCCTTGGCTACATCTGCGATCACCTGGTTTGCCTTTTGTGCCACTGGTGCCATCAACTCTTCCTGCTTTTGTTGCATTTGTTGCTGATAGTTTTGCTCATATCCCTGAAGCTCAACAAGCAACTTTTTCATCTGCTCTTTCTTTGCAGTTTTGGTTGCATTGGTCATTTTCACTGAATCAGCCTTGAACATGCTGTCCTGGCGGTTCAATTCTTTCAGGGTTTCGCCGTAGTTGATCTGCAAAGCACTGTCAAACTGCGCCATATCAGCAGTGGCTTTCTTGTAATCGGGCATGAGCTGGACAACTTCGTCTATGCTGACATATCCTGTTTTGTTCTGTGCATTGAGGAATGGATTGAATGCTACCAACGCGATCATCACCAGACCAAGGCTTAAGATTTGTTTCATTGCTGCTTGTTTGTTTTTATTGATTCGAAAATATGCTTTTTTTATTTCCCTGATAACTCTTTTAGGATATCATCGCTTTTGTCGAGTTTAGGGTCGGCAAAGATAATGGTAATTCCTTCACTTTTATCCAGTACCAGGTCATACTGCCGGGTGGCAGCCAATTTTTGTACCGCACTGTACACTTTGTCCTGGATTGGCTTAACCAATTCTTGTCTGCGTTTGAAAAGATCACCCTCAAAACCAAATCGTTTTTTTTGAAGGTCCCTCAGTTCCTTCTCCTTGTTGAAGATATCGTCTTCGCGCTTTTTGAGCAAATCCTCACTCAACATTACCCGCTCTGACTCGAAATTCCTGTACAGCTGGTCCAATGCCGCCTGCTTCAGGTCGATTTCCTGCTGCCATTGGATGCTGAACGCATCGAGTTTTTTCTGGGCTTCAGTATACTCGGGAAGCTTGCTGAGGATGTAGCGGGTATCAATGACTGCATAACGTTGTGCATTGACAATAAGCCCCAGGACCATTGCAATGCCAAGCAGGAGTGAAAGCTTTTTCATGACTTTAAATTTATGTTCTGTTAATACCCCTGCCCCTCAGGCAATGGAGCGATCATTGCTTATTCCGGTTCAAATCCAAGCATGAAGGTGAACCTGCTTGCATCCCTCAATTTGCCAGTGTTGGTAATCCTGTCCAATCCAATTCCATAGTCAAATCCAAGCAAACCAAACATGGGGAGGAAGAACCTTACACCGGCACCCATTGCACGCCTGAGCCTGAATGGATTCCATTCCTTGAACTCATACCAACCATTGGCCGCTTCATAAAATGCCAATCCATAAATGGTGCTGCTTGGGTTGGTTACAAAAGGATAACGCATCTCAAGTGTGTACTTGTTGAATATGGTGAAGTAGTTCTGCGCGTTTTGCTTGTCTGGATTGATGGTGGGATCCGAATTGTCGTAGACTGGATAGCCCCTGTGTGCAATGATATCATAGCCGAGGACACCGTAGTTGTTGGTAAGTCCTGCATCACCCACCTGGAATCGTTCAAATGGAGAGATGGGAATTTCCTTGTTGTACCTGCCAATGAACCCGAATTTTGCGGCCATGCGCAGTACAAATTGCCTGCTCTTGTCTTCACCGGCAGGCTTGCCGATGGGCACAAACCATTCTGAATTGAACCTCCACTTGTGGTATTCCACCAGCTTGAACACATCCGTCTTGTTGACACCATTGATATAGGACCAAGGTGGCGTAAAGGTACCGCTCAGCATGAAGTTGGAGCCGCTGCGGGGAAAGATCGGCTGGTCAATGGAAGTACGCTGCAAAGCCAGTTTGAGGTTAAAGTTGTTCGATATACCTGTAGAGAAGGAGGGGAAAATCGAATAATTCTTTGCCTTGTACTGGATATAGCTGAGTGAGGTAACCAGGGAAAAGAAGTCATCCGGCCATTTCAGCTGTTTGCCCAGTGCGAGGGTAACACCTGAAGTGCTGAGGAAAGATGAATCTGCAAAAGCCTTGTCATAAAGCCCGGTGTAGGGGTTATAGGCATTGGTGAACTTGGTGTTGAATACATTGAAGGAGAAAGAATTCCTCTTTTTTCCTCCCAACCATGGCTCGGTAAAGGAGAAGTTGAGGGACCGAAAAAAGCGGCCGTTGGACTGGAAACGCAGGCTCAGCTTTTGGCCATCTCCGGTTGGCAATGGATCCCAGGATGATTTTCTGAAAATATTTTTGATGGAAAAGTTGTTGAAGGTAACACCAAGGGTTCCTGTCAATCCAATGCCTCCGCCCCATCCGGCACTGAGTTCCAGCTGGTCAGAAGACTTTTCTTCAACAGTATAGTTGATGTCCACCGTTCCATCGTCCTGGTTGGGTACAGGCTGCATGCCTAGTTTTTCCTGGTCGAAATAACCAAGGTTTACAATCTCCCTTTGGGAACGGATAAGGTCAGAACGGCTGAACTTTTCACCGGGTATTGTCCGCAACTCCCTTCTGATCACATACTCTTTCGTCTTGTCATTTCCTGAAATGTTGACGTTCTTGATGGTCGCCTGTGGACCTTCAGTGATGCGGATCTCATGGTCAATGGTATCGTTGTACACGGAAGTTTCAACCGGATTGACCGAGAAAAAAAGATATCCATCATCCATATAGAGTGAACTGATGTCGCCCCCTTCAGGAGAAAGTTGTTTGCCCAACTTCTTGTTCAACACTTCCAGGTTGTACGTATCACCTTGCCTGATGCCCAACAAAAGGTTCAGAATGCTGTCTGGGTATTTTGTGTTCCCCTTCCAGGTCATCTTTCCGAAATAATACTTGTTGCCTTCGTCCATTTTCATGGAAATGTTGAGGCGGCCTTTGGGGTCGTAGTACTGTGTATCTGCAGCAATTGCCGCATCCCTGTAGCCCAATGAATTGTAGTATTGGAGGATTTTTTCCTTGTCTTCCAGGTATTTCTTCTCATTGAATTTGGCCGATGAGAAAAGCTTGAACCTGAACCAGGGATCAATGAAATCCTTGATTTTTGTAGGGTGCAAATAGCCTTTTTCCTGAATAAATTCTTTGAATGATGTGGAAGGAATTTCACCGTAGGGGCTGACCGCGCTGTCTGGATAGAGGGTAATTCTGGTGGTTTCCTTGGTTCCTTTCAGTTTCTTTTTCAGCTGTACGGCAGATGCAGCCGCGTTGCCAAAGAAATAAATATCGGAAATCCTCACCTTGCTTCCCTTTTGTACATTGAAGGTGAGCACCACTTTTTCCGGAGAAGCAGGATCAGGAGTTTCGTCAATAATTACAGATGCGCCCTGGTAGCCCTTTTCAATAAAGTATTTGACAATATTTTCTTTGGCGGACAAGCGCATGTTGTCTGTTACAACCCTTGTCTTGAAAAGCCCAACCTTGTCTTTCAATTCATCTGACTCCGTTTTTCTGACACCCTTGAACTTAAAATCCGCCAGCATGGGCCTTTCAACTGCATCAATTTCCACCCAGATATTGTTTTCCTCAAGCTTTGTGATGTATACGTTGATGTTGGTGAACATGTTCTGGGCCCAAAGCTTTGCAATGGCCTTGGCAAAAACATCTCCACCAGGAAGGGTCACCTCATCACCAACAGCCATGCCGGAAACAGAGACAACAATCGCCGCATCAAAGGCCTTGTTTCCTTTGACCTGTATATCTGCAATGGTGTATTTACGGGGATATTTGGCTGTGTATATGGCCAAAAGTGCCGGGTCCACAGAAGTTTTGGGAAGGGTATCGTTTTGAGCAACAACGCTGTCCGAAAACACAAGTAATCCCACAAAAATTAACAGCGTAGAAATCCTCTTCATCCAGTTCTTTGTTTGGGTGGGCAAAATAACGGGTTTTTGTCTAATTGTTTGTTAAACCATCAAGTATCTGACCACTTGTCTTTCCAAAGCGCCTTTCGCGTTTCTGAAAATCAAGAATTGCTTCATAGAGGTTCTCCTTTTTGAAGTCCGGCCAGCGTGTTTGGGTGAAATACAGCTCAGCATAGGCAAGCTGATACAGCAGGAAATTGCTGATCCTGTACTCGCCGCTGGTTCGGATCATCAGTTCTGGATCAGGAAATTCACTGGTGGACAGGTATTGTTGGAGGGTGTCCTGGGTGATGTTGTTCGGATCCAATTGGTTGCTCTTGACGTCTTCCGCAATCTTCTTTACCGCATTCACCAGCTCCCATCGAGAGCTGTAACTGAGCGCCAACACCAGGTTGAGGCCAGTATTCTGTGCAGTCATGTCAAATGCTTCCTGCAAGGCGTTCTTGGCATGGTCCGGGAGCATGGAGAGTTCTCCAATCACATGCAACCTGATGTTGTTCTTGTTGAGGACCGGCACTTCCTTTCGGATGGTCTCAACCAGCAACTCCATCAGTCCAGTCACTTCCTGCGCTGGCCTGTCCCAGTTTTCTGTTGAAAAAGCATAAAGAGTAAGGTACTTTACGCCCAATTCTGCACTTCCCTCCACAATATCCCTTACACTGGCCACGCCATGGAAATGACCGAAAAGCCTATCTTGACCTTGCTCTTGTGCCCAACGGCCATTGCCATCCATGATGATGGCGATGTGCTTTGGAACGCGTTCATTGTCTATCAGTGCTCTTAACGACATGGACTGCAAAGGTACAATTTTTTAGGGAGTCTTGGGTGTTGCACACTTGTAAGAGCTGAACGAGATGGAAATCGCCAATTCCGCAAAAAGGAACTGGTCTTTTTGTTCACTGAATCCCCGTTGTTTTCCAGCCTCGCCAATCCGGGTTCCTGTTTCGTAAGAACGGTCTTGCAAAAGGTAAGCAGGATTGGTCTTCCCATTAAACTGCAGGGGGAAAACGGATACTCCCGCATATGTGCTGCTTACATCATCGAGATAATCTGTTGAAGTAAAACGGTGTGAAATTTCAAAAGCAAGGTTGATGTTTTTACCAAGGTTGTACTTGATCCCCATCCCCAAGGGAAATGAAAACGCCTGGTTGCTGTAGGGTTTTCTGTCAGGATACAGAGGACTGCCCTGGCCTTCAGTCCCCAACTTCCTTAAGTAATATTTTACGCCATCAAGATAAGTAAAAGGGTCGTAGTTGAAGGTTCCAACACCCAATGTCACATAGGGTGTGAAAATATAGTATGGACTTCCTGGGATGAATTCAAAGAAATTGAAATCTCCCTGAACCGACATCTCCCACAACTCAGACTTGAAATTGAGGTTTCGGCGCTGTTGGTATGCTATTTTGCTGAAAGCATCTGCATACCCGACTTCGGCATAATGACCACTCAGCCTCAGGCCCACATAATTCCCAAACTGTTTCCTGAAAAAAACCCCAAGGGCAGGCTTGGACCGCCTGAAGTCATTTCGGTTGTTAAGGTCCCCAAAATACTGTGCAACACCCACCGAAAGCCCCAGTTCCCCCTCCTGCACGATGGCATTGTTCTGCGCATGCAAATGTGCAAATGAACAAAAGGCCAACAAAAAGATTGAAATGGACTTTAGCATGTTGATGCAAAATAATTCCTATTGGGGTTCTGTGGCGTTAAAGGAGCGATAAAATAAAATGATTCCTATCACCTGTTTCTGGTGTCAAAACCCCAGGTCAATTTCTCCCTCAGTGTTTTCAGGAAATTGTTTTCGTTAAGCCTTACCAGGTTAAAGCAAAACTGTTCTTTTTTGATGGCCAATTGAACACTTTTGTCTACCACTTCTTTCCTTGAATCCAGCGTACAGATAAAATCATCTACCCTGCCCTCGACTTCAAAAGAGATCACATTGTGGTTAGGAACCACAATAGGCCTGATGTTGAGGTTGTGCGGTGCGATGGGCGTAATCACAAAACTTTCACTGTCAGGAAATACCACCGGGCCATTGCAGCTCAAGGAATACCCGGTTGACCCGGTTGGGGTTGAAACAATCAGACCATCAGACCAAAATGTATTCAAAAACTCTCCATTCAGGTAGGTATGGATTTTGATCATGGGTGAGAATTCCCGCTTGTGGATGGTAAATTCATTCAAGGCAAAAGATTCATCTCCAAACAAGGGTATACTGGCATCCAAATGCAACAGTCCGCGCTTGTCCAAAACATAACTGCGTGCATTCAGGGACTGTACAGCTTCATCGATGTTTTCCTTTCCGAGGCTCGCAAGAAATCCCAGCCTTCCGAAATTGATGCCCAGCACAGGAATCTGTTTGTTGCGGACAAGGCAGACCGTATCCAACAATGTTCCATCACCGCCAAGGGATATCAGGGCATCAATCGACTCATCAAGTTCATGGGCATCGACAAACACTTGCAGCCGCTCCCTGTGAATTGATTGCTGGGCAAGTTCTGACTGAAACTGTGCGGTCAATGGCTTATAAAGGACAGGGGTAATCCCTGCATTGAACAGTGCATCTGTCAGGTTGATCAATTCATGGGACTGAAGGGTCAGTCCACCTCGGCTGTATATGGCTACTTTCATGATTCTACAAAAGTAACAAATGTTTGGGCGATGGGCATTCTGGGTATTTCAGGTGTCAATTTTTTACATCGGCCTTGTGCACAAAAATTCCGTTTTGATTCAATTGGTTGAAGCTGTATTCTATCCGAAGCACGATATCATAAATGCTGATAATATCCAGTCCAATGCCGCCTGTATACATCATTTTGTTGTTCAACAGGTTGACATGGTGGTTGTTCTTGCTGTAGACATATCCCACGTCGCCATATGCCTTGAGATAAAACCTGAAGGGAATGTTGGCATATGTTTTTGAACGAACACCTGTCTTTAACCGATAGGTCATGAACTCCTTTCCCACCGTATTGCGCATGAAACCACCTGCAACGCCATCCACCACAAAATATTCCAGCCCACGCAGATAGGAATCATTGTATCCCAGCATGAACTGGTTGAAATATGGCTGGTCAAATGGCACACGGATGCTGGCCTCTGCGGTGCTGCTCAGATAAAACTTGTGGGGGAGCTTAAAGTATTTTCCAGCTTGAACAGAAACCTGTGTCAAATCAACCTTGTTGTTGATTCCCCTGCGTAAAAATTCAAACTCAACAGTGGTTCCTTTGGTTGGATAAGGAATATAGTTGACATCAAAATACTGAAACGTATAGCGCAGTTCCGGATAGGCCACACGCGTTTGTGCCGATCCAAGATAATTTTTGTTGAGCGCAGCGATTGTATCTGCAATGGATTCGATCTGATAGCCCAATTTGAGGTAATGCCTGGCAATTGAGCCTTTGCGGAAGGAATACACTCCCCCAACATATACCTGTTTTCTGATGAACTTTTCAGCATCCTTGTAAAACACTTGCTTGTTGTCAATGGTATTGAGGTTCATTTCACGGCTCCGGGAATAGGTAAGGTCAAAGCCCCAGCCATGCCTGAGTGAATTGTCTGAAAAGGGATTGTAATACTTCAGGGTTGCCCGCTGGGTATACCCATTGATCAACCATATGTTGAGCCTATCGTTGCGTCCGGTGATGTTCTTCCCCAAAAACTTGAGACCATAATTGACCCTGTTGGGGTCCAATGCATAATCATTCAGCCATACATTCCAGTTTCGGTCTGCAGGCTTGAGGTAGGGCAAGGGAAAATAATAGAAACGCTCCTTGACATCGATGAAGATATCTAGTGAGTCGTTGTACCAATTTGTAAATCCAACACTGGCATCTACGAACAATGCAGTATTCATGAGGTTTTGACGGCTCGTTTGGATTCCTGCCAAAAGATTCGAAATGGAATAGGGAGCATTCTTTTGAAAGACCAATTCCCTGGTAACAATATAGGATTTGGTCTTTTTATTGCCCTGAACAATGAAGTTCCTCACAATGACATGGGACTCCTTCAAGACAGGATGGTCCTGGTGCTCAATGACAATGTTTTCCTGCGCCTGGAGGGAACAATTTAAAATGAACAATAGCGAAAAAAGCTTCCGCAGGATTCTCATGGAGTTGATCGGTTAGGGCCTGGAACAAGGCTAAACATTCAGGTAATTCATCAAATGGTCAAGGTTGTTCTGCAACGAATTGTAATAGGATTCCTCGCCATAATAATACAGAACATTGTATTCGTGTCGCTGAAAGGTGGCAACAATATCAGAAACTTCCTCCTTGTTGATGCGAAGCACAACTTGCATCATTCCACTGTGGTTGTCTTGAATGGAGTTCAATTGCATGATCATGGCATCGTTTGATTCCACCAGGCGGTTGATTTCCCCAGGCGCATAATCATGCCTTGGCATTTCAAGTACAACGAGCGAGCCCGTTTCAAATGCGCCAACCATCATCGATAACTGGTCAAGCATTTTTGCATTCCCTATCAAGCCCTCCCATTCGTTGCTCTCATTGACAACAGGAACCTGGTCAATAAAAAACTTAGCCCTTACGCGAAGCGCTTGTAAAAAATGATCCCCGCTCCTAACAAAGGGTTTGATGAACCTGTGCTGCAAAGAAATGAGCTCAGCCGCTGGTGCAGCATCTTCCAATTCATCAAAAGAAACCAAGCCCAGGTACTGCAATGCATCCAGTACCGGTATATGCTCCAACTTGGCCTCCTCCATCAATTCCAGCGCATGACCAACGGAATCATGGAGGTCAACAGTGATCACAGAAGTTTCAAGAAGTTGGCTGCAGTAGGTCATGCTCTATATTGATAGACCAATATTACTGTTAATTGGCTGCAGTTGTCGCTAATTTTTGTAAAAATTGTGCAAGAATTACGTTAAACTCATCAGGAACCTCCATCATGGGGGCATGACCGCAGTGATCAATGAAGTGCAACTCACTGTGGGAAATCAACTTATTGAATTCCCGGCCTACAAAAGGTGGGGTAATGCTGTCGTTGTTGCCCCAAATCAGCAAGGTTGGCAATTTGATCTGGCGAAGTTCATCCCCGAGGTTGTTTTTGATGGCGCTCCTGGCCAAAGAAATGACCTTTAGGGTCTTCATCCTCTCATTTACGATCTGATACACCTCATCCACCAACTCTTTTGAAGCGGTATTTGGGTCGTAAAAAGTCATTTCTGTTTTTTTCCGGATGTACTCATAATCTCCCCGTTTGGGATAGGTATCTCCCATGCCGTTTTCGAATAGACCTGAGCTGCCGGTAAGGATGAGTGACTTTATTTTTGCAGGCGTTTTGAGCACATGGACCAATGCGACATGCCCACCCAAAGAATTTCCAAGGAGATGAATTCCCCTGTAACCGCGGTGATCAATGAATTTTGCAAGATATTTTTCTAGCCCGCCTACAGTGGTATGGAGCAAGTCCAGCTCAAACAGAGGTAGAAGCGGAACAATGACCTGGTGTGTATGCTTGAAATGATTGATGATTCCTGTAAAGTTGCTCATGGCCCCGAACAAGCCATGCAAAAGGATCAGGGGTTCTCCCTGGCCCTCTTCTATGAATTTGAACTTTCCATCCCCTTTAACTTCGTATGGTAAACTCATGTGTATGTCCGAAACAGGATATTAAATTGGTAAAATAACGTTGAACTCCAACAAAGAAAAGTAAAATGCCTGACATAACCCACCCGTATGGTGGAATTGGGTGGCTTGAACAGCTACACTGTTGAGCTTTTATGAATAAAATCTCCTGCCTTATTAAACAAATTCTTGAGCGCGGGTAGCCATTCACTGAAATGTGATACCAACCATTGCCCATATTGGATCAAGCAATTGAACGTTTTGGAGTCGGATGCATTTTCAGTTTTAATAAAACCAAACCGCTGGCAATAAACCAGGACTACTGCAAAAAAGGTGACATAAATCAAGGACATGGTGAATATTCCAAACAACCTGTTGAAAAAACCCAGCATCATAAGCTCTGCCGACTTCTCAATGAGTTTTCCAATCAACCTTACCACAACAATTCCCGCAACCAGGGCCAGCACGAAAGAAAGAAATGAATACCACTGGCTGTCGTTTGCTGCATTTTTTCTCATGTACCCTTCGACAGTTCCTGAGAAATGAAACGCCAAGGCGAGTGCAATAAAGTAAGAAATGAACACAAAGATGGCCATGATAAAGCCCTTGGTCCATCCCTTGTAGATGGCCAGTGCCAGGAGAATGAGAAGGATGATGTCTACAATCACGGTGTCAACAGCGCTTTTACAACCGCAGAGATGGCCTTCCCGTCGGCTTTTCCGGCAAGTTGCTTGGAGGCGACTCCCATCACTTGTCCAAGTCCAGTGATGCTGGTCACACCCAGGGTTTTGATGATTTCAGCAACAATTGTCTTCAGTTCAGCTTCATCCAGTTGCTTTGGAAGGTACTGTTCAATGACCTCCACTTCTTCCTTTTCCTTTTGGGCGAGGTCGGCACGGTTCTGCTGTTCAAATATTTCGATTGAATCCCGGCGCTGTTTGACCAATTTTTGAAGGATTTTCATTTCGGCATCTTCAGACAAAGAATCACCTGCGCCTTCTGCTGTTTTTGCAAGCAAAATGGATGCCTTGATGGCACGCAATGCACGAAGGCCTTTTTCATCCTTTGCAAGCATTGCCTTTTTAAGGTTTTCGTTGATGGTTTGTTCGAGTGACATGGTTTTGAGGGATAAGGGTAAAGGGATGAGGGTAAAGGGATAAGGGTAATCAACCTTGTTGTTGTTCTTGCATTGTTTTTTTGAATTTATTGTAAAACTGCTTTGCAAAATCTTTCATTTCTCCGACCAGTGCTGTTTGGTGTGTGGCACGGTCAAAAGTATCTGCCATGGTCATCATGGTTTGGTAATAAAAGTCAGCCATCTCATCCACCATCATTTCCTTGGTCCACAGGTCGATGCGCAACGCAGCCCTCTCCTTCCCATCCCAGAAAGAAATCATGATGGCTTTTGCATCCTGCTTCTCTTCCGAAGATGATTGACTTGCGTTCCAAAGAATCTGGTGGGGGATTTTCTGGTCGTCGAGGGTAACGTCGATGGCGATGGTGGACTGTGTCATTGATTCAATTTGATGGCAAAGTTAATGAATTCGTGAGATGGTTGGTTTTGATCAGACAAACGGTTCAAAACCGATGTGAAAGATGAAACACTGGAGGTTCCAGAGGTATCACCTCAACAAACCAGTACCAATCATCTCAGCGCGCATTTGTTCATCATTGTAAATCCTGATGAGTTTATCACCAATGTCCTGGGGATCTTTTTCGTTGAAAAACATTCCCGCCATGCCGGTGAATTCCGCCATGCTGCTGTTTTCGGCAGTGAGCACCGCCACCCCGGCCTTCATGGCATTGACCACGGGAATCCCAAACCTTTCATAGCGGCAGGGGTGTACCATGGCATAGGCAGCACTTACTATTGAAGACTCGTCTACAGGGAGCAAGTGATCCATCAACACAACATCGTTTCTGTATTTGTAGGACTCCAAATCGGTGAGGATATCCGCTGAATATTGCCCCTGCGGTCCGGCCAAAACCAACTTCATGTTGCTCCCAATCCGCTTTTTGAAAACAGAAAAACCCTTGAGTAAACTGATGATATTGGCAGCAGGATGAACAGGTCCGCGGTACAGAAAATACGCATCCCCCTGGGTAAACTGGTAACGCACCACATCGCGGGCATCTTCATCAGTAGGGCGGAACAGCTCTTCAGCAACCGGCGCGAGAACGCTGATTTTATCCCTTACTGCGGGGAAATATTTCAACAACCCGTCTTTGGTATGGGAAGAAAACGCAAAAATGTTTTCTGCGCCAGCAACCGATTTTTTCAACCACCTGTTTTCACGGTAGGCGTCCCAAAATCGAACCAAAGATCCTGGACTGCGGTGATAAAAGTCATGAACAACAAGATCATTTTCCAGTAGATTCAAGGTTTTTGAATGGTGCAGAATGGCCTCATATTCCTGCGGAATGGACGACTTGAAATAAACGTTCGGCATACCGCAAAGATAAGACCAGACATCTTCCAACAACCTATCTTTACGTCACAATCACCGACAATGAAAAGAGCTACAAAATACATCCATGCCGGATCGCACCCAGACCCAAGCACGGGTGCCATCATGACCCCCATCTACCAAACATCGACCTATGTGCAGGATGCACCGGGGGTCAACAAGGGATACGAATATGCCCGGTCCCAAAACCCTACGCGCGAAGCTTTGGAAGAGGCATTGGCAGTGATTGAAGAGGGAAAGTATGGTTTGGCATTTGGCAGTGGTGTGGCGGCCACAGATGCCATCATGAAGTTGTTGAAGCCCGGCGATGAAGTAATTGCCGCAAGCGACATGTATGGTGGCACCTACAGGCTTTTTAGTAAGATTTTCAGCAAATTCGGAATCGTCTTTCACTATGTTGACATGGGCATTTTGCAAAATATTGAAGAGCGGATCAACAACCATACCAAATTGATTTGGGTGGAAACCCCGACAAATCCATTGATGAACATTGCCGATATCAGGGGGATTGCGTCCATCGCACAAAAGCACGGGCTGATCATGTGTGTGGACAATACCTTTGCCTCTCCAGCACTGCAAAATCCACTTTCCCTGGGTGCTGATATTGTTATGCACTCTGCCACAAAATACCTCGGCGGTCACAGCGATGTGATACAGGGAGCACTGGTGATGAATGACAAGGCGTTGCGTGATGAGCTGTATTTTATTCAGAAAAGTTGTGGCGCTGTTCCCGGCCCGATGGACTGTTTTTTGGTGCTTCGGGGAATAAAAACACTGGGCATCCGCATGGAAAGACATTCACAAAACGGTGCTGCCATCGCGCATTTTCTGAGAGCAAATCCCGCAGTAAAAAAAGTATACTGGCCAGGGTTTGAAGACCATCCAGGACACGAAATCGCCAAAAACCAAATGAAGGACTTTGGAGGAATGATCAGTTTTGAGCTAAAACTGGATACCATGGAAGCCGCAAGGACATTGCTTTCCAACACAAAGCTTTTTTCATTGGCAGAAAGCCTGGGTGGGGTTGAATCGTTGATCAATCATCCCGCCAGCATGACCCATGCCTCAATTCCAAGAGATGAACGGATCAAAAATGGATTGAGCGACACCTTGATACGACTGTCGGTGGGAATTGAAGACGCCGAGGACCTGATTGCTGATCTTGACCATGCCATTCAGTTGACGGTTACCAGTTGATCTGCATTTTAAGTATTCACCCATCCACGGACAATCTTTCAAAAACAGGTCAGCCCCTGGCTTTAGCAAATGAATAAAAAAGAACTGTCAGCGATAAAGTCTTTTCTTGACAAAGAATTGAAGCGGCACAACCAACAGGGTTTCATCGACAAAGATCCGATTTCAATCCCTCACGGTTTTAGCCAAAAGGCCGATATTGAAATTGCAGGATTTTTTGCTGCCATTTTTGCCTGGGGCAACCGCACCACCATCATCAACAAATGCAATGAACTGATGAAATTGATGGATGCTTCGCCATACGAATTCATCATTGGCCACAAGGAAAAGGACCTGAGAGGATTGCTGGCATTCAAACACAGAACCTTCACCACAACAGACCTGCTTCATTGTATTCGATTCTTGAAATACCATTATTTGGAGGGATACAAGTTGTTCAACAGCACAGCACCCAGCCTGGAATCGGCTTTTACGCATGGAATGCAATCGCATGATACAGACATGGGCAATGGATTGAAGGCATTTCACCACTATTTTTTTTCACTGGAAGACAGCCCGGACAGAACAAAAAAACACATCTCCACTCCGCACAACAACTCTTCTTGTAAACGGCTCAACATGTACCTCAGGTGGATGGTGAGAAAAGATGCAGCAGGTGTCGACTTTGGCATTTGGAAAAGCATCAGGATGAACCAGCTTGTTTGCCCGATGGACGTGCATGTGCAAAGGGTTGCGCACAGGCTTAACCTGATTGATGCAGAAAAAGCGGACTGGAAAACCGCGATAACCCTTACGGAGGTGCTCAAACAGTTTGACCCGAAAGATCCGGTGAAGTATGATTTGGCCTTGTTTGGCCTGGGTGTGGAAAGAGATCCGCTGGCCACTCCAACCCTTTCAACTCCCAGCATTTAATTATCTTTGCAGCTTCAAGCAAATAGCACATGTCACAACAGCACCTTTCAGAGCAAGAGATCATCAGAAGAGATAAGCTTACAGCGCTGCAGAACCTTGGGATTGATCCCTATCCGGCGCCTTCATTTCCTGTTAACATCAGCTCAAGTGATATTAAACAACATTATTTGGGAGAAGAGAACAAGGCGGAGTTTTCGGATGTATGCCTTGCAGGACGATTGATGGGAATCCGCGACATGGGAAAGGCGAGTTTTGCAGTTTTGCAAGACCATGCAGGCAAAATCCAAGTGTATGTGAAGCGGGATGAAATTTGTCCCACAGACGATAAAACCCTTTATGATCAGGTTTGGAAAACACTTGACATTGGTGATATCGTTGGTGTGAAAGGACATGTGTTCACCACCAAAACGGGAGAAACATCTGTGCATGTACATTCACTCACCCTCCTGAGCAAATCACTCAAACCCCTGCCCATCGTGAAAGAAAAGGAAGGTGAAACCTTTGATGCGGTTACCGATCCGGAGTTCAGGTACAGGCAGCGTTATGCGGACCTGATCATCAATCCGCAAGTAAAAGAAACCTTTCTCAAGCGGTCAAAACTGATCAACTCCATCAAGGACTTCCTGAACCAACGCGGAGCCATTGAAGTGGACACACCTGTATTGCAAAGCATCCCTGGTGGCGCATCAGCAAGACCTTTCACCACACACCACAATGCTTTGGACATCCCCATGTACCTCCGCATCGCCAATGAACTTTACCTGAAAAGGCTTATTGTTGGAGGATTTGAGTGGGTATATGAGTTTTCAAGGAATTTCAGGAATGAGGGAATGGACCGCACGCACAACCCTGAATTCACCGTACTTGAATTTTATACAGCGTACAAGGATTACTTGTGGATGATGGATACAACAGAGCAATTGTTGGAAAAAGCTGCCATGGATGTCAATGGCACAACTGATGCGGAAGTGGATGGCAAAACCATCAGTTTCAAGGCCCCTTTCAAAAGGGTGACCATGTATGATGCCATCAAGGAACATACTGGATTTGACATCAGTGCAATGGATGAGGATGGATTGAGGGATGTTTGCAAGCAATTGGGAATAGCCGTCGAGAAAAGCATGGGCAAGGGAAAGTTGGTAGACGAGATTTTCAGTGAAAAGTGTGAACATCATTTTATACAACCCACATTCATTACCGATTACCCCATTGAGATGAGCCCTCTGACCAAGAAACACCGGAACAAGCCCGGTCTGGTAGAACGTTTCGAGCTGATGGTGAACGGGAAAGAAATTGCCAATGCCTATACCGAATTGAATGACCCCATAGATCAGCGTGCCCGATTTGAAGACCAGATAAAACTCCAGGAACGCGGCGATGATGAAGCCATGTTCATCGACCATGACTTTCTTCGCGCTTTGGAATATGGCATGCCACCAACAGCGGGCATTGGTTTTGGCATTGACAGGCTTTGCATGCTGCTCACCAATCAGCCTTCAATCCAGGATGTATTGTTGTTCCCGATGATGAGGCCTGAATAGTTGAAGAGGTTGAACAAATGAATTTACCAGCCAAAGGCAGGGATGCTGAAGTGATTTGTCGTTTCAGCACTAAATATTTAACATATCAGGAGAAGGAAGTTGGTTTTTGGTTCATCTAACCATTGAGCTTAATTTTTAAAACTCAATAATGATGAACATATTTAAAATCATTCCATTAAGTTTTTTTTCCATTGCAACAATTTGTGTTGCATCATGTTCAAAAACTTCACAAACAGTTGACACGACTGCCGTTGTAATAAAGGTAGAATCAACCAATTTCCTTACAGCTGGGCTATCGGAACCAATAACTGTGGTTTCCCGGACAATGTCCAACGGATCAACAGTCGATTGTTACAAAATTGTTTCAAAAAGCACTCCACCTGATCATGCAATGGGTCCTTGGTGCCCTTCAAACATTAGCGATGATAAAATCAAAGGTGGTATTTGGCTGGAAAATGGAAATGTATATGATGTAGACGGGGCATTTATCAAGAACTTGGCCAGTTTTTACAACAATACTACATGGCAAATGTACAATTCAAGTACAGGAGCCATAACCAAAACCCTTACGCAGGCTCAATGTGAGGCGGCAGCCAATCCGAATGTAGGAGCCGCATACAAAAACTACTGTGTGGAATGCTTGCCTTCCTATGTGTCTACATTGACAAAAACCATCTATATACCTGTAACACCAGTTAAATTGACAGCTCCCATCAGTTTTGGTACTGGTCCGGGTTCCAGTGGACCATCCATCAGGGGCATTGCATTCAATGGCGTTGTTTTTGATGCTCCTGCGCCTAAAAATGCAATATTAGGGGCCTATACATTGGCCCCATTTGATGATGCAGGTGGGCACATCAATATGGGTGCAGGGTACCACTACCATGCTGCAACGGGAATGTCCAAGAAAATCATACAGTCAGATGGCCATGCTGCTATGATTGGTTATGCGCTAGACGGCTTTGGTATCTACGAAAGATTGAGTGCTGGGGGAACCGAGTACACGGATTTAGATGCAAGCAGAGGACATTCTGATGCCACAAGAGGTTATCACTATCATGTGGACAAAGCAGGCGCAAATAATTTCATCAATAGTTTGGCAGGCCCCTACGCAAACTAATCGTAAAAGGGGCAATCATGAAGTCAATCTATCTTATTGTTCTTTTTTTGTTTGCAAAGGGAGTTCAAGCACATCAGCCCGATTTATCCAGCCTGATGATATATGAGCAAAATGGCAGATGTTTTCTCGCAATCAAGAGTTCGCTTACTGCATATGAAGGAGAAATTGATTACGTGTTTGGTAAAAACGCCTACAAAAGCCCAGAAGCATTTCAGCAAATAGCCATCAAGTATTTTCAAGAAAATTGTCGGATAATCATCAATGGCGATACAATCAAGTTCCAAAACCCAAGGGTTATACTGGGACATGAGACAACACTGTTTGCCGAATTGTTAAATGTCCCAGATGAGCTGACTTCCATTTATGTAAAAAATACAATGTTCAAAGATATGCCTTCCAATATGTGCGAGATCATACTTGCAATAAAGGGAATAAGCCAGAAACAATATATTTTGGACAATGCTAACCAACATGAAGTAAAACTAAAACTGGAAAATAACAATTGGCTGGTTAAAGAGAATAAGCATTCAACTTCAACATTTTCATATTTATTTATTGGAGGAGGACTTCTTGTTATCGCTATACTTGTATTCACAGTAAACAGAAAAAAGAAAACCACCGTTTAAGTTTTTTCATATGCTCACTTCATCATCAATACGTTAAGTCGACAGCTAAAGGCCATACAGCCCTCGGCTATCGAGTTAAACTACTTCAAGATGCCCTGCTTCTTCAATTATTGCCTCACCTTCATCACCCCATTCATGATGCTCCAGTGGCCTGGGAATGTGCAGACAAATGGATAATCACCGGTTGTGGCTGGTGCCTTGAATTTCAAAGTAACGTTTTGCCCAGGGTTCACCAATGGTGTAGAGAAGAGCACTTCAGCAAGGGCTGGTACGTAGTTCTTGTCTGCACCCTTTGGATCTTTCATCATCGCATCACCTGCCCTTCCTACTTTTTCAAGCATTCCGGGTTTTGTGATCACCATATTGTGTTGCATGGCATCCGGGTTTTCGAACATGATTTCAATGGATTGTCCGGGCTGTACAGTGAATTCCTTTAGTGTGAATTTCATCGCCTCCTTGATGGTAGCGATCTTGATGCGCTTGACGTCTGCTGAAGCTTGTCCATCGACAGCAATGCCCCATGCTGTCATCAACCTGGACAGTCTTTCATTCGGATTACCGGATAGGGTTGCAGCAAGATATGTTTTATCGGCGGGTGAAATCTTGATATCCTTCAGCTTGTAATTCCAACCCTCAGAAATGGCCTTGATGATGCCATTCCGGGCCTGCTCGTCCATGACAGCAGTCTTCTTCAGGATGTCAACAAGGCTGTCTGCAGGTGCTTTGTTGGCATAGCTTTTGAGTGCAGATTCCAGCGCAAATGCGTTCATGTCTGCAGGCCTGCTGAAGGTGATTTTTTTTGTGAAGCTGTTGTTGTTCTTGTTGGACTCCTTCACTTCATTTGCCTTATCAATGGCTACAATCAAATTGTAATCGCCAACCACATCGGTGCCAACGCTGATGTTCCCCACCCAGGGGCCGTTCAGGTTTTTGGTGATGGAAACTGTTTCCCCGGCCTTGATGCCTTCCTTGAAATTCCTGCTCACCTGATCAATCTTGATGCCCATTCCTTCAAAGCGAATGTCCAATGGAACAAAATTCTCTTTTTCAAGATCAACTGTTCCCTGGTTTTTGACTTCCACTGCAATGTTGATGCGCTCACGCACCGCAGGTGTAGAGGGATCAATTTTGATGTCTGCCACAACAAGGTCTATGCCATCCGCCTTAACAACCGGCGCAGCCTTTGTTCCAGGCATCTGGTGTTTTGAATGGTCCATGGCAGGCATGGCAGGTTTTTTTGCAGCGTTGGCCTTGAGCTGGTTGTGCAAGTGTTTCTTCATGAGCTTACCATTGTTGGCTGTGAGTACACAAGCAAAAGCATCAGGCAACCAGCGGTCTTCCACTTCAGTTGACTTGTTCATCCTTTCAAAAAACGCTTTCTCTGCAGCCGCATCAAGGGGTGATTTTGAAAACAGCAGCAAAGCATTCATGACCACCAAAGGATCGCTGTCGTTCAGTGCATTGTTTTTCAAAATCGTTGCGACGGAGGATGCGGAAAATTCCATCACCTTGATCGCATTTTTCCTTACATCAGCAGAAGGATGTGCAAGGGCTGTGGCAATGGTGGCAGCATCCAATGCATTCAATCCCTTCAAGGTCCATAGTGCGTGAATCGCGGGTGCATTGATGCCGATTTCGTCAACAGATTTGTCATTCACGAGTGCAACAAGACCAGGGATAACATCTGTTTGTCCACGCTCTACCAGCATGCGTTGTGCATGCATGCGCCAAAACATGTTGTTGTTTTTGAGTGCGGCAAGCAGCCCTTTTGCATCGCTCATCGAAAGCGACAAGGGCTGGTAAGCAGGAGCCTCGTTGTAGGAAACCCTGTAGATCCTTCCATGTGTAAAGTCACGAAGGTCCGTCTGGTAGGCATTTCCCGGACCATTGTCAAATCCTTTTGGGGTTGGGTTGTGCTGGATGATATAGCTGTACCAATCCGCCACCCAAACAGCACCATCTGGCCCTACCTCAGCAAATACCGGAGAGAACCATTCATCGGCGCCAGCCATCAGGTTGAAACTTTCCTTGTCATAGAAATCAGTACCTTTTTTCTGCATGTTGTTTTGGTGCAGAATATGTCCAGTGGGTTCTGCAACAAATGCAATGCTGTTCCAATATTTTTTAGGGAAGGCCCTGGCTGTATAAAAATTTTGGCCCGCTGCCGCAGTAAATCCACCGAAGGCATCCACCTGGCGCACCTTTTCGGTGATGGGTTTCATGTCGCGGTGTGTATCAGTGCTCCTGCTGCCATTGGTGTTGGGCGAATTGAAATACGTATGGGGAATGGCCATGTACCATCCGTGCGAGTTGTTCGCTGTAGATCCAAATACATCATTGGTTTCATTGAAGGAAAATCCCCAAGTATTGTTGGAGGTGTTGGTCATCCATTCCAACTTGGATCCATCGGCCTTGAAACGGAAAAACGCCTGTCCAAACTGGAGCGAATCTGCGGTTCCCACCTTGCCCTTAAATCCTGAATAACCGACACATCCCCATATCCAGTTGTCAAATCCATAATGCAGGTTGGATGGGCCAGCGTGTGTATCACCTGTACCGAAACCTGTAAACAATATTTTTTTGAGATCCGCCTTTCCATCACCATCCGTGTCTTTAAGAAACAGCATGTGTGGTGCTTGTGACACAATCAGTCCTCCATTGGCAAAAACCATTCCTGTTGGAATGCTCAGCCCTTCTGCGAAAGGTGTAAACTTGTCTGCCTTGCCATCCTTGTCGGTGTCTTCACATACGAGGATATAATCGCTCCCACCCTCTTGTTTGCGTTCATTCGGATAGTCCTTGGTGATCAATACATAGAGCCTTCCTTTTTCATCCCAGCTCAGGGCAATCGGATGCATTACATTGGGCTCTGCAGCGAACAATTCCAATTTAAAATCAACCGGCACCTGGATATGCTTCAACGATTCCTCGGGCGTCAACGCCAGCTGCTGGTATTGTATACCTGGGCGCTGTTCGTAGTTCGGCAGTTTGGCTGCACGGTATTCAAATTTCTGCGGAGCCCTGGCCACATGTGCTGCCCTTGCGGCATCGTTGACCGACCAGATGATGCCATTGTAAATCAACTCCTGGAAACCGGGAAGCTGCCAGGTTCTTTCATCATGGCCATAAGCAGTGTAAAATATTTTTCCTTTGCCGTGCATGCGTGTCCAGGTATAGGGTTCAGTGCTGACACCAGGCTTGTCTTTCTTTTGATCGGCTTTGATTTCCCTCACTGCCAGCACATTGTTGTCTGGCTGCAACTGGCTGTGCAAGTAGGTTTCATCGTATGCAGTGAATGGCTTGAGGTCTGCCATTACTGGGTGCTGTGGCTGTATTGTTTGTGTTGTGATGGAATCCATTCTATGGCGCCAGAATTGTCCTCCTACCAGCTTTACATAGGCATCTGAGTTCCTGAAACAATAGGAAGCACAATGGATGGGAAGAAAGCCCTTGCCCGATGCAACAAAATCCAACAATGCCTTCTCTGCTGGCGCAGGAAGCGTATCCCAGTTGGCAAAAATCATCAAAGCGTCATATTTGCCCAGCGTCTTGGGATTCAAGTCGCTCAACTCATCCGTATAGGTGAGGTTGATGCCCTTGGGACCAAGTGCCGCCATCAATTGAGGTACACGTTCGATGGGTTTATGGTGTCCTTTGTCGCCAAGAAACAGCACTTCAATGCGACGCGCCTGTTGTGCGAAAGCAGTAGAGAGCAGCAGTGAGAGGGTGAGCAGGAATTTCATGTTATATGGTTGAAGGGGTTGAACTTGTCATCCAACCAGCGGTTGGTAAACCGAAGTTGGGGAGCTGAAGGGGTTAATGGCCTTTTGAAGCCTGTTTTATACATTAAAATAGTCCGGCAAATGCTTGATGGC
>JAURJU010000086.1 GCA_030832085.1 Chitinophagales bacterium | reverse complement strand
CGCTCAAACAAAGCTTGCGTGTCAATCAAAACAGAAAGATGATTGATCTTCAGGTCAGTGTGGCCTTGTACGGAGAGATTGTAAAGAACCTCAAATTGGCTGAGATCAGCCTCAGAAAACAAACACCCTTGATTCAGGTGATTGATAGCCCCACCATGCCATTGGATGAATCAGGGTATGAATGGTGGGAGTGGATGGCGATTGGGATGATGATGGGCTTTATCCTGTTCGGATTTTTCATTTACAGGAAGGATGCTGGTTCAGCAGCCTTGTAAGCAAGCTAAATAAAACAGATTGGATCCTCGGTCATTTTTATTGTACATCGCAAAAGGCATCACCATGTTGTCTGGACTAGGTGTACAATTATTGATTGCAAGATTGGTTGGCGTTGAAGGATTTGGTACCTGGAGCCTATTCATGAACCTCTTTTTGATCTTCAGTACATTCTCTGATTGGGGAACAAGTTTGAATGGTCCTAGAATGATGCAATTGTCTGGAGCAGAGGCCTGGATCAGCAATGCCCGCTTTTGGAGAATGAGGTTGTCATGGGTGGCTGCCTTTGGAATGCTCATGGTTGTCTTGGTCTTCTATTCAAGCCAGGCCTCAATTTTGTTATGGGGGCTTCCGATGGTTCTCTGTTATGGTTTCATGTCTGACTGGCATGACCGTGGAAGGCAAAGACCTGATAGGGTGGCTTACCGTCAAATCACACAAGGGCTTGCTCAACTCTTAGGTGTGGGTATCGTAGTATGGTTCAAAGGCAGCTTGTCCATGGCATTGGCCATCTATGCTGGGACTGCAGCCCTGACTTTTATCATTTGGCACCGTCTAAAAGTTCCAGAAGACAAGCATTCTGGGAATACCAATTGGTTGCTCATCCAATTGCCCGTATTGGTTGGCTGGTCTGCTTATTTCCTGACCTACAATTTACCCGTATTGCTCTTGGGTTTTTTCTCTGGTGCTGCCATAACAGGATTTTATTCAAGCCATTATTTTTTATACACCAGTCTCGCTACCTTGTCAGTGATTACCATGGACGTATTCATGGCAAAACCCAATGACAAAGACTATGGCAAGTGGTTGTTTTTTTTTACGTTGGTTGCCGTGGTAGGAATTGCTGCAAGCAAATGGTATTATCCTGTCTTGTTTGATGCAAAAGGTTTTGTATGGGATGCATCTCTCACGTTTTACATGGTCATCCTTTGTGCCTTGCATGCTTGGCGCTTGTTCAAGATCAACAGTTTGTTGAATCATGGTACAACTAGGTCCTTCGGCACATGGAATATTTTGTCCCTCTCTTTGCACATTGTCATCATCATATCTGCGGCCCTCATGGGCAAACTGTATGATCCTCATGCTGCAGCCATCTTGTTGTTATTGGCAGAGGGTTGCACCTTGTTGCTTTTTGAACTGACAAAAAAACGGAATCATGTTTAAACAATACTTGGAGGATTTATTGGCTTGGGTATTGAAGGTCTTGAGGCCGTTGATTTATTTGCCCAATGTAACGCCCCTGAAAGAACTTTTTAGTTCTGAAATTTTTCCCTGGGCTTTTGTGTACAGCCTTCGTCGGAAGCTTACCCTTCCGATCGGATATGTCATTTTTTTGGTTTACATGTTGGTCTCTGCTGCGTTTATCTTGAACCAGGGTGTTCGCTTGCTGGTTCCTGCCCGTGCCTTGTTTGCCCTCTTGAATGCAACACTTGTTTTTTTTGTCATCATAAAAGTAGATGACCATGAGTTTGGATCCCTCAAGAAAGTCTTCACCTGGGTTTTTGGAATAAATGTGGTGGTGAGCCTGGTGCAGTATTTTGGCATGTTCCCTTCTTTTCTTACCCCCATCATGCGTATGTTTATTGACCGTTTCACCGACGAACCCCACGGATCTGGTAGGGGTGTGGCCGCCTTGTTTGCAGAGCCTTCTTATGCTTCACTTTCCATCCACTATTATTTTGCCTATTTCATGTTTCAGTACAAGGTGAACCAACGTTCACTCTTGGGTTATGGAGCCATTTTGGCCATGATTGTTTTTGACCTTTTCATCATCCGTTCCATCACAGGGCTGGTCATGATCTTTGTGTATTTCATTTCACTTCAACGCTGGAAATACATTTGGCGGGGCGCAATCCTTTTATTGGTGTTGAGCCTGGTCGTGATTTACTTGGCAAACCAAGCCACAGAAAAACCACGTGCCATTGAATTCATGTATGATTTTATCTACAACCAGGAATACCAGGATCCCATGCCATTTCTTTTGAATGAGTCGGGTTTCAGAGTAATCAGTGTATGGGCTGCCTATGCCTATGGATTGGTCAATCCACTGGGTTCAGGGATTGGCGGCTGGGGAACAGCCAGCCTTGAAGCCATGGACCAAATTGGTGTTCCGGCCACAGAAATTGGTTTTTTTGCTTCTTACAGTGGAGGTGAATTTGATGGCGTGCGTCCAACTTCCTTTGTTGCAGACCTTTTTCTGGAAATGGGTTGGGTAGGTTTTGTATTGTTTATCTTGGCCTTCGCAAAATACATGTTCAGCAAATCGCTGTTCAACGATGTTTCTTCCCGCCCTGTGCTCATCATGTTTTTCTTCAATCTTTTTGTAATGGGCACCATTGGTGATCCACTGCCGTTCATATTCCTGGCCCTGGCTTATCGTGAACATTTTCCAACAACTGCCAAACCCAACTTGTCATGAGCGGGTTGGTTTCAATCATAGTACCTGCTTATCAGGCAGCCCCAACAATTGAAAGAACAATTCAATCAATTATCGCTCAAACCCATACGAATTGGGAGTTGATCATTTGTGTTGATGCTGCAACAGATGCCACTGAGCAGATTGCAATTGCGGCAGCTCAAAGTGAAAAAAGAATCCGTT
>JAURJU010000007.1 GCA_030832085.1 Chitinophagales bacterium | reverse complement strand
GATCATTGCACACCAGACCAATGACTTCTATTTCCCTTTCGCTAAAAAAAGCAATCAGCTTTTCAAGGGGTTCATAGTTGCCCTTGATGAAAAGATTGATCATGGATTTTGGAGCAGTTGCAGGAAAATGAATACGGCCCTGTAAAAATACAAGGTTGATGGCTTCAAATATAGCCGCCCTGTTTATAGTTTTTAAAATATAAGACAAGGCCCCTGCCTGCATCATGCTGATTACAAATGGATCATCAACCTGCATGCAAAAGGCAATGACCTTTGTTTCCGGATAAGCTTCTTCGATGATTCTTGTAGCCTCGATGCCATCCATAACAGGCATGGCTATATCCACAATTGCCAAATCCGGATTGAAAGATGCTATCTGCTCAATCAATTCCTGTCCATTGATGGCCAATGAGACAACTACGTAATTGGGATGTTGACTCAAAAGTTTTTCCAGCTCACTGCTGAAAAACACATCGTCGTCTGCAATTGCAATTTTAATTTTTTTCATCCTAAGCAGCCCGAAACAAAAATTTCACAAATAATCCGTTTCGATGTAAACCTAAAAATTTCCCTCCATGGCACTATTCAGTAATTTTACTTAACCCAAAGCAGGACAGATTGTTTAATTTTAATTGGTGTCAGTCGTTGCTAGCCCAATAAAAAAGCCCCTCAAATGAGGGGCTTTTTTATTGGAAATGGATTAAAATCGTATTAGTGCTTGGTCATCGAGCAGGTTTAAAAAATGGTTTTTCAGGTTGATTTGGGAATACTGAACTTTTAGAAATGGGTATTTGCTTTGCTAAAGAGCCGCTTTTTTATAAACACCCAATTCACTCAGCGCAATGGAAACGGGAGCAGAAAAGCGAACTCGCAACTGTTTGGTTTTCAATGGCGCAGCAAGTTGAATGATCCTGCAAGCGCCAATGGATGTTGCAGCTGCCACCTTGGACCAATTGCCATTCAGCATGGCTTCAACTTCCACTTGGTCAATTCTTTGACCCAATCGAATGTATTCCCGCATCCGAATCAGGTCAAAAGTCTGGTCTGCGTTCCATGTCAAGACTATTTCAGCAGTATTTACACCGTCATCGGTAGCCCAGTAGGTTTCCCTTTCCTTATCTAAAACATTCAAACCCTTGTATATTTTACCTCTTGCATTCGATACACGCAACGCTGCCCCCTGAACAAGGTTATTCTTGAAACTTTCTTCAACAAGTCTGCCAAATCCTTCCAATGATTGCACATCCTCATCATCCAACAAACCACGGGTATCAGGTGCAATACCCAAATCAAGCGCAGCTCCCCTGCCTACACTTTTAAGATAAAGTTGAAAAAGTTGTTCGGGTGTTTTGGACTTCCCCTTTTGTTCGGGATGATAAAACCAACCTGGACGCAGGGCTACATCACATTCGGCAGGCACCCAATTTTTACCACCACGTGTTCCGAATGGATTCACCTCATGGTTTAAGTTTCCCGGTATGGCAGCATTCATCCCAACTGCAGGAACAGGTGTAAATGTTGCCCATGAAGTCTCACCAGCGAAACCGCTTTCATTTCCAACCCACCTTACATCCCATCCAATATCACTGAAAATATTTGCCATTGGCTGCAACTTTCTCGTAATGGCCCATGTGGTATCCCAACCATAGTATGTGGCGCGGTCTATTTTTTTTGTTGACCTTTCTCCCCCATAATATCCATCTCCACCATTGGCACCATCATGCCAAGACATGAACAGTTCACCATAGTTGGAATACAACTCAGTCAATTGACGGCGATAAACATTGACATATTCCTGCGTTCCATATGCAGAGTTGTTTCTGTCCCAGGGAGAGCAATAGACACCAAATTTCAAACCTGCTTTTCGGCAAGCCTGTTCAAACTCTTTTACCATGTCTCCCTTACCATCCCTGAAAGGTGATTTGCTGATGTTGTAAGCCGCGGTCTTTGTAGGCCAAAGGGCAAACCCATCATGGTGCTTTGCCACCAGAACCATTCCCTTCAAGCCTCCTGCCTTTAGTGCTGCTACAATCTTGTTTGCATCAAATTGCAGAGGGTTGAAAATTTTGGGATCTGCATCCCCATAGCCCCATTCTTTGTTTTCAAAAGTGGTTGGTGTAAAATGAACCAAGCCATAGACTTCTACCTCATGCCATGCCAACTGCCTGGCTGAAGGCAACGCTCCATAAGGTTTTGGCGGTGCTTGTGCAAACATGAATGTGGAAGCACAAAGAAAGACGATGAGCAAATTGGACTTGAAAAAATGCATGTTGCTGAATTTATATTTTGATGACATTTTGGGCTGTATATACAATTCCTTCAAATTGGTTTGAAAATTTGAAGCTACAGGATAAATTGTTTCTAAAAATATGCTTTTATTAAAAATAAATAGTGGAGATTATCCTAAATTGTCGCCATTAACCCAATACCAATACAAACATGCCAGCTTCTCCTTTTGAACTTGCCAATCCATATGTTATTGTTACCGGCGGTGCCAGTGGGATTGGACTTTCCATTGTAAAATTATTTCATGAACAGGGCGCCATTGTTGATGTCCTGGACCTGAACAAGCCAGGCAAAGAGACCATTGCATCATTGCAGCTTGACAAGGAAACTGTTCATTTTCATGAAGTAGACATCACCAACCAACAACAGATCAAGGAAATTGTGTCGTTGATTGCCATTCAAAGGGGTATTGGAATCCTGATCAACAATGCTGGCATCGCCCATATCGGCAATGCGGCAAATACATCTGAAGAAGACTTTCAAAAAATATTCAATGTCAATGTTAAGGGCGCATACAATTGCATCCATGCATGCCTCCCCTTCATGGAGGAACAGGGCGAGGGTGTAATCCTGAACATGGCTTCCATAGCGGCATCCGTGGGCATTACTGATCGGTTTGCATACAGCATGAGCAAAGGTGCCATCCTGGCAATGACACTCAGCGTTGCACGCGACTTCATCAAAAAAGGGATTCGTTGCAATTGCATCTCACCCGCCAGGGTGCATACCCCCTTCGTGGATGGATTCATCAACAAACATTACCCAGGCAACCAGCAGGAAATGTTCCATAAACTCTCCCAAAGCCAGCCCATTGGAAGAATGGGAAAACCTGATGAAATTGCCACATTGGCTTTCTTCCTGTGCAGCAAACAGGCATCCTTCATCACGGGTAGCGATTACCCGATTGACGGTGGTTTTATTCGTTTAAACAATTAGAACATATATATGAAACTTTTCAGATTTGACAAGTCCGGCGCTGTAGGACTCGGCATGGTGGATCAGCAGGGAAAAAACATCGACATCAGTGCATCCGGAATGGACCTTACGGAAACCTTTTTTGAGAACGATGGACTCTTGAAGCTAAAGGCTTGGGTTGCAACCCATGGAACAGGATGCGATGAGATCATGGGTGAGATCAAATACCACTCTTGTATTGGAAGACCCTCGAAAATCATTTGTGTCGGCCTGAATTATGCCAAGCATGCAAGGGAAAGCGGCATGGAAATTCCCAAAGAACCGATTATATTCTTCAAAAGCACCACTGCTTTGGTAGGACCCAATGATCCGGTCATCATTCCCAAGGGATCATTGAAAACCGATTGGGAAGTTGAGTTGGCCGTGGTCATCGGAAAAAAGGCTACGTATGTAAGCGAAGCCGATGCAATGGACTACGTGGCCGGATACTGCCTGCACAACGATTACAGCGAGCGCGCCTTCCAGTTGGAAAGGGGCGGACAATGGGTGAAAGGAAAAAGTTGTGACAGTTTCGCCCCCATGGGACCATACCTGGTTACGGAGGATGAAGTGGCAGACCCTCACCAGCTTCACTTATGGCTGGATGTCAATGGGAAAAGAATGCAAGACTCCAACACATTAGACCTCATTTTCAATGTGCCGTTCCTGGTCAGTTATATTTCACAATTCATGACCTTGTTGCCGGGCGATGTCATCAGCACAGGAACACCAGAGGGTGTCGGATTAGGACAAAAGCCATCACCCTGGTACCTGAAAGCTGGAGATGTCATCAAATTGGGGATTGAAGGGCTTGGAGAACAACACCAAATTGCAGTTGCCCATGAGGATTGATGCGCACCAGCATTTCTGGAACCATGATCCTGTGAAACATTTCTGGATCAGTGAAGACATGAAAGTCATCCGCAGGGATTTCAGCCCTGGTGACCTGGCACCCCTTTTAAAGGAACTCAAATTTGAGGGAACTGTTGCAGTTCAAGCAGATGAAAGCATGGTTGAAACAGATTTCCTATTGAACCTTGCCCACAAGAATGACTTTATCAAGGCTGTAGTTGGATGGATTGACCTGAGAACAAATGATGCTGAAAGCGCAATGCAGTCTCTCAAGTCACATAAAAAACTGGCAGGTTTTCGTGCAATCATTCAAGGGGCTGAAGATGATGCATACCTGAAAAATCCAATTTTCCACAAGAATGTTCAGCTGCTCTCCAAATATGATTACAGTTACGACCTATTGGTGTTTCACAAGCAAATGGAGGCATTGGTTCATTTCACAGACAAACTGCCAGACAACAAGCTGATCCTGGATCACATAGGAAAGCCCGACATCAAAAACAAGGAAATAAAACAATGGAAAGAACAGGTCAGGATCCTGGCTTCCAACCCCAATATCTATTGCAAGTTGAGTGGTATGCTGACAGAGGCAGATTATCAGCATTGGACCTACGACGACATCATGCCTTACATGGAAATTTCAGCTGAGTATTTTGGCACTGACCGGTTGTGCTTTGGATCAGATTGGCCGGTTTGTCTGTTGGCTGGGAGTTATAAGCAAGTGTATGATGTTGTAGACCGGTTTGCTGCACAACTCAATTCAACAGAAAGGGAAAAAATTTTCGGAACCAATGCTGCAGCATTTTATAACATATAACCATGGATCTTCAATTAAAGGATAAAGTAATCATAGTAACTGGCGGAGCAAAAGGTATTGGTGAATCCATCACAAGGGTTTTGGCTGCCGAAGGTGCATTCCCAGTCATTCTCGGAAGAAGTGAAGCCGACAATACATCCCTCTTGGCCCAAATTGGAACGGGAGGACAGGTAAGGGTGGAATTGAATGATCCTGCACAATGCAAGGCTGCTGTAGAAGAAGTCATCAGGCAATATGGAAAAATTGACGGAGTAGTAAACAATGCTGGCGTCAATGATGGAGTATCATTGGAAGGGGGTGATTATGAAAAGTTTGTTCAATCACTCCACAGCAATGTCATCCACTATTATCTGGTTGTACAGGCTGCATTACCGGAATTGATCCGCAACAAGGGGTCAATTGTGAACATCGGATCCAAAGTGGCAGAGACCGGTCAGGGCGGCACTTCTGGCTATGCTGCAGCAAATGGCGGTCGCAATGCATTGACGCGTGAATGGGCAGTTGAGTTGCTAAAATACGGCATAAGGGTAAATGCTGTAATCGTTGCAGAGTGCTATACGCCACTCTATGACCGGTGGATCAAGACATTGCCCAACCCTGCTGAAACGCTAAAGAAAATAACAGACAGAATCCCGCTGGAGAAAAGGATGACCACGGGAGAAGAGATTGCCAATACGGTGACATTTCTCCTTTCCAGCAAATCCTCACACACAACAGGACAATTCATCCATGTTGATGGTGGCTATGTTCACCTAGACAGGGCTGCACTTCAATAAAACCCAACACATGACAACCAAAAAAACTGCCTACCTCCTCCCCTTCATCCTGGTCACCAGCCTGTTCTTCTTGTGGGGGATTGCCAACAACCTCAATGGAATTCTTATTCCCCATTTGAGAAAAGCCTTAGAGCTGACCAACATGCAATCTACCTTTGTTGATACGGCTGTCTACCTCGCTTACTTCCTTGCTGCCATTCCAGCTGGAATTATCCTGAAGAAATTTGGGTATAAAAAAGGGATCATCACTGGTCTGCTCGTCTTTGCAACTGGTGCCTTTCTTTTCATCCCTGCCGCCAATTCCAGGACCTACGAAATATTTTTATTGGGTCTCTTTATCATCGGATGCGGATTGACCATTCTTGAAACCGCCGCCAATCCTTATGCAACAAAACTTGGAGATCCGGCATCTGCAACCGCAAGGCTGAACCTTGCACAATCTTTCAATGGATTGGCAGCATTTTTGGCTCCGGTAATGGGCACCATGTTTATCCTTTCTGGAAAGGAATATACCCAAGAAGAAATGTCACTGATGCCTGAGGTGGATAAAATCGCCTACCTCAGCGGAGAAGCGGCTTCGGTGAAAATGCCCTACATGCTTTTGGGATTTTTTCTTGTGGCCATCGCCGTACTTTTCTTTGTCAACAAGTTTCCTGAATTCAAGGAAGAGGAAGAGGGAACTGCATCGGGCAGTCTTGGCGACGCATTGAAACACAAACACCTTGTTTGGGCAGTTGTTGCCCAGTTGTTCTATGTTGGTGCCCAGGTATGTGTTACCAGCTTTTTTGTGCGCATGGCCATATCAGGTGGCGGGGTGGATGAAAAAACGGCGGGATACTATTTGGGGATTTATGGGCTCTTGTTCATGGTAGGAAGATTTGCAGGAACTTTCATGATGCGTTTTATCGCACCTGAAAAACTGCTTTCGATGTACAGTGTTGCGTGCATTTTATTGAGCCTTGTTGCCATTTATGCAGATGGGCAATATGTTGTATTGGCCCTCGGCGGATTGGGGTTCTTCATGTCCATCATGTTCCCCACCATTTTCTCATTGGGGATCAAAGACATGAAAGAAAACACCAAGCCTGCGTCTTCGCTGATTGTCATGGCCATCATCGGTGGCGCCATCTTCCCTGTGATCATGGGCAGGATCATTGATGGTGCAAACGACAATATACAAATTGGCTATACAGTACCAATGGTATGCTTCTTGGTAGTGTTGTATTTTGGAATAAAGGGACATCAACCCCAAAAAACTGCAGCATGAAAACCTATTGTCTCGCCAATGACCTTAAAGACGACCCAGCACTGATTGAGGAATACGAGCAACACCATCGGGCAGTCTGGGCTGAAAACATTGAAGGAATTCGCGCCAGCGGCATCCTGTCAATGGACATTTTCAGAACAGGCAACCGGCTTTTCATGATCATGACAACTGAAGACAACTTCAGTTTTGAAGCCAAAGGGAAGGCAGATGCATCCAATGCAAAGGTCCAGGAATGGGAAGCCCTCATGGACAAATACCAGCAGCGGATTCCATGGGCGAAACCCGGTGAGAAATGGGTGCTGATGCACCAGATCTTTGCGATGCCTGATTGAACCGAATGCTTTTAGTGGAGAAGATCCACCCCTCTCGTAGATCAGTTGGTCAGGAAACCACCGTGTCCACGGTATAACTGAACAGGCTTGTCCAATGTGAGCTCAAGTACAGTAATGTAATTGTCCTGAACCCCTTTTGGAACATCTATGTACACCAAGCCAGGCACAGGACTCCAGGAAATCTTTCCAACAACCTTGTGTTTGAGTTCGGTTCCATTTCCAACAACGCTAATCGCCTTGATTTGATTGCTCAAACCTTTTACCATGATGGTTCCAGAAGTTTGTCCTTGCAAAAAGAGAAAAAGCGATGTTGAATCCTTGGAAATGGTGGTGGGACCATAAAAATGGCCTGGCGCAATGCCACCCAAGGTGCCAAAAATGGCCTTTTCATGTTTCCTGTTCCAAGCGCCAAGCTCAGTGAGGATAAGGCGCTGTTCCTTGGGGATGGTCCCGTCTTCTCTCGGCCCAATGTCCAACAGGAAGTTCCCACCTGTGCTGATCACATCTGCGAACAACGCAATAATTTCATAGGGTGTTTTCCAAGCGGTATCTGTTTTGCGGTATCCCCAGTTGTTGTTGGTGGTCATGCAAAGTTCCCACCAATTGTATTTTGGGCGGCTGACAGGTATGTTCTGTTCTGGTGTTTCATAGTCGCCATATCCCATCAACCTTCCATTGATGATGGCATTGGGATTGCTGCTGAGAATGCCTGCACGAACCTTTTGGCTTTCCCACTCATCGGCGGAATGCTCCCAATCCCCATCAAACCAATACAAGTCTGGATTGAATTGGGTTGTTACCTCGTTCAACTGGTTTTGATAGAATTTCCTGAACCTTTCCCACCTGGCTGGATCATCGTTGATTTTGTACCGGCTGCTGTCTTTCAAAAAACCAGGATAATCTGGATGGCTCCAATCAATCAAGGAAAAATAAGCTCCAGCCTTGATGTTACGCTTCCGCAATTCCTGGTAAAAGGGAGTTAACAGGTCACGTTTTGCAGGGGTACTTTTTACAGTGCTGTAATGGTTTTCTTTTGTATTCCATAACGCAACGCCATCATGGTGTTTTGTTGTGATGACAGCATATCTAGCGCCTGAGGCTGCAATCAATGCAGCCCAGTCTGCCGGATCGTATTTTGATGCAGTGAAGCTGTTGGCTTGTTTCATGTAATTGGGCCAGCTGATTTGCTTGTTGTGGAAACTCCAACTTTCAGAAACGTCCGCCACGGCATAGATTCCCCAATGGATGAAAATTCCCAACTTGGCATCTGAAAACCATTCCATTTTTTGCCTGATGGAATCGTCATTGGTTTTTTGCTGGGCAAAGGATGTGGTGTTCATGATGGACAGCATGATGAACAACAAGCAGGTTTTCATTGGATTGATTTGCATGGATCTGAGTTTTAGGTTTTCCTTCAAAGTGGTTTAGCCGTCCACTTGTTTTTCAACTACTGCAACCAGGTCTTCAAAATTGACCTGAAGGGGCATGGCGCCCAGGTTGACAATGGCTTTCTTGCCCCTGAGTGAAGCAAGGACACCCACCTTGTTATTCTGACTCATCAGGACAAGATCTCCAGGGACAGGGAGTTTTCCAGACTCCATGTATCGACTGTCAAGCTTTTTCTTTTTCTTCTCGGTGACCTGCTTCTCCTTTTGGGTAAAAAGCAAGGCATGGAGGTTCTTCATCAACTGTTTTTTATCCTGGTCAGATTCAGACCTTCTCCAGTCAAAAACAATCTGCTTCAGCTTCCGCTCCATGTCCTTCAAATAGACCAGCTTTTCTTGTGACAGAAGGTTTTGGTGCTTGAGCAACTCTACCTGTTGGCTGTGTTTCTCTCTTTCCAATTGCTGGTTGAGGGATTTTTTCAAGACCTCATTTTCCTTGATCATTTTTTGTAACTCCTTTTCCCTGTCCTCAATTTTTCGAAGGTCCTGCTCAGTGCGGTTCAACAATTTGTCAAGGGTAAAATGATGTTCATCCACCAACGCTTTTGCCCGGTTGATCAGTTCATGGGAAAGGCCGATTCTTTCTGCAATGGCAAAGGTGTAAGAGCTGCCGGGCTTGCCAACATTGAGCCGGTACATGGGCAAGAGGGTTTTTTCATCAAAAGCCATCGCGCCATTGACGATGCCGGAAGTCTTGCTGGCCATCACCTTGAGGTTCAGGTAGTGGGTGGTTACAATACCGTAAGCATGCTTCTTCAACAACTGTTCCAGGAACACTTCTGCAAAAGCACCTCCAAGATTGGGATCACTTCCGCTGCCCAACTCATCAATAAAAAACATGGTTCTACCGTTGGCATCTTCCATGAAATGCTTCATGTTCATGAGATGGGCGCTGTAGGTGCTGAGTTCAAATTCTATGCTTTGGGTGTCCCCAATATGGATCATCAACTGCTTGAATATTCCAAAAGTGGAATCCGGATGAGCCGGTACCAACAGTCCAGACTGCACCATCATCTGAAGCAATCCTGTTGTTTTGAGGCAAACCGTTTTACCACCGGCATTTGGACCGGAAATCAGCAAAATCCTGTTTTTCTCGTCGAGGGTAAGGTCCAATGGAACAACCTGCTTACCGGATTTTTTATTGTAAATCAACAACAATGGATGATATGCACGCACCAACTTGACTCCTGCATTGTCATTCACCTGTGGAATATGGGCGTCCATCATTTGGGCAAGTTTTGCCTTGGCCCTGATAAAGTCATACTCACCCAGGATTTCCATGTATTGTTTCAGCAAGGGGCTTTGATAAGACAACCTCGCTGTAAGGTCCCGCAATATCCGGTATTCCTCTTCCCGCTCATCATTTTCCAGGGAGAAGATCTCATTGTTCACCTCAATCGTTTCTTCTGGCTCTATGAAAGATGTCCGCCGGGTATCACTTTCCCCGTGCAATATGCCTTTCACAATTCTCTTGTGTTCTGCATAAATGGCAAGCACCCTTCTGCCATTGAGGAATGACTCTTCGATATCAGCAATGTATCCTGACTTCTGCATTTTGCTCAACAACCTGTCAAAAGTGCGTCGTTGTTCATTGCGTTTGCGATAAAGTGCCATCCTGATTCTTGCAAGGTCAGCCGAGGCGCTGTCTACCACCCTTCCGTCTTCACCTATGATACGGTCAATCTCTTCCGGAATGGATTTCTCAAAATGGGTTTGGTTGATGACCTGGAACAATGCACTGAAGTTGCTGGTCCGCTCCTCATCAAACCAGCGAAAAATGGTTTTGATGTTTTCTGCAAGGTTTCTGAAAAGAATGAAGGTTTCACCTGCGAGCACTGCCCCTGGAATGGACAACAGCTTCAGTTCCTTGGACAAATTGAAAGCCTGATCGTGTTGGAAGGTTTGGCCGGCAGAGAGCAATTGAAGGTACTGGTAGGATTGCCGCAACTCCAGGTCGATGAATGCCTTTCGGGTATGGATGCGCAAGGTGCTGGCGCGCTCTTTCCCAAAAATGGTTCGGGTCTGCTCTTCAAGCAGGTTCCTGACCTTGTCAAATTCAAGCTGAACGGATGCTGATGCTGGATACAATCTCATGTTAAACCAATGCTAAACTGAACGTAAAATTAGGTTTAAAAACACTCCCAATCTCATTTCGTTATAACTTAGGGCCATATTCCTCATCAACAATTGTCATACATGAAAGTTCTGTTCCAGCTGCTGCTCTCCACATCACTCATCATGTCTGCATGTGCCCAAAATCCATCAAAAAAACAAACTGCTTCAAGCAAAAAAACAAATGCAACCACGATGAATACAGAAAAAATAACCTTCGGAAACGGTTGTTTCTGGTGTACCGAAGCCATTTTTCAGCAAGTGAAAGGTGTTGTAAAATCAACCAGTGGCTACAGTGGTGGTCATGTTGAAAATCCCACCTACGAACAGGTATGTGAGAAAAATACCGGACATGCTGAGGTGATACAAATAGAATACAATCCGGCTGAAGTGAGCATTGACGATTTGCTTGAAATATTTTGGCAAACCCATGACCCAACCACCCTTAACCAGCAGGGAAACGATGTTGGTCCCCAATACCGCAGTGTTGTCTTCTACCACAATGAAACACAAAAAGAAAGGGCTGAATTCTTCAAGAAAAAGCTGGATGAGGCCGGTGCATTTGGAAAACCAATTGTAACCACCATAGAACCTTTCAGCAATTTTTATCCTGCAGAGAATTATCACCAGGATTACTACAACAGAAATGGAAACCAACCTTATTGCTATTTTGTCATCAGGCCCAAAATGGAAAAATTTGAAAAAGCCTTCAAGGACAAAATGAAAAAATAACCGAACGGCATGAAAAAAATATCCCAGCTTTTTATTGTTTTTGCCTTGCATATGGCAATGGGTTCAACATTGAAAGCCCAGCTGAACAGCCAGGCAAAGTCGTATACGCGGGCAGACACGTTGAGAGGGTCTTTGAACGAGGCTAGAAACTGGTGGGATGTAATGCACTATGCCGTGTATGTAGAGCCTGACCATGGCAATAAAACAATCAGGGGTAAAGTCGACATAAAATTCAAGGTCCTTGCACCTGGAAAAAAAATGCAAATCGACCTTCAGGAGCCCATGCAGCTGGGCAAAGCGTACATCGCTGACAAACCCATGAAATTCAGCAGGGAGGGAAATGCATTTTTTATCGACATCAGCACCGTCCTACCCAAAGATTCCGTGTTCACCCTGGCCCTTCAATTTGAAGGGAATGTGACTGTTGCCAAACGTCCACCTTGGGACGGAGGATGGATCTTTGCAAAAGACAAGCTTGGAAGGCCTTGGATGAGTGTTGCCTGTCAGGGATTGGGCGCAAGCGTATGGTTTCCCTGCAAAGACCACCAGAGTGATGAACCAGACCAAGGCGCAACACTCAAGATCAATGTTCCTGATTCTTTGATGGCCGTTGGAAATGGCAGGTTGGTTGCCAAGGAAAGCTACAAGCCCGGATGGACTGCTTACACATGGGAGGTCAAAAACCCCATCAACAATTACAACATTATCCCTTATATCGGGAAATACGTTGCCTTCAATGAAAATTTTTCTGGTGAAAAAGGATCGCTGGATTGCGACTATTGGGTGCTGGATTACAACCTTGAAAAGGCAAAAAAACAATTCGCCCAGGTCAAGCCCATGCTTCAGGCATTTGAACACTGGTTTGGTCCTTATCCGTTTTATGAGGATGGTTTTAAACTTGTTGAAGCACCGCACCTGGGCATGGAACACCAAAGTGCTGTAGCATATGGCAACGGATACCAAAATGGGTACAGGGGCAGGGACCTCTCTGGCACTGGCTGGGGATTGAACTGGGATTTCATCATCGTGCATGAAAGTGGACATGAATGGTTTGGCAACAACATCACCACCAAAGAAGTGGCTGACATGTGGGTGCACGAAGGATTTACAAATTATTCTGAAACCATTTTCACCCACCACCATTATGGAAAGGATGCGGGTGATGCCTATGTCCAAGGCACAAGAAAGCTTGTACAGAATGATGTTCCTATCATTGGAAAGTATGGAGTAAACGAGGAAGGCTCAGGAGACATGTATTACAAGGGAGGAAACCTTGTGCACCTGATCCGCCAACTGTTCAACGATGATGAAAAATTCAGGTCAGCATTGAGGGAAATGAACAAAAGATTCTATCACAAAACAACGACCTCCGCTGAAGTGGAAAAATTTTGGGGAGAACAATTGAAACGAGACCTTTCACCCCTGTTTGACCAATATTTGCGGACCACCAAGATCCCGACCCTGGAGATCAGCAACAAAGGCAACAAATTGAAATACCGCTGGACAGATTGCAACAGCAATTTCAACATACCCATCAGGGTTCTTGTCGATGGTCAGACAAAATGGTTGGAACCCATAACCGAATGGAAGGAGTTCAAGTCAAAACAAAAAATCAGCAAGGTAGAACCCGATAAGAATTTTTTTGTTGGATTTGCGGTGCTGCAATAGATCTGGGATCAATTCAAACGCCCAGCCTTAACGAATCTTCTACTCCAGTAAGACTCATGTAAATCACTGATAACCACTCCCATAGATGTTGATGCATGAACAAATTTATTGTTGGAAATGTACATTCCCACATGCGAAATGGATCTGCCGTCAGCAAAGAAAACCAAGTCACCTTCCTTCAATTCCTGCTTGGAAATTTCCTTGCAATAATCTGCCTGTTCTCTTGAAGTTCGGGGAAGGGATAATCCATACGCCTCGCTGGTGAGGCCTTTGACAAATGCCGAACAATCTACACCTTCCTTGGAGTTACCTCCTATGCGGTATGGAACAGCCCACCAATTGTGGACATACTCGATCAGTTTTTTATTGGTTAGTTTCTCCACCTCAATGTCCAACAAAACGGCATACCTGAATATGACCGGAGGTATGTATTCAATTCCTTGCAAATCATTGAGATAGGTAGCTTCTGCTCTGTCTTCAATGAAATTGATGGAACCAGCATTCCGCTCCTGGACCTGGCCAGTTTTGGGGCCTTTGGGATTCAGGGAAATTGAAATATTGTCAAAAAAGGGAGATTTGTTGACGCGGATGTTTTTTGCCGAAGACGGCCTGAAAAGCGCACAGGATTGCAAACTTCCGACAAGAACAATGAAAAATAGGATATGGATGCGCTTGAATACCATTCAATTTGTGGAAAACCCCTTTCCGGCTTTTGCTGTTTATTTACGAAATTTGAATTCTTTCCTTCTACATCATCAACATGTCGCGTTTCTCTCACTTACACGTTCATACCCAGTACTCTTTGCTGGATGGTGCTGCCAGTATCGGCGCACTATACAACAAAGCCATGAGCGACAACATGCCTGGATTGGCCATTTCAGACCATGGAAACATGTTTGGCGTTTTTCAGTTCGTTGCAGAGGCGCACAAGCACCACACCGATCCGAACGACAAAAATAGTCCTTTGAAAGTAAAACCCATCGTTGGGTGCGAATTTTACATCACAGAAAACCGTCACAGAAAGTCATTTTCCAAGGAAGAAAAAGACCCCCGCCACCACCAGATTCTCCTGGCCAAGAACGATATTGGTTACAAAAACCTGGTAAAACTCACTTCACTCGGCTACATTGAAGGTATGTACAGCAAGTATCCAAGAATTGATAAAGAGCTGATTCACAAGCATCATGAAGGCCTTATCGCAACCACTTGTTGTCTTGGCGCCCTGGTACCGCAGACCATCATGCGAAAAGGTGAGCAGGAGGGTGAAAATGAGTTCAAGTGGTGGCTGAATATTTTTCAGGACGATTACTATGTAGAGTTGCAGCGCCATGGCATGGAAGAACAGGAAAAAGTGAACAAGGTATTGTTGAAGTTTGCAAAGAAGTACAATGTGAAAGTGATTGCTTCCAATGATGCACACTATGTGGACCAAAAGGATTTCAATGCTCACGATATCCTGCTTTGCATCAATACTGGAGAAAAAGTGGCTACTCCGGCGGCAAGAGAATTTTCCGATGACGATCTGAACATAAAAAACAAAAGGTTCGCCTTCCCCAACGACCAGTTCTACTTCAAGACCACGGCTGAAATGTCGGGGGTGTTCCATGACCTTGAAGAAGCCATCGACAACACAAATGAAATTGTAGAGAAGGTGGAAGTCCTTGACCTCAAGAGGGATATCCTGCTCCCCCATTTTGTTGTTCCTAAGAATTTTACCACACAGGATGAGTACTTAGAGCACATCACCCGTGAAGGGGCCAGAAAAAGATACGATGTCATCACTCCAGAAATTGAAGAGCGGCTGAATTTTGAGCTTTTTACGATCCGTACCATGGGATTTGCAGGATACTTTCTCATTGTTTCTGACTTCATCAAGGCGGGCAGGGATTTGGGTGTATTCATCGGTCCGGGCAGGGGTTCAGCTGCAGGAAGTGTTGTTGCATTCTGCATCGGTATTACCAATATCGACCCCATCAAATACAAATTGCTGTTTGAGCGTTTCCTGAATCCAGACCGAAAGTCGATGCCCGATATTGACACGGACTTTGATGACGAAGGAAGACAGAAGGTGATTGACTATGTGGTTGACAAATATGGGAAAAACCAGGTTGCCCAGATTGTCACTTACGGCACAATGGCAGCCAAGATGAGCATCAAGGATGTGGCAAGAACCATGGACCTGCCATTGATGGAATCCAATATCCTTGCCAAACTGGTTCCAGAAAAGCCGGGCATTTCACTCAAACGCCTTTTACATGCACCCCTGAGTGGTGAAAAAAGCCTGGTTGAAAAGGAAACCCTCAACCAGGATGACATCGAAAATGCAAAGGCACTGCGTGACATTTACGCAGGAACAGATATCCGGAGCCAGGTACTGCATGAGGCCGAAATTCTTGAAGGGTCTGTCCGAAACACCGGTATTCATGCTGCAGGCATCATCATTGCCCCAACGGACCTGACTGACCTCTTGCCGGTATGCATTGCCAAGGATTCCCCCATGTGGGTAACGCAGATTGAAGGAAGCGTGATTGAAGATGCCGGTGTAATCAAGATGGACTTTCTGGGATTGAAAACCCTGAATGTCATCAAAACATCCCTTGCACTCATCAAAATGAATTATGGGATTGAAATCGATATCGACAAAATCCCCCTTGACGACGAAAAAACATTCAGGCTTTACCAACTTGGCGAAACCATTGGCACATTCCAGTTCGAAAGTCCTGGCATGCAAAAATACCTGCGCGACCTGAAACCGGACAAGTTTGAGGACCTGATTGCGATGAACGCTCTGTACAGACCCGGACCGCTTGAATATATTCCCAATTTCATCAACCGGAAGCACGGAAGAGAGGCCATTGCCTATGACCTGGATGAAATGGAAGAATACCTGCAGGAAACCTATGGTATCACTGTTTACCAGGAACAGGTAATGCTGCTTGCCCAAAAACTGGCGGGCTTTAGCAAGGGGGATGCAGATGTGCTGCGCAAAGCGATGGGTAAAAAGCAAAAGTCGGTACTGGACAAGATGAAAGGACAATTCATTGGCAATGCCCTGAAAAAAGGATTTGCGGAAGAGAAATTGCAGAAAATATGGACAGACTGGGAGGCGTTTGCACAATATGCGTTCAACAAATCACACAGTACCTGCTACGCATTCATTGCCTATCAGACGGCCTATCTAAAATCCCATTATCCCTCTGAATTCATGGCGGCAGTATTGAACCACGCCGGCTCCATCGAAAAAATCACCTTTTTCATGGAAGAGTGCAAAAGAATGGGGCTCAATGTTCTTGGCCCCGACATCAATGAGTCCCTCCAAAGTTTTGCAGTGAACAAAAAAGGAGAAATCAGGATAGGCCTGGGCGGCTTGAAAGGTGTAGGTGAAGCGGCAGTGGAATCCATCATAGAGGAAAGGGAAAAAAATGGGCCTTATGTTTCTATTTATGAATTGGTCAAAAGGGTCAACCAACGTACCGTCAACAAAAAATCTTTGGAAAGCCTTGCCATGTCCGGCACTTTTGACTGCTTCCCTGAATTGCACCGTGCCCAGTATTTTTTTCAGCCAACTGGAGATACATCCAACGGACTTGAAAAAATCATCAAATACGGCAACATCTGGCAAAGCCAATCCACTTCCAACTTGAATACCCTATTTGGAGACCTTTCACTGGTTCAGGAGATTCCGCCCCCAAAAGTTCCGGATTGTCCGCCATGGTCGCTGACTGAATTGCTCGAAAAAGAGAAGGACATCACTGGGATGTTCCTGAGTGGTCATCCGTTGGACCATTACCGTTTTGAATTGAAGTACTACGGGATCATGCCCATCAACGATTACAATGAATTCAAAGGGGGGATAGAACTGCAGAAAAGCCCCAACCAACCGCTAAAACTGGCAGGCCTTGTAACTTCAGCCCAGCACAAAATATCGAGGGCAGGCAAGAAATATGGCAGCATCACCATAGAAGACTTTTCAGGCAAGGTGGAAATCACCCTGTTTGGCGACATGTATGTGAAGTTCTCCAACTATTTCATTGCAGGAAGCTGCATTCATGTAAAAGGCAATTTTGAAAAATGGGAAAGCCGCAATGAATGGAATTTCAGGGTTTCTGAGATCTGTTTGCTGGAAACCATCAAAAGGGCTTTTACACGACAGGTTCAACTGACGCTGCAGGCAGGCGCCATCACTGAGGCCTATGCATCGTTTTTACATGCCAACCTGAAAAAGAATCCGGGAAAAACCAGGTTGAAACTGGTCATGATTGACCAGGTGGAACGTTGGAGGGTGCAGATGAAAACGACTGAAAAAGGATTTGAAATGAATGACGAAATGGCTGAATTCCTCGAAAACAACCCCCTGATTGAGGTACATGTTGACACAGCCTAAATGAATCATGACTTTTTATGTAATATTAAAAATTGGAACTAATTTTGCATTTCACCTGATTATCTAACATACAATCCAAATACATGGCAAAAGAATTTACAGACGGCAATTTTCAGACTGAAGTACTTGACTCGGATAAGCTCTCTATGATTGATTTTTGGGCTGAATGGTGTGGGCCTTGCCGTGCAATCGGACCGGTTGTAGAGGAACTCGCAAAGGAATTTGAAGGAAAGGTTAACATTGGCAAGGTCAATGTGGACCACAATCCACAGCTGTCCATGAACTATGGTATTACATCCATCCCTGCCATCCTTTTCATTAAAAATGGTCAGGTGGTAGACAAGCTCGTTGGAGCACAACCAAAGCACAATTTTATTAAGCGGATAGAATCACACCTGTAAACCGCAATTTCATTACTTTTGAAACCGTCACCCTGTGACGGTTTTTTTGTTTTTATGGCAACCATTCGCAAACAAAGCATCTACTCATCCATATACATCTACGCAGGCTTTGCGATTGGAGCATTCAATGTTTTGTTTCTATTCCCAAAGTTCTTTACCCCGGAAGAGTTCGGCCTCACAAGGATACTGATGGACATTGCGATGATTTTCTCGATGATTTGTACAGCAGGAACATTGCCGGTAGCATTGAAATTTTATCCCTTCTACAAACACTATTTGCCCAAAGAGAAAAATGATTTGATCACCCTTGTGCTGTCAATTGGAGCAATGATGTGCCTCTTGCTTTGGATTGCATTCCCCTACATTGAACCCTTTGCCCTCAAAAAATTTGCGGCCCGCTCCCCTATCCTGGTGCATCATTTGAAATTGGTGATTCCGTTGACCATATCACTGGTGGCACTGTCCATGCTGGAAGTTTTTGCATGGATCATTGGCAAGACAATCGTTGCAAATTTCCTAAAAGAATTCCTGTTCAGGATTGTAGTGCTCCTCGTGATTCTTGCGTGGGTGTTTGGCCTGATAAAGAACTACAATCTCTTTATAGGTATTTATTCTTATCTCTACTTCATTCCCATTGCTGTATTGGCATGGGTAATCATAAGGAGCAAAACCTTTCTCCTGGTTTTCAAAAAAAGCAATGTTACCCAAAAGCTTTCCGGTACGATGGTTCGGTTCGGAGGCGCCTATTTCCTGGGGAATATCCTGAATGTAGTGGCCAAAACCAATGACACCATCATCATCGCATCCCAATCTACAGGAGGCCTTGCTGATGCTGCCATTTTTACCATCGCAACCTATCTGATCACAGTAATGGATGTACCCCAAAGAAGCCTGGTGTCAGTTTCAACTCCACAAATTGCGCAGGCTTGGAAAGATAAGGACCTTGCCAAGTTGGAAAGGCTTTATAAAAAAACAGCGCTGAACCTGCTGATCGTCGCATCTGGGATTTTGGGAATTGTTGTCCTCAATATTCCGGCTTTCATTCATGTGCTGGGACCTGCATATGCCGGCATGTCGATGTTGATGCTGATCCTGGGAGTATCCAAGTTGATTGATCTTGGAACAGGGATGAATACACAAATTCTGCAACTCTCGAAACATTGGAGAATTGACTTGCTCACCAACATGTTATTTGTGGTTGTCTCCATCATACTCAACTACCTGCTCACCAGAAAATATGGTATTTTGGGAACTGCAGCAGGAAGCCTGATTGCTGTTGTACTTTTCAACTTTATACGTTTCTACTATATCAAAAGAATTTATGCACTGCAGCCCTTTTCATGGAGAAACGGATTGACCCTGATTGTAGCGGCTGCGCTGACAGTAGCCTTGCATCTCCTGGAGTTCCATGAAATGATTTGGATCAACCTTGCTTTGAAATCGCTTTTTTTCATTCTCGCTTTTGCATACTTTATCATACGCTTCAATATTTCACCCGATATTACTGAACTCTACGCCATGGCCAGAAAGAAACTGGCGCGCTCGAGGTCTTGATTAATATTGTATATTGCCCAATAAACCAAACTGATTGCATATGCTGTGGGAAAATCTGAGCAGGGGACTTCTGGGAATGATGTTCTTGATTGGCCTTTGTTATGTGTTGAGCAACAACAAAAAAGCCATCAATTGGAAATTGGTTTTCATGGGAATCATTGCCCAGATTGGTTTTGCCATCGGAGTTCTCTCCAAGGGGAAATACAACTTTTTCAGGATTGTCATACAATGGTTTTCGGACAAGTTTGTGGAAATCATCAACCTTTCACACAAAGGGATTGAGTTCATGTTTGGCAATCTGGCGGATGCATCGGGAAGCTGGGGATATACTTTTGCCATTCAGGCCCTCCCCAACATCATCTTTTTTGCAGCGCTATCCTCACTTTTTTACTACCTGGGTATACTCCAGAAAATCGTTTATTTTTTCGCATTGATGCTCAGCAAACTAAAAGTTTCCGGTGCAGAAAGTGTATCCACAGCGGCAAACATCTTTCTTGGCCAGACCGAAGCTCCATTGATGGTAAGGCCGTTTCTGGACAAGATGAACAGAAGCGAAATCCTTTGCATCATGGTGGGTGGAATGGCCAATACTGCAGGATCCGTTCTTGCCGCATATGTCGGCTTTCTTGGAGGAAATGATCCGGCACAACAGCATTTTTTTGCATTGCATTTGTTGAGTCAATCCATCATGAGTGCACCCGCAGCCATTGTTTGTTCAAAAATTCTCTTCCCACAGACTGAAAAAATCGATGAGCGCATTGTCGTTTCCAAAGAAAAATTCGGGGAAAATGCCCTTGATGCCATTTCGCTTGGAACAACAGATGGTCTTAAACTTGCAGTAAATGTTGGTGCAATCCTGATCGTTTTCACTGCGCTGATGTATGTCCTTAACTGGGTATTGGGATCAGTTGGATACTATACAGGTATCAATGGTCTGGTGGCAAATATCAGCAAGGGACGTTATGATGCCCTATCGTTTCAGATGATATTGGGATACCTTTTCTCCCCCATTGCCTGGCTCATTGGAGTCAGTGAACGCGACATGGTTTCTGTAGGTCAGTTGTTGGGTGAAAAAACCATCATCAATGAATTTCAGGCTTATATCACCTTTGGCAAAATGAAGGCGGAAAACCTGATCACAGATCCAAAATCAATCCTTATCACCACCTACGCATTGTGCGGGTTTGCCAATATTGCCTCAATCGGCATCCAAATTGGTGGAATCAGCCAGCTGGCGCCAGGCCAAAGGAAAAACCTCACCGGGCTGGGATTCAAGGCATTGATTGGCGGAACCATTGCTTGCCTGATGTGTGCCTGTATCGCAGGAGCCCTGGGCTAGGATGCAGATCGATTTTAATGGAACTTTTACAATTTTGGGTCTAACTTTATGTTCTCCTGAACGTTGTGCAGGTATCCCATGTCATTGGTCGGAAAACGTTTCATATCATCAATAGCATTTCTCTTTCTGGCACTGTCGTCTCAAGGGCAGCATTCCGTGTCAGTGATTCAAGGACAGTTAACGGCAACGACCCCTGCCATCAGATCATGGAAGCCTGACAGCGCAGATCCAACGCTAAAAATCAGAACAAGGGACGAAAAAGGATTGATACATGCCCAGGACCTCGAACCGTTGGTTTTCAAAAAATATGGGATTAAAAAAAGGGAGGAAGATTTGCTTTGGCAGAAGGATGGCAAGGGTTTTCCAATGCTCCCCATCCAACAATTGAGGAATGCACCGCTGGTCAACAATCCCATTGAAAAAAATGGCGGAAACATCACCAGGGTTTTGGATGGTCAGGGATTCAGCAACATCAATCCTGCTGATCCCAGCATTGCTGTTGGCCCAAACCACATCATCCAAATGATCAATGGCCCAAATGGAAGTGCCCTTTTCAGCATCTTCGACAAATCTGGAAACCAGGTTTCCCCGCAAAATTATATGGACCAAATGCCTGGAAGCAGCTACAATGGCGGAGGCGATTGCATTGCGTGGTATGACCAACTTTCTGATCGGTTTGTGATGACTGAATTTGGTGATTCATCCAAAACAGGCATCAAGATCAATACGCTGATTTTTGCAGTATCGGTAACGAATGATCCAACAGGTTCATGGTATGTATATGAATTTTATTGTGATTCATTTTTCCCTGATTATCCCAAATATGGAAACTGGCATGATGCCTGGTATGGAGTGACAAGGGATTTTTCGGACCAATACCTCGGAAATTCGGTATGGGCATTTGACAAAGCCAAAATGATTGCTGGTACATCCAATCCTACCCTGCAGCGCTTGAGAATGACGGATGCCGACAACAAATACAATGCACTGGTACCAGTTACCCTCGCAGGAACAGAAAAACCCCCACTGGGAACACCCGGAATCTTCCTTTATTACAGCGACGACGAACTGACCGCTTCAGCTGCAGACAAGGACAGCATTGGGATGATCAGCTTCAAGGTGGATTTTACAGACCCCACTAAATCATTGGTAAAAACCGAAAGAAATTTCCCGGTGGCAGCCTTTAGCAGTATGGTTTGTGAAAGCAGGAATTGTGCACCTTCAGCAACTGGGCAGGGTTACGATGTGGTGAGCAACAGGATCATGCACAAGCCCAGCTACAGGAACTTTGGCGGCTACCAGAGCATTGTTGCCAACCATACAGTTGATGTCAATGGAAATGGTCTTTCAGGCATCCGTTGGTACGAAATCCGACATACAAGTACATGGGACATAAAACAGCAGGGAACATTTTCACCACAGAACGCGTCTGCCTGTAACCCCAACCAGCTTGTTCATCGTTTTATGGGTTCAATCATGCAAAATGGAAATGGACAAATTGCATTGGCCTATAATTTCAGCAGCAACAAAGATGATGCTTCCCTGGCTTTTACAGGCAGAAACCAAAATGACCCATCAAACCTGATGGCTTTTGAGGAAACCCTGATCAAGAAAGGAACGGGTTATGGAACTGTTGCCAGCAGGTGGGGAGATTACAGTGACATTGCACCAGATCCTTCCAACGATTCCATATTTTGGTTCACTGGTATGTCAGGAAAAACGGCCAACACCTGGAGCACTACTGTCGCTGCGTTAGCCTTGCGCAGCAATTTTATTTTGGATGCAAAGCTTTCCTCGATTTCATTTCCCAACAGTTGCGAACCTGTCTGTTCTGGTTCCTTTCAACCCAGGATAACGATAAGAAACAATGGCATTGAAGCATTGAAATCCATTAGAATCAACATGTCTTTGAACGGCATCCCAGTAAAGGAGGAAGCATGGACTGGCAATCTTGGATATGCAGAAGAATCCGTCGTTATATTGTCACAACTGACCATTCCGGCAGGCAAAACCATGCTAAAGCTGGTGTTGGATTTGCCCAATGGAAAAGATGACGAGAAGCCCTCCAACAATGCTGACAGCATTCAAATTGAAATCAAGGGAATCAAGGATTTGCCCTTGCTTGAAACAGCAGAAGCTGCTACAATGCCTCCCACTGATTGGTTTTTCCAAACCAACGGCAGCAGCACACTTGGCTGGAAAAACACCAACAAGGCGGCATTTGAAGGATCAAGGTCTTATGTTTTTGACAATTTCAACAATGATGAAAAAGACAAATATGCAGACCTGATCAGCCCAGTCCTCAAAACAAGCATCCATGATTCCATTGCGCTGGAATTCATGTTGGCGGCTGCATTGTATGACGGCATCAACCAGGACACCCTGGAGGTCTTGGCAACAGCAGACTGTGGCAAAACATTTTTTTCTGTTTACAAAAAATGGGGACCTGCGCTTGCCACTAAAACAGGATTTACCAATACTGCATATGTTCCTGTTCAGAGCGAGTGGAGAAAAGAAAAAATCAGTCTTGGTGCCTTTGCCGGAAAAGACATTCAAATCAGCATCAGGGGGATCAATCGGTACGGCAACAACATGTATATTGACAATATTCAGGTCCTTGGCATCAACTTTCTTTCAACGGATGTATGCATGGATTCCATCCTGGCACCAACCCTGTTTGGATGTGAGCAGACCACAGTTCCCTTTGCAAGGTTCAGCTCCTTGGGGAAAGACAGTTTAAAATCGCTTGAACTACAGCTATGGTCAAATGGAATACTGGCAGAGACAAAAAAGTGGACTGGCAATCTTGCAAGAAATTCGACAGCAGGCATATTCTTTTCTCCCATTTCACTTTCACCAGGCATTAACAACATCAAAATGGTTGTTGCAAGTGCCAATGGCAAGGTTGACGAAAACAGGTTAAATGACACAGCTCTGTCCATCCATCATTACCTAAAGCCCATGGAAATCTCTTTCAAAGAGACTTTTGAAATGAACAGCAAATGGCCAACCACCCCGATGCATTCTGCTGATCAGTGGCAAAAAGTATCGCTGGCCGGTGCAGGATCAGCGATCGCAGCCAAGAATTTTCAAAGGCCTTCTTTTGTTTCAGAAATGATTTCGCCATTGTTCATCAACAACAATCCAGACTCCATTTACCTTGATGTTGACCTTGGGGCAAACACAAACAACGGAAATCGTCCCGATACATTGGAGCTCGCTGTTTCATGGGATTGCGGAAAAAACTGGACCAATATCTACAAGAAATGGGGAACAGCGCTTGGCACTGCCAATAAAAATGACAACATGCCTTTTGAACCCATTGGAACTGCTGACTGGAGAAAGGAACACCTCGACCTGACAACAATTTTAAGTGGCAAGCCCGAATTCATGATCAAGTTCATCAACAAGGGAAATGGCAACAACAACATCTATCTGGACAATATTACAATTACAGCATTGGTACTTCCCAACAGGTTGAAGGAACAAGGGTATCTCCTGTACCCGAACCCCACCATGTCCAGCACTTCAATAAGGTTTCATCCGACTTCAACAGATCTAAGGTCAATACAGCTGACAGATGCAAAGGGGCGCATCATCAAAACATATGCCTACACGGAAGGACAAGTTGTTTACATACAGGAAATTGATTTGGCTCCTTTTTCGGCAGGCGTTTATTTCCTTAAAATTCAATTTCGTGACAGGTCATCGGTAGAAAAGTTGGTCAAGATGGTGCAATAATGGCGTATCGCTCAACAGGTTTAGGTAAGACCAAGAACTGCATGTATTTTTGCAAAAATTCATTAGAATGAGTGGACAGACCAGCAATTTGAAAGACTTACCAGGACTTGATCCTGTTTTCAAAACAATTGCATCCAAAATTGACAACAGGGAAAGAATCAGCCCTGAAGAAGGCCTGTTGCTTTTTGAAAAAGGGCCATTGGCAATGCTGGGGACAATGGCCAACCATATCCGCGAAAGGATGCATGGCCACAATACTTACTTCAACAGGAATTTTCACATTGAGCCAACCAATGTCTGTGTTTTTTCCTGTAAGTTCTGTTCCTATTCAAAACTGTATTCAAAGCGTGAGGAAGGTTGGGAACTCAGCATCGATGAGATGCTTGAAAAAGTCAAGTCCTACGATGGGCAACCCATCACTGAGGTACACATTGTTGGGGGTGTTCATCCCAAAATGGACATCTATTTCTTTGAAGAACTGATTAAAAAAATCAGGGCTTACAGGCCCAGCCTTCACATCAAAGGGTTTACTGCTGTGGAGTTGGATTATATGTTCAGAAAGGCAAAGCTGAGCAGGGTCGATGGAATGAACCTCTTGCATCAGGCAGGACTGGATTCACTTCCAGGCGGAGGAGCAGAAATATTTGATGCTGCTGTGAGGGAGCAAATTTGTGCAGACAAGGTTGACGCTGAAGGATGGCTTGATATCCATGCAACAGCCCATCGTTTGGGCATGCATACCAATGCAACCATGTTATATGGTCATGTGGAAGAATACAAACACAGGATTGATCACATGGAGAAATTGCGAAACTTACAAGACGAGACCAAAGGATTCAATACTTTCATCCCCCTTAAATTCAGAAATGTTGACAACGAAATGAGTCATATTCCTGAAGTGAGCGCCATCGAAGACATGAAATTGTATGCGATTGCTCGGATCTATATGGACAACTTTCCACACATCAAGGCGTATTGGCCAATGCTGGGAAGGGAACAGGCACAACTCACCCTTTCATTTGGAGTAAACGACCTGGATGGGACCATTGATGACTCTACAAAGATCTATTCCATGGCGGGAAGTGAAGAGCAGCACCCAAGTCTTAGTACAGAAGAACTGGTTGGGTTGATCAAACAAGTGGGCAGAAAGCCGGTAGAGCGTGATACATTGTACAATGTAGTCAATGAATATTGAATCCCAACCCTAGCACTCACTCAGGCTGAGTGGAATTTGCTGGGCCAATCCCCCATCGGAAGTCTCCTTGTATTTGGCACTCATGTCTCTTGCGGTTTCCCACATGGTGCTGATCACTGCATCCAATGATACTTTTGCAAAATCGGGTGCACTTTGCAATGCCAGCTGCGCTGCAGTGATGGCTTTTATTGCGCCCATTGAATTTCTTTCTATACAAGGAATTTGCACCAGTCCTCCTATAGGGTCACAGGTAAGTCCGAGATGGTGTTCCATGGCAATCTCTGCAGCCATCAGCACCTGGCGCTGTGTGCCACCAAGGCACTCACACAATGCAGCCGCAGCCATGGCACTGGAGACCCCTATTTCAGCCTGACACCCACCCATTGCCGCGGAAATGGTTGCCCCTTTCTTGAAAATTGAGCCAATCTCCGATGCAGTGAGCAGAAACTGAACTACCTTCTCTTCTGCATTGTTCTCACAAAAAGTAATCAGGTACTGCAATACAGCAGGAATAACCCCTGCAGCACCATTCGTCGGCGCAGTCACCACCCGACCAAAAGAAGCATTTTCCTCATTCACTGCCAGCGCAAAACAACTTACCCAATCAATGGTATACCGAAAGTCCCTACCGCCTTTGGCGATGGCAGCCAACCATTCATGACGACCTGTATATAAAGCATTGCCCATCATCCGCTGGTTAAGATCTTTCGCCCTGCGCCGCACATTCAAGCCACCTGGAAGAATTCCATCGTGGTGGCAGCCTTGAAAAATAGACTGGTTCATGGTATTCCAAATCCTGATGACCCCTTCCCGGGTTGCCACCTCAGGACGCCAGCTGGCTTCATTTTCCAGAACAATTTCACTCACAGACATGCCGGTTTTCATGCACCAGTGCAAAAGGTCCTTTGCCGTATTGATAGGGAAAGGAAGTTGGATTTGAAAGGTATCTGCTGGTTTATGGTTTTCCTGTTCAACAAATCCTCCGCCCACAGAATAATAGGTTTGGGAAATATGGTTACCATTGTTCATCTCGGCCAAAAAACCCATTCCATTGGGATGGTATGGCAAGGATTCTGTAATGAAGAATTCAATGTCCTCCTTGGGATCAAAAACAATTTCATGTTGACCAGCCAAGACCAGCCGTTTCATTTTTTGGATGTCTTGAATACGGTCCCTGATGTTAACCACATCAAATGTTTCAGGGTTTTCACCTGACAATCCCAGTTGAACTGCCACATCCGTTCCATGCCCTTTTCCGGTTTTTGCCAAAGACCCATAAAGGATGACTCGAACAGAAATCACTTGCTCAATAGGTGCTTTTGATGCAAGAAATGAACAAAACTGTATGGCAGCCTTCCAGGGTCCAAGGGTGTGTGAACTGGAAGGCCCCACACCGATTTTAAACATATCGAAAACTGATATCGACTGGTGCATGTAAGATGGAATAAATGCTTAATTTCAATGAAACCAAATTAGAACAAAATGAGATGCTTTTCAATTTTGCTTTTAACAATATGTGTATCCGCATTATCGGCCCAGGACAAAAAAACGAATGATGATATATTGGGAGTTTGGCTTACCGGTTCTGGCAATGCCAAAGTGGAAATTTTCAAAAAAGGATCCACCTACCAAGGTAAAATAGTATGGCTCGTTGAGCCTGTGAATCCTGCAACAGGAAAACCCAAGACAGATGTCAACCATCCAGACAAGACCCAACACAACAGGCCACTGATGGGATTGATCAATCTTTGGGGATTTGTGTATGCTGGAGACAATACCTGGGATGAAGGACATATTTATGATCCAAAAAACGGCAAGGAATACAAGTGTGTCATCACCATGAAAGACAAGAACAACCTGAACGTGCGAGGATTTGTTGGAATTACCCTGATCGGAAGGAACGATGCCTGGACAAGAAGTAAACCCTGATTAGCCAACAGATACAAGGGTAATCTCAAAAATCAATGCTGCGTTGCCAGGAATTGAACCCTGTCCATAAGGGCCATATCCCAATGAAGCAGGTAAATAAAGGATGATTTTTCCGCCGGGCTTGATCAAAGGCAATCCAACTTGCCAACCGGAAATCAATTGGTTCAACGTAAAAGTAACAGGGTTTCCAGACTCATAATTTGATGCTGTACCGGTTTGGTCGAATACATTGCCATTGGTAAGATACCCTTTGTAGAACAAAGTTACTTTTGATGTCAGTGCAGGTGCAGTACCCGCTCCAGGACTGACGATTTTATAATAAAACCCACGAGAGTCCTCTTGAACCGTGCTTTTCAATCCTGTTCTTGTCAGATAATCCCCTATCAATTCCAACTTTTCTTGTTTTTTACAACTTGAAAAAAACATTACCATTCCTGCTGCCAAGATAAATCCAATATTTCTCATGTAGGTGTGAATTGAAGTGCAAATATCGTAAAAATAAACAATTATCCTTTGCGCGCTTTCGCCTTAAGTTCCAGGTATTGCTGTTCCAGTTTTTCCCACCTGAACCTTCGGTTCAACAGCGCCGTAAAGACTGCGATCATCAAGAAAGCGACAATGAGCACCATTGGATTAAACTGGCTCAACCCAACTGCATCCGCTCTTTTGTACCAAAACCTCCCCAACAGAAAATTGACGATGATTGGCATGGCAAACAAGATTCCAAGTGGCAACCCCAGCATCAACTGGGTTAAAAGCTTTTTTTGCTTTTCCCGGTTTTGCTCCCAATACTCCATAAATTTGATTTCGTCGGCTGAATATGACATAAATATTATCTAAATTACAATAATCTGAGCTGATGAAACAGTGCGAGACCGGTTTTTATCACGAATAAAACCATTCATGAAACCCAAACCCAAACAACTTTTTTTTCTTTTCGCCCTTATTGGCACTCTTGAAATTTTTCTCATCTCCACAAAAAACGAATCGCTGCGACTGATTTTCAAACCATTGATCATTCCAACGCTGGCCGCAATCTACCTGTCCTCCGTTTCAGCCAAAAAACCATTCTACAAAGATGCCATTTTGATGGGGCTTTTTTTCTCTTGGCTGGGGGATATTTTACTTCAGTTTGATGGATATTTTATCCCCGGACTGATTGCTTTTCTCACGGCCCATGTATTTTATATTTTCTTTTTTATTTCAACACAATCGACAAATACTTCCTTTTTCAAGCTAAGACCTGTGATGCTGATTGCTGTAATTGCCTATCTCATTGAACTCATGCACTTGCTCTGGCCACATTTGGGAGATTTGAAAATTCCTGTCTTGTTGTATGGAATCACCATCAGTACAATGTTGTCTGCCGCCTTTTGGCAATACCAAAAATTGGACAACAGCACTTCCATCCTTTTGATGATTGGTGCTGCACTTTTCGTTGCATCAGACTCCATACTGGCGTTGAACAAATTCAAAAAACACTTTGACCTGGCTGGAATTTATATCATGGCTACCTATATTCTGGCACAATTTTTTATTGTTGTCGGATCAATCCGTTACCGAAACACACCTCATCAACAGTAGTGGCATCAGCCAATAGAAAAAGTCCCGCTAGCGCGGGACTTTTTCTATTTCCAAGAATGCTGGATATTAGTAGTCCATTCCACCCATGCCTGGTGCGCCATGTGAATGTCCGCCTACAGCTTCATCCTTTTTGGGTTTGTCTGCAATAACACACTCAGTGGTCAGCAACATGCCTGCAATAGATGCAGCATTTTCAAGTGCTACACGGGCAACTTTTGTTGGATCAATAACACCTGCTGCAAGCAATTTCTCAAACTTGTCAGTACGGGCATTGTAACCAAAATCAGCTTTGCCTTCCCTTACCTTTTGAACAACGATTGAACCTTCAACACCGGCATTGTAAACAATGGTGCGGAGTGGTGCCTCAAGTGCACGACGAACGATTGCTATACCTGTGGTCTCATCCTCGTTCAATCCTTTCTTTTTGTCAAGGGTATCAATTGCACGGATGAATGCGATACCACCGCCTGGAACGATTCCCTCTTCAACGGCAGCGCGGGTAGCGTGAAGTGCATCATCAACGCGATCTTTCTTTTCTTTCATTTCAACTTCTGTAGCTGCACCAACATTCAATACGGCAACACCGCCGCTGAGTTTGGCCAAACGCTCTTGAAGCTTCTCCCTGTCATAATCAGAGGTTGTAGATTCAATCTGTGATTTGATTTGGGCGATGCGTGCATTGATATCATCTTTCTTTCCTTTTCCACCAACAACAATGGTATTGTCCTTGTCAATGGTTACGCGCTCAGCACGTCCAAGGTAAGTAAGGTCAGCATTTTCCAATTTGAAGCCTTGGTCTTCGCTGATGACAATACCTTTTGTGAGGATAGCGATGTCCTGAAGCATTTCCTTTCTGCGGTCACCGAAGCCAGGAGCCTTCACAGCAGCCACCTTCAATGTTCCACGGAGCTTGTTAACGACAAGTGTAGCCATTGCTTCACCCTCAAGATCTTCAGCAATGATCAACAATGGTGCACCTTGCTGGGCAACTTTCTCAAGAATATGGAGAATATCCTTCATCGCTGAAATCTTCTTGTCATAGATCAGGATAAAAGGATTTTGAAGTTCACACTCCATTTTGTCAGCGTTTGTAACAAAGTATGGAGAGATGTATCCCCTGTCAAACTGCATTCCCTCAACAATGTCGATGGAAGTTTCAGTTCCCTTTGCTTCTTCAACAGTGATCACACCATCTTTACCAACTTTTTGCATGGCCTCTGCAATCAATTTACCAATCTCAGCGTCGTTGTTGGCTGAAATGGAGGCAACCTGTTGAATTTTCTTGATGTCATTTCCAACAGTTTGTGATTGGGAGCTGAGGTTGTCTACAATAATGGCAACAGCCTTGTCGATTCCCCTTTTGATGTCCATAGGATTTGCTCCTGCTGCGACATTTTTCAAGCCCTCTGTGATGATGGCCTGCGCAAGAACGGTAGCAGTGGTTGTTCCGTCACCAGCAACATCTGCTGTTTTGGAAGCAACTTCCTTTACCATTTGGGCACCCATGTTCTCAATGGGATCTTCCAGTTCAATTTCTTTGGCAACAGTAACACCATCCTTTGTAACTGCAGGTGCTCCAAATTTCTTTTCAATTACCACATTGCGTCCTTTAGGACCCAATGTCACTTTCACGGCGTCAGCAAGGGTATCAACCCCTTTCTTCATTTTGTTGCGCGCATCCAGGTTAAAAAATATTTGCTTTGACATAGTAGTTCTTTTTAAAAATTATCGGAATTAAACAATTGCAAGGATATCTGATTCCCTCATGATCAGGTAATCATGTCCTTCGATGGTGATTTCTGTTCCGGAATACTTTCCGTAAAGAACAGTGTCTCCTGTTTTCACAGTCATCGGCTCGTCCTTTTTACCTGGACCAGCAGCAACAACTGAGCCCCTTTGGGGTTTTTCCTTCGCCGTGTCAGGAATGATGATGCCACCTGCAGTCTTCTCTTCAGCAGGAGCAGGTTTCACGATTACCCGGTCATGCAATGGGGTAATGCTTAACTTCTTAGCCATAGCTTTTGGTTTTAAATTTGAATGAATAAAATTGTGGTTGGCAGTTCAATGCCTTCCAAGTGTGATGTAACTACGAATTTCGTACCAAGCAGGGTTGGTTGTAAAAATGTCAGCCCAGGCCCCTATTTAAGCCAAAAATTCATTGAATGGCAGCGAAAATAGGCATTCGATATGTCAAATTTTCATCCCAGAGAGAAAATATGAGCAATAAGGCTTAAAAAGCTATATTTGCAACCCCAAACAGCTCTTTAAAATGATCAGTCGCAGAAATATCAGGGTAAAAGTGATGCAGTGTCTTTATTCCACAGAATCGGATCTTGACTTGATTACGGAGGAAAAAGCAGTTGCTTTGCTGAAAAAATACTTGAATGAGACAGCCGATCTCTTCACTTTCGCCATATTCCTGGTCACGGAAGTGGCCAGGTATGCTGAAAAGGATTCCCTGCACCGCGCTTCCAAGCATCTCCCATCCGAAGCAGATTTGAATGTAAACATCAAGCTCGCAGGAAATACCGTTTTATGGAAAATTCTGGAATCAAAGGGATTTCAACCCGCCATAAAAGACAGGAAGCTTGACCACTTGATGAATGACGAGATTGTTCGCAAGATTTACCACAAACTTACAGAGACCGAGGTTTACCAAACATATATTGGTTTGGAGAGCCGCGACAAGAAGACTGAAAAGGATTTGCTCAGCTTTATTTTCACTGACCTGATCATGGCAGATGAAGATGTGACGGAATTTTTTGAGGACCATTTTGTCCAGTGGGATGATGATGCAGAAATGATATATCAAATGGTATTGAATTACCTGAGCAAGCCAGGTTCATACGAATTCAGTGAAATTGTTGGACCCGAAAAAACCAACTATGCAATCAGCCTGCTCAAGACTGCAATCGAAAAGAAAGCACTTAACATGGAGCTGATCAAACCCAAACTAAAAAATTGGGATGTTGAAAGAATAGCGGTTTTGGACATGATCATGATTCGCATGGGAGTCTGTGAATTGCTCTTTTTTGAGACAATACCTGCAAAAGTAACCATCAACGAATACATTGATATTGCTAAAAGCTACAGTACGCCACAAAGTGGTCAGTTTGTAAATGGTATTCTTGATGGAATACACAAAGATCTGTTGTCAGAAGGACGACTGAAGAAAGTTGACTTCAAAAAACAAGGCTAAATCCCTATTTTTGATGCTTCAAAACGATAAAATGAAATCCCCTGCTATCATTTTCTCCCTTTTCATTCTTGCAGCAGCGGCAGTCATTGTCGCCAATAAAAAGACCCAGCAGCCAACAAGAAATGCAGTAGTCCAACAAGCCGTGAGTTTTGAACCAGGTACTCCCATCACTACTGTATTGTTTGCAGACTCGGTTCAAAACATGGGAAAAATTAAAAACGGTGAGATACTGAACATCAACTTTCATTTTACCAATACCGGCACTGAAATGCTGGTTATTAAGGAAGTTTCTGCATCCTGCGGTTGTACAGTACCTGAAAAACCTGATGCACCCATTGCACCGGGAAAGTCAGGAATCATCAAGGCCACATTTGACAGCAAAAACCGCGAAGGGATGAACCACAAGGTATTGTCCGTATATACCAATACCAGCCAAACCAAACATGATTTGGTTTTTGATGTTGAGGTAGTTCCATCAAAATGATCAAACAATAAACAAAACAAATATGATGAATTCAATCTTTTTAGAAGCTGCTCCCAATGCAGGCTACATGCAACTTGTGCTACTTGGAGGTATGGTTGTTGTAATGTACTTTTTCATGCTTCGACCACAGGCACAAAAGGCTAAAAAAGCCAAAAAATTCCAGGAAGAGATTCAAAAAGGCGATAAAATCGTCACCATCGCAGGTATACATGGGATTGTAAACAAATTGAATGATGACAATACCATTCAAATTGAAGTCAGCCCCGGTTCTTTCATGAAAATTGAAAAATCAGCGATCAGCATGGAGTGGAGCGATCAATTGAAGAAGTCAGCTGCCGCCAAATAGATTTTGTTTTTACGAAAAAGCCCGGAAACGCTTCCGGGCTTTTTTATTTACATTTGGCAATGCTTAAGATTGGACTGACAGGCGGAATTGGCGCAGGAAAAACTACTGTTGCCCAGATTTTTGAAGTGCTGGGCATTCCGGTATACCATGCCGATCATGCTGCAAAACACCTCATGGAATCCCACCCAGACCTGGTAAAAAAAATCAAAGCAGCATTTTCAGAACAGGCATATGCGAATGGAAGACTTGACAGCGCATTCCTCTCCACCATTGTTTTCAACAACAAACAAAAACTTGAACTCCTCAACAGCATTGTTCATCCATTTACAATACGGGATGGAAAAGAGTGGATGGCCAAACAATCTGGCCCCTATGCTATCAAAGAAGCAGCACTGATTTTTGAGAGCGGGAGCCAAGGAGATTTTGACAAAATCATTGGGGTATTTGCCCCACCAACATTAAGGATCCATCGGACCATCAAACGTGACCATGTTGAAAGGGAGAAGGTAATGGTACGCATGGAAAATCAAATGGACGAAAGCATCAAAATGAAACTTTGCGACCACATATTGATCAACGATGAACAACAGCTGCTCATCCCTCAAGTCATGGCGTTGCACCAGTTGTTGACTGCTGCTGCAAACTGACGGCACGTCCTAATACAGCCCTTCCTCACATCCAATGGGAGCACCAGGAGGAGCAATGGCATGTAGTGTTGGCCTTGCCTTTTCAGGTGATTTGAATCTTTCAATGGCCATGGTCAAATGAGACTTGTACAGGTCGTCACTGGATGATTTCAGTTCCCGCTCTAAAAACGATTTCAATTCGGCCAAGGCCTGTCCTACCCTGGCTTTTGCGGCAAAGGAAAGTTGGTCATCAACACCAGCAGCAAGAAGATAGGTCAGCACCAGCTGTTCGGTTTGCATTTGTATCGCGTTTTCAATACCTTTTTTTCTTGCTGATTTGAAGGTGGCATCCATCAATGCTTTGACCATGTCACCAAATCCATATTGACCCTGCATTTCATGTTGCACCAATCTGTTCAGCCTTTCGGGGTTGAAAAGAAATGACAAGGGAAGATCTGCTGCAGCTTCAGCCGGCGCCAACTGGTCAAAAGAAAGACCGGTTTTTTTTCTGAACAATTCCTTGGTAAACTCATATCCCGCCGGCCGAGGTGGAATCAATGCAACAATCGATGCAGGTACAGTAAGAAATCCGGGATCCAGGCACTTCAATATGCTGGTCATTGCTGCTGATTGGATTTCCCTGGACAAAATTGAAGTTGGTATTTGACCATCCCCTTTCAGGGCATAAGTGTAATGCATTCCTCCAATCAACTTTGTTGCGGCTTCAATTTGGTAGCGATGGTGAAAATAAACAGGTACCAAGACATCCTCCAACATGGCCATGGGGGTTCCATTTTTGATGGCTCTTGCACCAAACTGTTTCAACGCCATTTCACGAATCCTGATCATTTCCTCCAAAGTAGAAACTGGTTCATTGCCATTGTCCCATAAATGTGCATCAGGATGCAATCCTCCCGGAGCCCTGGCGTCCCTGTCGCTGATGAACCTCAAGCCACGCGCATAAGCATCCTTCAAAATGTTGTCCAGATCTACCGCTTCATTTTTGCTGTTGCTGAGATCAGCATAGCCCCAATGTATGGCAACCTTGTCCCATTCCCCAATCTTCAAATCATATGCATTCGAAAGATCAATTTCTCCATTTTTATTGAGCTTGACCAAAGGGTGCGGATAATCCATAACGCTTGAACGATGTACAGTACTGGCTGCATAGTTGTGCATCAGTCCTAACGTATGGCCAATTTCATGTGCAGACAATTGTTCAAGTCGCTCAAGTGACATCTTGAGCATGGGATCATCCTTCATGTCATTCTTCCCAAAGGGCGAGAGCAAACCTTGTGCAATCATATAATCCTGTCTTACCCGAAGCGAGCCCAATGAGACTTGCCCCTTGATGATCTCTCCAGTTCGGGGGTCCACTACACTGGCCCCATAGCTCCAACCCCTGGTTGAACGATGCACCCAATTGATCATGTTGTAGCGAATGTCCATGGGATCACAACTGTCTGGAAGCATTTTAACAACAAAAGCGTCCTTGTATCCTGCAGCTTCAAAAGCCTGGTTCCACCAATTTCCACCTTTGAGCAGTGCTGTTCGAATGGGTTCGGGCGTCCCATTGTCGAGGTAATAGACAATCTGTTTTACAGGCTCACTCATTTTGGCAGCAGGATCTTTTTTATTCAACCGATGGCGATTGATGTAATGTTGTTCAATGGGTTCGGAAACAGGTGAACTGTAATCGAAAAATGAAGTGTTGTTGAAGGATGATCTTGGATCGAATTTTCTGGGTTTGTAATTTGCATCAGGAAGCTGAACAAAAGAATGATGCATGCGCAAGGTGATGGCCTCAGGCGAAGGAACGACGGGTTGGATAAAATTGCCGCTCACACCATCGGCGCTGGTCAGGGTGATGGTTGCCTCAAGCTCAGTATTGTATGGAAAATTCTTACATGCAGGAAAATAAAGGGCTGACCTGTTGCGGTCAAGTGTGTAATTTCCCTGCTGCATTTTACGAATTCTGTTCGCAGCTTGCATGGCATCCCTGGTGAGAAATTCAGTTGCATCCACCAGGGCAATGTTTCCGGATTCAGCCTCAACTGCAAAGGCCCAAAGGGTAGACTTTGCAAAGGCAAGCTCCACGGCCGCTTTTTCCTTTGCCGATTCAGCCGATGCCCTGTACCCATAATTGGGCTCTGTCATCAGGATTTTCTTCCCAACACGGGAAAATTCCACAATTCTGCCTCCTCCCATCAATCCCCTGTCAAGCCCGATATCGTTGGAACCCAGCCCGGATGGCAAAGACATGGCATAGAGTATTTCCTCATCAATCCTGCTGATTTCTAACCATATTTTACCATTTTGATCATCCTTATAAAAGGGAAAATATCCCTCAAACCTGGACATGCCTTTTGTCTTTTCAGCAATCGTGGGCAGTGATTGGCTGATTGAAAAAAAAGGGGATAAAAAGAATACGAAAAGGAAACGCAACATGTTTCAAGATTTGGAGTCAAGGAAATTCTTCTCTTGTACAGAGCACAAGAACAATAAATTGATTGTTTTGGTATTATTTGATGCCAGGCTGCTTGATCTCACCACCTTGCTTTTTTGCCTCATCTACAATGGCCTTGACATCAGCAAAAAGTTTTTTTGCATCGTAAACAATGCCGTCCTTGATGGTGTACTTAACCCCGCCCTTTCTGGTTACTTCGTTTTTTTCGTTTAAATAAACTGCTCCGGTGCCATAGAGGTACTGGAGGTTTTCAAGGGGATTGGCATCAACTACTACAAGGTCGGCCAGCTTACCAACTTCAATGGAACCAATCTGCTTGTCAACACCCAATGCCTGTGCACTGTGGAGCGTTGCTGACCGAATGACTTCCAGCGGGTGAAATCCTGCCTCTCTCAACAATTCCAATTCACGGACATATCCAAAACCATAGGTTTGGTAGATAAACCCATTGTCTGACCCGGTGGTAACCCTTCCACCCTTGTTTTTGTATTCATTGACAAAAGACATCCAGGTCCTGTAATTTTCTTTCCATTGCACCTCCTGCTCTGTTCCCCAATTGAACCAATAGGATCCGTGGGATTGTCGATTGGGTTCATAGAATTTCCAAAGCGAAGGCAAAGTATATTCATCATGCCATTCAAGCCTCCGGGCCCTGTGCAGGTCCCGGTTGGCTTCATAAATATTAAAGGTGGGATCCAAAGTGAAATCCAGGTCCAACAAGCGTTGCATGACAGTATTCCATTTCTCAGTGCCTTGCTTGGCGGCCTGCTTCCACAACTTTCCTGCTTCTTCAAAACGGTGTTGTTCGTTGGAATAATTGTAACCAAGCGGATAATCCTGGATGGTATTTTTTTCCAACAGGGCTTCTGGCAAGCCATACCAGTGCTCCATTGATGTAAGGCCAGCTTCAGCCGAGTTGACCACATTCCACCTGGCGACATCCATTTGTGCATGGTGCATGCAAGAGCGAAGTCCAAGTTTCTTGTTCTCGCGCAATGCCGCGTCCATGATGGCTGGAGCTGCTCCAAAAAACTTGATGCCATCTGCTCCTTTTTTTGCATTTTCCCTGACCCAATCAATGGCCAGCTCAGGCGTTGCAATCCCCCCTTTTGCACCTTGTCCAAATGATGTATAGGCAAAAATCCTTGGTGCAGTAATTGCATTGGCAAAGCTTTTTTGCTTGTGCTCCAATACCCAATCCAATCCATTCCCACATGATGGATCACGGATGGTGGTGATGCCATGTGCCATCCAAAGTTTGAAAACATATTCCGCCGGTGTTCCCTGTTCAGTGCCTCCGATATGGCCATGCATATCAATAAAGCCGGGAAGGATGTACATGCCACTGCAATCAATTTCCTTTCCACCTTCTTTTAATTTGGGTCGGGAAGTCTCCTTGATGGCCATTCCAGGATACCCTACGTTTCTTATGGAAATAATTTTATTTTGTTCAATGACGATGTCAACAGGACCAACCGGAGGTGCGCCGGTACCGTTCACTACAGTAGCTCCCCTGAGAATGAGTTGTGACCAGGGTCCTGCGCCTTCAGCCCTGTTTGGAGCCTTTTTGATTTGGGCGTTGGAGACAAGAGCGATTGAAAAAAACATTAAAAACAAAAGGAACTTTCTCATCTATAGTCGTTTAGTCAGTCAATTTACAAAAAATGTTTGTTTTCTTTGTGAACAATCATGAAGATCGAATTCTGGAGCATAGGAAAACAACACGACCCTTCGATCAAGGAAGCAATCGAGGATTACACTGCAAGGATTAGAAAATATACCCCCATCAAATGGGAAATCATCCCGGTTCCCAAACATGCAGGCATGCTCAGTGAAAACGACTTGAAAAGGCAGGAAGGGAAAATGATCCTGGATTGGATAGACAAGGATACCGTGCTGATTGCATTGGACGAATACGGAAAGGAAATGGATTCGTTGGCCCTGGCCGATTTCATCGTTAAAAAAGGAAACATGGGATCCAGGAAGCTCGTATTTTTGATAGGTGGGGCATTTGGATTGGACGAACCAGTGTTAAAACGAGCAGACTACAAATGGTCACTTTCAAAACTTACTTTCCCGCACCAGCTCGTAAGACTTATTCTTGCAGAGCAGATCTACAGGGCCTATACGATTATTAAAAATGAAAAGTATCACCACAAGTGATATACATCCACCAACCATGAGCATAACATTCCTCATCATCATCATCACCTGTGCCGTTTCCATCCTTGCCTTCAACCGTGAAAGAATGAAGGATGATCTTCTTTTTTGGCCCTACTTTATTCATAAGGATGGCCAATACTACCGCTTCCTCACCAATGGTGTGCTGCATGCAGATGCCATGCACCTTATCTTCAACATGGTATCTTTTTATTCCTTTGGGATGGCTCTGGAAAACTACCTTTTCAAGGCATTGTTTGGCGATTTATCAAGAGCATTGCTGGCTGTTCTTTATGTGACTGCGATAGTTGTAGCGGTAATACCAGACTACATCAAATACAAAAACCAATCCCATTACCGATCATTGGGTGCATCGGGCGCGGTATCAGCAATTGTGTTTTCAGCCATTACCATTCAACCCAATATGCCCATTCAGTTTTTCTTTATTCCATTCAAAATACCCGGCTTTGTATTTGGCATCTGCTTCCTCATTCTTTCTGCAAGCCTTGCAAAAAAGGGTGGTGGAAACATAGGACACAGTGCCCACTTCTGGGGCAGCATGTATGGAATCCTGTTTACCTACCTGGCAGCCAAACTCCTTGCTGGAGTGGATTTAATTCAGATGTTCATTCAAACGACATTCAACTGAGGAACCATTTTCATCATCAGGATGTTGACAGATGAGGTGGTAATCTTGACCCGATCATCAATCCTCCTACCCATGACCCAAATGATCCGCCGGTCTGATTCAATGACCCACTGATTTTCTTTTTCAGCAAGTGAGAGTTTCAGGTCTGTAAGGAACCTTGCTATTTTTTTCTTTTTCTTCATCCCAAGGGGATAAAAATAATCCCCCGCCTTCCATGGCCGGACAATCAATGGGAAGTTGACCTGATCAAGGTCTACCCAGGCATGGGCTGGATTTGAGTCAGTTGGACGATTGTTGCTGCAGGCTTTGAACACCAACTCACTTCCGTTGCAAATTACTGATGATGAGGGATGCTCTACAACAATCATGGCATGGTCTTTTTCTGCTATGGAATCTACCAGCAGCCAGTCACGGTTGCGCAAAATACGGTGTGTCGAAGATGAAATTGACTTGCCGGAAATGGCACTGAACAGTTTTTTTATCTCAGGTACCTGATGGGATGAAAACCCAAAATCCCTGAACACCTCGAACATGATGGTATCCAAGGGTACCTGCGATTTTAATTTGTTCAAGGGAATCGCCATAGCATTACCCTTTTTTTCCAACAATCCCAATCTGATCTTCTGGATCTGTTTGTTGTAAATGAGTTCCATTTCTGAAAACCGTTTGGCATTGTCCAACAGGTTCTCACGTACAGAGGGAAATACTTTTTCGATTTGGGGAATGACCACATGGCGAAAATGATTTCGGGTATAATGATCCTCATTGTTTGAACTGTCGTCCACCCAGGCAATTCCATGCGCTTGGGCATAGGCCATGATTTCATTTCTTGCCGCAAACAACAAGGGTCTCACCAGCCGCCCTGCTTTCTGCCTGATGCCGTGCATGCCGGCGAAACCAGTTCCCCGAAAAAAATGCATGGCAATTGTTTCCACCTGATCATCTGCATGATGTGCAGTGAGCAATAAACTGTTGGGATGGATATTTTTTTGAGCTTGCATTACCGCACTGAACCAGTCATAACGAAGTTTCCGTGCCGTCTCTTGAACTCCTTTTCCCATCAACTGCATCGAGGCCTCCGTGTCAAAGGACTTGACCAGACATTCAACACCCAATTCTACAGCCAGGGACCTTACAAAATCCTCATCCCGTTTGCTTTCTTCACCCCTCAAATTGAAATTGCAATGCAGGATTTGAAAAGGGTGATTCATTTGCCGAAGCAAATGCGCCAGCACGACAGAATCCATGCCCCCACTGCAAGCAAGGAACAGGAACTCACCTTGTTTCCACAATTCGTTTTCAGCGACATGGTTTTTGAAACGCATCAACAATGCTGGCCCTGTTGTATTGAAATCCTTCCCCATCATGTATCCAATTCATCTTTTAAATGAGCCAAGGCACCTGTCAATTCTCGAAGGTCATTGCCCGCATTAATTTTCCTTGCAATGGCAATTCCTTTTTCATACACTGCAACGGCTTGCTCCGGGTCATCCATTTTCTCAAGGAGCTTGCCCAAATGATAATAGGTACCCACATGTTTTTCATCCACATTCAACAAATCATTCATCACCACGATGGCTTCTGCATGCTGCTCAAGCTTGATCAGTTCCATGGCAAGAGCATGCCTGCTGAACAAGTCCGCCGGATACTTATCAATAAATGTTTTCAGCCGAGATATACGTTCCATTGTATAATTTGATCAAGACGACACCAACACAAAAATAGCTTTCATAGGGAACAACACGAAATTTGAACTGGATGGTGGCGCTGATCATGCACCCATATGAGGTTTGACATGCCAAAGTTCATGGATGCGGTGAAGGAATTGGGATATTTTTACCTTAAATTTGTACTGTATATGAGAAAGATAGAATTGGAAATCGTTGCACTCTCCCATTCCATCACACAAAGCAATTCTTACGCCGTTGTGTTGGGAGAAGTAAATGGCCTGAGGAGACTCCCGATTGTAATTGGCGGTTTTGAGGCGCAGGCGATTGCAGTTGCACTTGAAAAAATGAAGCCTACAAGGCCCCTGACACATGACCTCATGAAAAATTTCATGTTGGCCTTCAGCATTGATTTGCACGAAGTGATCATTTCAGATCTCCAGGAAGGTATTTTTTATTCCAAGCTGCTCTGCAGCAATGAAGCGGATACAGTAGAGATTGATTCCCGCACATCAGATGCAATAGCACTTGCAGTGCGTTTCGGTTGCCCAATATTTATTTATGAAAACATCTTTGATGTTGCGGGTGTTGAGAATCCGGAACAAAGTGTTTCGCCTGGCCAGGTGAAATCAATTGCCACAGGGGGCAACGGCAATGAAGACATCAAAAGTCTTGGCTTAGAGGAACTGCACACCCTTTTGAATGAAGTACTGGAACAGGAGGATTATATCCGTGCCATTGCCATCCGCGATGAAATCAATTCACGCAAAAAATAGATCAGTCCATGGTCTTGTTTCCGAATGCAAAAATCAACCTTGGACTGCGCATCACTTCCAAAAGAGAAGATGGTTACCATGACCTGAATACCGTATTTTTTCCTATTCCCATGCGCGATGTGCTGGAGGTTGTCTCGGATCCAACCCCCGGACAGGAATGGATAAAATTTACATGTTCAGGATTACCCATCCCCGGAAGTACAGGCTCTAACCTTTGCATCAAGGCATATCATCTTCTCAAGAAACAGTACCCCGCCCTCCCACCGATTTTGATGCACCTTCACAAGCATATACCTATGGGCGCAGGCTTGGGCGGTGGCTCTGCAGATGGTGCATTCATGATCAGGCTCCTGAATGAAAAATACAAACTTGGGATGGATGATGAAATGATGAAAATGCATGCACTTGAACTGGGAAGCGATTGTCCATTTTTTATTATCAACCAACCCGTTCAGGCAAATGGGCGGGGGGAGATCATGCATGCCATTCATTGCAGCCTTTCGTCCAAAACAATTGTTCTTGTTTGCCCGGGAATCCATGTCAGTACTGCCGATGCATTCAAACAGATCAAAATATCTCCTTCAGCAATGGCATGTTCCGATATTGTTTCCTCTCCCATTGAAGATTGGAAGAACATGCTTTTCAATGACTTTGAAGGACCGGTATTCAACCTTTATCCTGAGATTGGTGCCATCAAGGAGAAGCTTTACGCAGCTGGGGCAGTGTATGCGTCAATGACAGGCACGGGTTCCACTGTGTTTGGCATTTTTGACAGTGCTCCTGGCATAGACAATCTTTTCCCAACAAACTATCTTTATGCAGAATTCAACATATTTCATTGACCTTGAGTCGAGGTATGGCGCCCACAATTACCACCCCATTCCTGTTGTTATTGCCAGGGCAAGGGGGGCTGAAATGTGGGACGTGGAGGGAAGAAAATATTTCGATTTTCTCAGTGGATATTCTGCTGTCAACCAAGGTCACTGCCACCCGCACATCATCAAAGCACTGACCGAACAGGCTTCCACTTTGACACTCACATCCAGGGCCTTCTACAATGATCGTTTGGGAGAATTTGAGCGCTACATCACCGGGCTGCTGGGTTATGATAAACTCTTGCCCATGAATACTGGTGCAGAGGCCGTTGAAACTGGCATCAAACTTGCAAGAAGATGGGCCTATGATGTAAAGGGCATAGCGGAAAACAAGGCCAGGATCATCGTTTGCACGGAAAATTTTCATGGCAGAACAAGTACAATCATCTCTTTCAGCACTGACCCTTCTTCACAGGCAAAGTTCGGTCCTTACATGCCAGGATTTGACATTGTTCCCTACAATGACCTGGATGGGCTTGCAAAAGCATTGGACAACAAGGATGTTGCAGCCTTTTTGGTTGAACCCATCCAGGGAGAGGCAGGCATCGTAATTCCAGACAAGGGATACCTGTCAAAAGCCAAACAGCTTTGTGAAGAGGCCAATGTATTGTTTATTGCTGACGAGATTCAAACCGGCTTGTGCAGAACGGGCAGGATGCTTTGTTGCGACCACGAAAATGTAAAACCTGATATCCTGCTGCTCGGTAAAGCATTGAGTGGAGGCACTTTCCCTGTTAGTGCCGTGCTTTCCAGCGATGAAATCATGCTCACCATCAAGCCCGGTGAACATGGCTCTACATTTGGAGGAAGTCCGCTCGCCAGCGTTGTAGCCATGGCCTCTTTGCAGGTACTCGTCGCTGAAAACCTGGCGGAGAATGCGGTAAACATGGGCATTTTGTTGCGGAAAGGCCTTGAAGAAATCAAATCCCCCTATATCAGTGAAATCAGGGGAATGGGGCTGATGAATGCCATTGTTGTTGACCACACAGACCCGCAGGCAGCGTGGCGGCTCTGTGAAACATTCATGCAAAACGGACTCTTGGCCAAGCCCACGCACGGAGATAAAATTCGCCTGGCACCACCATTGGTCATTACCGCTGAGCAGGTCAAAATGGCATTGGATATCATCAGAAAATCATTGCACTGTTTGGCCCAATAAAGCTGAAGCGTTACCAAACTGTCTGCCATACTCTTCTAAAGCATTAATGTAGTAATTTCACACACAATACAATTGACATGAGTGAAGAAAGATCGCTGAATTTTCTGGAAGAAATCGTTGAAGCGGATATCGCAGCCGGAACCGCAGTGGCGATCCACACGAGATTTCCTCCTGAACCCAACGGCTACCTGCACATTGGTCATGCAAAGAGCATTTGCCTGAATTTTGGCCTGGCGGATAAATATGGCGGAAAGACCAACCTTCGTTTTGACGATACAAATCCAGTCACAGAAGACACAGAATATGTGGATTCGATCAAGCAGGATGTAAGGTGGCTGGGCTTTGAATGGGAAGAAGAACATTATGCCTCTGATTATTTTGATCAGCTCTATGCCTTCGCTGTTGAAATGATCCGTAAAGGATTGGCCTATGTCGATGACCTGAGTGCAGAAGAAATTGCCACAATGAAGGGCACGCCAACAGAGCCAGGCAAGGAAAGCCCTTACAGAAACCGCAGCATTGATGAAAACCTGTCCTTGTTCACAGCAATGAGAGAAGGCAGATTCAACGATGGGGAAAAGGTCTTGCGCGCCAAAATAGACCTTGCGTCTCCCAACATGCACATGCGCGACCCCATCATGTACCGCATCAAGAAAACACATCACCATAGAACCGGAGATGCCTGGTGCATCTATCCCATGTATGATTTTGCACATGGACAATCAGATTCCATTGAACACATCACCCATTCCATTTGTACCCTGGAATTTGAAGTGCATAAACCTCTGTACAACTGGTACATCAGTCAATTGGGCACATTTCCTTCCAGGCAATTTGAATTTGCCCGTTTAAACCTGACCTACACAGTAATGAGCAAAAGAAAGCTCTTGCAACTGGTGCAGGAAAACCTCGTCGACGGCTGGGACGACCCCAGGATGCCCACCATTTCCGGACTCAGGAGAAGGGGCTATACCCCATTGTCCCTCAGAAATTTTTGCGAGCGGATTGGGGTACAACGAAGGGAAAATGTCATCGATGTTGGATTGCTCGAGTTCTGCGTCAGGGAAGATCTCAATAAAACCGCAATGCGAAGAATGGTTGTATTGGACCCCATCAAACTCATCATCACAAATTATCCGGAAGGACAATCTGAGATACTAAAAGGAGAAAACAATCCCGAATTGGAAGACAACGGCGGATACCGGGATCTTCACTTTGGAAGGGAATTGTGGATCGAGGCTGAAGATTTTCTTGAAGAAGCACCCAAAAAATGGTTCAGGCTTGCGCCTGGCAACAAAGTAAGATTGAAGAGTGCTTATATCGTAAACTGTACCGGTTTTGTGAAAGATCAAGACGGGAAAGTGACAGAAGTGCATTGCGAATACATACCAGAAAGTAAAAGCGGACAAGATACATCAGGTATCAATGTAAAAGGAACAATGCATTGGATATCAGTAGATAAAGCAGAGTCTGCTGAAGTTAGACTTTATGACAGATTGTTCCAAGTTGAAAACCCATCCAATGAAGATGGGGATTTCAAATCTTACATCAACCCCAGCAGCCTTGAAATCATATCTGGGGCAAAAATTGAACCATGCCTGACTGATGCCAGCATTGGGCAGCAGTTTCAGTTCATCCGCAAAGGCTATTTCACGTTGGATTCCAAGCTTTCAAATGGCGGCAAGCTGGTATTCAACAGAACAGTAACCCTGAAAGACACCTGGAGCAAGGAAGTGAAAAAATAGGTTGTATTGTTGAAATCTTTGCGTGCAGCGCCAATTCTGGTTGGCAACCTCATTTTGTGCTCGCAAGATCACTTCATGTTTTTTCGGCCTTTTGCATCAGTTCCTTCTGGCAAAAAAGCCATGGCAAAAATTACCATTGATGAAATGAGCATGAGGTAAAGTCCCAATTGCTTTTCGGGACAGTAGCCCCTGTAACAAGACCCAAACAATAAAAAATTCTTTATTGCATACGCTGCATTGAGGCCCCCTGATAAAAATGCCGTTCTTTTCAGCCAAAGAACAGGAAGGAAAGAACATAACGTCGTAATGCCCCCCAACACCAACAGCAATTTACCCGGATTACCGTACATGTTTTTTTCTGAGAAAAAGGCGTTGAATGTTTTGTTGATGTCTGCATGGAAAGTCCATGGCATGAAACATGCAGCAAGGAGAACCAACAATGACGCCAGGCTGATCCACTTTGAGTAACGTACCATATCAAAAAAAAGCGAAGGGGATATTTCCTTCGCTTTGAGGTCCCGAGCGGATTCGAACCGCTGTAGAAGCTTTTGCAGAGCTCTGCCTAGCCACTCGGCCACAGGACCTTTTATGCTGGGCTTTATCGCCCGAACACGCGCAAAATTAGTATTTTTGAACTGATTTACCATGACGACAGCAAATATCATTGATAAAACAATTGGATGAATCCGATAGAACCCTCAGAGTTGATCATCAACACACGTGGCGCCGTTTACCACCTTGACTTAAGGCCGGAGGAAATTGCAGACACCATCATCACTGTAGGTGATCCGTTCAGGGTAGCAAAAGTGAGCCAATATTTTGACCACATCGAGCATCAATCCAGCCACAGGGAATTTATCACCCATACAGGAAGCATCAACGGAAAGCGAATCAGTGTATTGTCTACCGGAATTGGCCCAGACAACATAGACATTGTGATGAATGAACTGGATGCGTTGGCCAACATAGACCTGGTCAGTCGGATTGAAAATAAAGAAAAGAAACAGCTGAATATCATCAGGATTGGCACATCAGGCTCCCTGCAACCTGAAATTTCTGTTGACAGCTTTGTGGCAAGTACACATGGCATTGGACTGGACAATCTCCTTCATTTTTACCCCTACAGGAACAACGAAGTAGAAGCTGAACTGCTGAGGGCGTTCAAACTGCAAACCCAGTTGCATCCTCAACTCTCCTCTCCTTATGTCACCAGTGCAAGTGCCATTTTACTGGCCAAATTGGTTGATGGATGTCATGCCGGGATAACCGCAACTTGTCCGGGTTTCTATGCCCCGCAAGGCCGCAATCTCCGCCTAGGTCTTTCCATGCCGCAGCTGAATGACCAACTCACAGCATTCCGTTTCGGCAACCTAAAAATCACAAATTTTGAAATGGAAACTTCCGCCATTTATGGGTTGGGTAAAATGATGGGGCACCAATGTCTCTCCTTGAGTGCAATAGTTGCCAACAGGATTGCGAGGGAGTTTTCTGCAGATGCAGATGCAACAATAGACAAATTGATCAGGCAGGTGCTTGGGAAAATACAAAGGGATGAGGGATGAGGGATGAGTAATAAATAATTAATCATGGAAATAACGTTTTACAAATACCAGGGAACAGGAAATGATTTTGTTGTATTGGACAACAGGAATGGCCAATACAACCTACTTGAGGAGAAACATATCCACCTGCTTTGTGACCGCAAGTTTGGGGTTGGCGCAGACGGAATGATGATGCTGGAAACAATGGATGGCTATGATTTCAAGATGAAATATTACAATGCAGATGGAAAAGAAGGCAGCATGTGTGGCAATGGCGGAAGGTGCCTTGTGCAGTTTGCCAAAGACATGGGAATTCTTCGTGATCACTACCGTTTCATGGCGGTGGATGGCCCTCATGATGCTGCAATTGGAGGTGATGGATTGATCCGATTGAAAATGCAGGATGTCAATGGCATTTCATTTGATAACGATGCAGTTGTCCTGAATACGGGCTCTCCTCATTTTGTCAAATTGATCGACAACCTGGATCAATTTGATGTTTTCAATGAAGGAAGAAAAATAAGATACAATGAAACCTATGCTGAAAAAGGAATCAATGTCAATTTTGTCTGCACCCTCAATGATGGAATTAGGGTACGGACCTATGAACGGGGTGTTGAAAATGAAACACTGAGCTGTGGCACAGGTGTGACTGCAGCGGCAATTGCCACCTCAAACGGAACAGGAAAAAAGCATGTGACCGTAATCGTTGAAGGAGGTCGCCTGGAGGTTGAATTCAACAAAATTGATGAAAATCATTGTTCCGATATTTGGCTGATTGGCCCAGCTGCACTGGTCTTTTCCGGCAATATTCGGCTCGCATTCTGATCATCCGCGCACTCTCCCAAAAAAAACTTCAAAACAAACGCAATGTTCAACATCAGGGTTTATGGTATCTTGATTACAGAAGACCAGAAAGTACTTGTTAGTGATGAATTCATCAGGGGCAATTATTATACCAAATTTCCTGGAGGTGGAATGGAATTTGGGGAGGGCACAAGAGAATGCCTGGAGCGGGAATTCATGGAAGAAATGAACCTGAAAATCAAAGTTGGCGAACATTTGTATACCACAGATTTCTTTCAGATCTCGGCTTTTAATCCTGAACACCAGATTGTTTCCATTTATTATTTGGTTCATCCATTAGAAGAGATCAAAGTACCGCTTAGGGAAAAACAATTTGACTTTGACGAAGAGCAAATGGCTGTTTACCATGCATCAGGAGAGACTGAGACCTTCAGGATGATTCCCATTGAACTGTTCAATGAGGCCTCGGTTCATTTGCCCATTGACAAGGTAGTTGCAGCACTGATCAAACAACATTGAATATAAATATCTTTGTACCCAGGATTTATCTGTAGACATCCAATAAAACAGCACACATGAACAAATTCAGCTTCAAGACCCTATATCCTCACCTGATTGCAGCAGCAGTATTTCTCATTGTTGCTGTCATCTATTGTAAACCCTCCCTCGAAGGCAAGGTTCTTCAACAGTCTGATGTTACCCAGTGGAAAGGGATGGCACAGGACGCACTCGCCTTTCGTGAAAAAAACGGGATCACCCCCCTGTGGACCAACAGCATGTTTGGCGGGATGCCCACTTATCAAATCACAGGAATTCCTGTCAGCACCTACTCCATTGGTGCCTTGGATGCACTCTTTACGCTCAAACTCTCTGAGCCCGCTGGTTTGTTCTTTTTAGCGGGCATTTGTTTTTATTTCCTTGCACAAGTGTTGGGGTTCAGCAGCCTTGTGAGCATAATAGGCGGTCTGGCTTATAGCTATGCAACATATAATCCTATCATTGTAACCGTTGGGCACATGACCAAGATGCATGCCATCGGATATTTACCCTTGTTTATTGGATCAGTTCTGTTGGTTTTCAAAAGAAAATACATGACAGGTGCAGTGATGACTGCTATTTCAACCGCATTGTTTGTCCAGGCCAATCACCTTCAAATCAACTACTATGGCCTGATCATTGTGGTTTTCATGTCAGTGTTTTACCTTTTCATTTGGTTGAAGGAAAAAGCATACACCCATGTCCTCAAAACCATTGGAATTGGTTTGGGTGCGGGGTTGATGGGATTGGCTGTAAATGCTGTAATGCTGATCAGCACTTCCGAATACGGGAAGGCTTCCATCAGGGGGGGGAGCGCATTGGCCAGTAAAAGCAGCAAAGCCGGATCCAGTGGCCTAAGCACTGATTATGCAATGAGCTATAGCATGTACTTGTCAGAATCGCTGGTACTGATGTTCCCCAATATTTATGGAGGATCCAGCGACCCCAATACTGTTGACCTTGAGAAAACAAAAGCCGTTGAAGCCCTGCAACAAATGCCCCAAGAAGTTGCGCAGCAATTGCAATCATTCATGCAATTTTACTGGGGTGGCATAGGGTTTACAGCAGGACCGCCCTATATTGGAATTTTGATTTGTTTTTTCGCTTTTCTTGGGCTTGGAATGAAAGAGAATAACAACAGATGGTGGATATTGGCCACCATCATTTTCTCCATCATGCTTGCTGCAGGCTCCTATTTTTCTGGCTTCAATGTTTTCATGCTGGAGCACCTTCCCCTTTACAACAAATTCAGGGCACCCAGCATGATCATGGTAATCCCTACCCTTCTTGCTGGGATATTGGCATTGTATGGCATGGAGGCAATGACGAATGAAAGCAGCCTCAAGGATGTTTTCAAAAAATACCGTACAGGGTTCATTGCGCTGGGATTGGTATTGGGTACTGTGCTGTACATATATGTGAGTTCAGATTTTAAAACTGAAGGAGACAAGCAGCTCATGGAACAGGTGATGCAAATTCCAGACCCCAACCAACGCGCTGCATTTGTTGAACCCGTTCGGTCCTTCACTGATGCGTTGGCGGACGACAGGAAAAACATGGTCTGGTCTGATCTTACAAGGGCATTTATTTTCATGGGCATTGCACTGCTTTTGATACTGCTGGTCACCAAAAAAACCATCAATAAAATTGTTTTTTTAATCGCCATAGGCCTATTGGTTTTGGTTGATTTGTTCCAGGTAAATACAAAATACCTAAGCCACGACCGGTTTGTCGAAGCAAATGAAAATGAAAATGTTTTCAGTCTTACTGAATTGGATATTGCACTGAAAAAAGATACCAGCAATTACCGTGTTCTTGACCTGAGGGGCGGCGTTCAGAAAGCATTCAACGAAGGTGCGCTGATTGCTTACCACCACAAATCAGTTGGCGGATACAATCCGGCAAAACTCAGCGTCTACCAGGATTTGATTGAAAACCAGTGGTACAAATTTCCCGATTGCAGGCCAACTGTCAACATGATGAACACCAAATACATCATCACTGGAAACATGGCTTCTGATACTGTTCCAAATCCCTCTGCATTGGGCAATGCCTGGTTTGTGAAAGGATATGAACTGAAGAAAGGGCCTGCGGAGGTCATGAACGCGTTGAGCTTTTTCAATCCAAAAGATACTGCCATTGTTGAAGAAAAGGACAAGATCGATGCGCTGGATGGAATTCAATATGACAGTACCGCGACCATAGTACTCATCAGGAATAACAATGATGCAATGACATATACTTCCCAGGGGCAAAAAAAGCAGCTTGCTGTTTTCAGTGAAGTCTATTATCCCTTTGGTTGGAAGGCTTTTATTGACAACAAGGAAGTGCCCATCCTCAAAGTCAACTATGTGCTGAGGGGATTGGTGATTCCAGAAGGGAAACACGATATCCGATTTGAACTGAAGCCAACATCTATTGCAACTGCGAAACTTGTTGCCAACGTGGCATCCATAGTGCTTTGGGTTTTGTTGCTTGGCATTGGCTTTACAGCAATCTGGAAACAAAAGAAAGGTGCATAAGGCCAATACCATACAACTGTCCATTGTAATCTGCAGTTATAACCGCGCTAAATACATAGCAGATGCACTGGACAGCTTGTACAATCAAACTGCAGCCTTGTCTGATTTTGAAGTGTTGCTGGTAGACAACAATTCAACCGATGAAACTCCGCAAGTCTATCATTCCTGGCGGAAAAAGCATCCAGAAGGAAATTTTCAGTACATCACTGAAACGCAACAAGGGGCTTCATATGCAAGAAATACCGGCGCATCATTGGCAAAATCAAGTTGGATTTGTTTTATGGATGACGATGCGGTGGCTTTTCCCGATTTTGTACAGAACATCATAAAACACACCATTGACAATCCAGCAGTGGTTGGTTTCGGAGGGAAAATTATCCCCAAATACATACCGGAAAAACCAAAATGGATGAGCCATTATGTTTCTTCACTGGTTGGAAATTTTGATTATTCTCCTGTACCCTGTGTATTCAAGAATGGCAAATATCCACTTGAATCCAACATGGTGGTCAAAAAATCAATATTTGATGAAATTGGGGGATTCAACACATCCCTGCCAGGTGTGGTGGGTAATGTCCGTATCGGGGGTGAGGGAAAGGAACTTTTCTACAAAATCATGGAGCAGGGCAATAGCATTCATTATGACCCAAGCATTGTTGTCTATCATGTTGTAGAAACGGGAAAGCTCACGAAAGAATATCTATACCGCGTTGCAAGTGGTATTGGAAGAGGTGAGAGGGTCAGGACCCTGTCCATCTCTAAATTGACATTCACTGCCAAAGTATTGGAATACATTTTGAAGCTGGGAGCCGCTGTGGTGTTGGGAATAAAATATGCCATCTTGGGCAATCCATCACAGACCTGGAAAGTCATACAATTCAGGATTGACGCTATGTCGGGATTGTTGAACAGGTGATGATCCAATCAAAACATCTTGAAAAAATATTTTTCTGGGTGTATCATCTTGGGCAATATCACCCATAGCTTCAACACATTCAAGGCAAATCCTTTCCATGTAGCAAAGCCCCTGATCAAAGATTTTCCCTGGAAAACACATGCAACAGGCCCCACCACCATTGAAAAAAGGATTGCAAATGTATGGTTCAACAGCTGAACAAAGAACCATATCAAGCCATATTGCTTTCTGATCCTGAGATGGTTGGAGACCATCAGTTGAAGACCTTTTTTATCCGAAAGATTGACATAGCTGTTGTCTGAGGCACCAGATGCTTGCTGGATGGATTGACCAATCAAATGAACAATTTGCAGATCTCCGTATAGGGCCAGCTTCCCCAATTTTCCCAAACGGCTGCACCACTCCACTTCCTCACCATAAAGAAAAAAAGATTCATCCATACCCCCTGTTTTTTCAAATGCCTCTTTTTTTACCATGAGAAAAGCACCACTTATCCAATCCACTTCCTGATGTTTCCCTGCTTGAACAATTGCGGGTCTCTTTTTTACAAAGAGTGAAAAGACTGTCTTCAATACTGTTCCCCAATAAGGCAAGGGCAACAAATGATTCAATCCACCTTTCATGAAAAAACTGCCCGAAAACTGGGGCATCCCATCAGCATGAATCAATTGAACGCCGGCAGCAACATCGGTAGAGTCCAACAATCGATGACAGGCATTGATAACAACACCAGGACGCAACAAAGTATCAGGATTCAAGAGTAAACAAACCTGCCCGTTTGCCCTCCTCATTCCCGCATTGTTTGCCCTTGCAAAACCTGCATTGTAACCCATGTCCAGCCAATGTATAAAAGGAAATTCACTGCAAACAAGCGCTCTGTCACTGTCACTGCCGCCGTTGTCCACAACGAGCCATTCGACTGTGTCAGGGTCCATCAACTCAGGACCAGCCGAATGAAGGCAGTCAGAAATGAGGTGGCCTGAATGATAGTTTACAATAATGATGGACAAGAACATGTTTGAAAGATACAAATAAACTCCTATCATGGAAATCTAAATGGTCGATAAGCGCAAAGGGAATATATTTGCACAAACGCAAAATCCAGCAACCGTAACATGCCCATTCAGATGACAACATCGAGGGAAGCAAACAATTTTGACATTTTGCGTATTGTATTCTCTTGGTTCGTGGTGATCTCTCACAGTTATTTTCTGAACAACGACAGCATCAGTGATCCCCTGGCATGGTTGACGGGAAATTATCTGATATTTTCATATATAGGGGTGAAAGGATTTTTTGTCATCAGCGGTTACCTGATATTCCATAGCCTTGTAAGAAGCAATTCGGTGTACGAGTACCTTGTCAAAAGGGTACTGAGGATATTTCCAGGACTGATCATGGCATTGTTGCTATCATTGCTGGCAATATATTTTATATATCCATCAAAAAAAACACCCTTTCTCTTCAACCCTGAGATCTATACCTATTTTACAGACAATGTGCTACTGCTCAGGTCACATTTTAACATACCGGGAGTGTTTGAAGGCCTTAGGTCAAAGGCAGTAAACGGATCGCTTTGGACCATCAGATTTGAGTTTCTCTGCTATCTGATGCTTTTACTGGTTTTTCCCATCAGGAAATTTAAAAAACCTATTACATTGATCATTGCCATATTTCTAGGCTGTTGCATATTATTACCGGTCTTTCTTCCTGGGTGGGTTCACGCCGTACAAAGACCCATTCAATTGGAGCTGTTGCTTGAGCTTGGAAGTTATTTTTTCATGGGATCATTTTTGGCATGCTTTGCATGGGATGAAATTCTATTCAAAAAATGGGCTTTTGCCTGTTCTCTATCGATGATAACCCTGTGCATCCTGTTGAAGACCGATAGGATATTTCTACTGGTGCCGCTTTCATTTGCAATCATTCACATTGGAAAAAAGAAATCAAGAATGGCTTCATGGATTCATCAAACCCTTGGAGACCCCTCTTACGGGATGTACCTCTATGCTTTTCCTATACAGCAGTTGCTCATTTTTGCCCTAAAACCCAGTACCCTTTTGCTGTTGATGGCCAGCACCTTGTTGAGTTTGTTCATGGGCATCATGTCCTGGCAATGCATCGAAAAACAAGCACTGGGGATGAAGCGTTACTTTTTAAAGGGGGACAAAAGGTAGTTCAATGCCATCAGAAGCTTTGAAATGGGGCCAATCGTCAGCAAAGCAGAAGGGATTCTCGCTTGCCACTTCAACATGAAGTTGACCACAGGGAGCAAATCCGCTTCAGACAGCTTATTTGCACAAAAATCCGAAATGCTTCGGATACCATAATTCCTGAGCAGTCGCCAGTAGTAATCATATATCAGGATATCCTTGAATGCAGCAGGTCCGATTTTCTGTGCAACCCAAATGTTTTCCCGAAACATGATATCGGTATTCTCCCTGCAATACTCAGTGGTCTGGTCCTTGTGTAAGCCAATGTTAACAAGGTGTTCATCAAGATAGGCATACTCAAATCCTGCTTTGATCAACCTTGCATTATAATCAACATCAACCAACCAAATCAGCTTCTCATCATATGCCACTTTCTTCTTTACAGATGACCTGAGCATTACATTGCTCGGCGGCCCCATCACTTGCGACAGCAACAAACGATTGGGATATGAACCCAATTGGGTCAACAAGGAAGGTATGGCTTGCAGCACTACAAATGTCCCATCCGGATGCAGTGCAGTGTTTTTACAGAACACAAATGAAACATGTGGTTTTTTTTCAAAAATTTCAACAAACTTGGAAATGGCAGATTTGTCATAAAACCAATCATCTTGGTGCATGAGCATGAAAAAATCTCCAGATGACAATTCAATGGCAGCATTCCAATTTTTTGGGCTTCCCAAGGCTGGAATGTTTCTGTGATATTGAATATTTAATTGGGTTAAGTAGGGTGCTATTGCTAATTTTATATCATCATTGGGGGAATCATCAGTGATGATTACCTCAAGATCCTTGTAATCCTGCACCAACAAGGCATCAAGAAGCCTTCGGACATATTCAGGCTTTTTGTAGGCAGGAACACAAATGGAGACCATGATCAGACAGATTTAATCGTATTTTTAGGCATCACAAATATAGATAAACTCCAATGCATTCCATAGGATTGAAATTTGGAAGGCCGACATCAAACACATGAACCAAATGGGGAAAACAATTACTGTGAACTTTATTTCTGTTGTCATACCCTGTTTCAATGATGGCATCTATCTTGAAGAAACCCTGTCTCATTTAAAAAAACAGACCTATCAGCATTTTGAAACCATCATCGTAAATGATGGCTCAACAGACCCATTTACGTTGGATGTGCTGAAAAATATCGATCCCAGTACGGCAACGGTTTTGCACAAGGAAAACGGAAAAATGTCTTCTGCCCGAAACTTTGGAGTGAATCATGCAAAAGGAAACATTATAGTCGCCCTGGATGCAGACGATTATTTTGATCCTACTTTTTTTGAAAAAGGCCTGACAATACTCAACAATACACCCAATGTTGCAGTGGTCACCAGCCACATGAAAATGTTTGGCGAAGACAACAAAATATCAAAACCAAGGGGTGGCGACCAGTTTAATTTTTTATTCAGCAGTGAATGTCCTGCATGTGCCATGGTAAGAAAATCATGCTGGGATGAAGTTGGGGGTTACGATGAGTCAATGACCCTGGGATATGAGGACTGGGAGTTTTACATCAGAATCACACAAAAAGGCTGGACCATCCATGTCATCAAGGAAGTCCTTTTCTTTTACAGGCAAACCCAGAAGTCAACCCATAAAAACAAGACAATTCCCAACAGGAAAAACATTATTGCCTATATTGTACGGAAGCATCAGGATTGGTATATGGAATCGCTGGTTCAGCTTATTGCCGACAACAAAGTTCTTTATACAGAAAGGAGGACAGCTTTTGCCACAATATTCAAATTGATGCTCAATAGAATTACCAATAAATACGAATAGACATACAACCAATACCTTAAACCATTATTGATGTTTTCAAAAAATCCAACAGGAGAAAGATTAGAACAAGGGGATTTAAGCCAAGGAATGGCAGAGCACCTTCACCGATATAAGATCGCTGAAATGTTTTGTGCCAATAAAAAAGTGCTCGATATCGCCTGTGGAGAAGGATATGGGACAAATCTGCTGTCAATACACGCACTTGAAATCACTGGCGTTGACATCGATGAAAAAACCATTGCAGAAGCAAAAATAAAATACCAAAAACACAATACTGAATTTTTGCAAGGAGACACATCCAATATTCCCTGTCAAGATGCATCTTTTGATGTTGTCGTAAGCTTTGAGACAATTGAACACCATGACAAGCATGATGAAATGATGAAGGAAATAAAAAGGGTGTTAAAGCCTGATGGAGTATGCATCATATCAACACCAGACAAATATGTCTACACCGACCTAAAAGGGGTTAAAAACAAATTTCACATCAAAGAACTTTACAAAAAAGAGTTTGAAACGCTGGTAAAAAGGTATTTTTCTGATGTAACCCTACTCAATCAAAAATTCATCACTGGATCATACATCTACAATGAGACCTCCAACGACGAGTCACCACTGATTTGGTATGAAGGGGATTTTAGCAAAATTGGAGATTCGTCCAGACCCCAGGGAGAGTTTACGATTGCCATTGCCAGCAATTCGGCCTTGGTTCTTCCATCCGATCTGAAAAAAGACAGTTTCTTCACCGAAAACAACCTGGTTGAAAAAATCACAGCCCAATTCAAATCTTTATCCATCCGCTACAAGGTAGGATTTATCATACTCTCACCTTTAAGGATATTGAAAAACATATTTGTCAAACCAAGGAAATAAAAAATTGATGCTTAGCAACATTTTAAGGGGTCAATTTTTTCAGGTACCCAAGTGTATTGAATGTTGCGTTTTTACCAAACATGTTGATCCAACGGTGATCAATTTGAAATGCTGTATTGTTTTTCATGAAGTTTTTAATGGCCTTAACCGGACCGCCTCCAAACATGCCAGATTGGCCCAATGCATCTACGATCCCATCTTCAACAATCATATAAGATCCATCGGAAACTAGATGGCCAAATTTTCTCATGGCACCCAAGCACGATTCAAATTCATGGGAACCATCTTCAATCACAAGAATTTTCTCAAAGCCCTTTGCATTTTCTAGATCATATCCTTCCCATCCTTCATGGAAAAATTTAATGCGCTTGTTTTTCTTTGCCAATTCATATGCCCGATCATCAATATCAATGGTGTGAATCTCCCCCCTTCCAATATTTTCCAGCATATCTGCTAGATAAAGAGCACTACCACCACAATTTGTTCCAATTTCTATAATCAGATCAGGACGGACCTCATCCAGTATCATTTGATAAATTACATAATCAAATGGGCACTTGATGCAGGGAACTCCCCTGTATGTCATAAGATGATGTCCTTTGACTATTCCTTTTAATGAATAGGTTTTGTTGGCAATGAAACCTCTTGCTTTTCTTAACAGTGAACGCATTGATATTTATTTTAATAATTAAAAGAATGTTTTTGCACAAGTGATTCGTTGTAAACTTTTCTCAGTCTTGGCGAATAATACATTCTGAAGATTCAAATATTTTTTAGGGAAGATAAAAAAAGTCTCATGCTAAGCCGCATATTTTCAGTAAAAAAATAACTGATGTTTTTTCGGAAATACACCTCCATCGGATAGTAGTCCATGTTGTTATGACTGATGATCAACCCTATATTTTCCAATCCCAATCGATTGGCTGTGTTGAACAAGGAAATGAATTCCTCGCTTACTTTGTGCTTTGCTGTCCAAACTGCAAAAACAAATGGCAATCCAGTCATTTCCTTCCAACCCAGTCCGAGGTCGAAGATGTATTTATGTCTTTCCCTGATCCTTAGTGCCCTATCCCCTATGACCAAACCTGCCACATTCCCTTTTATCCTGTCAATATAGGATTCATCTGTTGCGTTGATGAACTGAACTCTTTTTTTCCAATGTTGGGTAAACAAAATCCTACAGAGTAAAACAGATGTACGGGATTGATAATCCAACAAGACCGTGTCAATATCTTCCATGGGAACCTCACTGAAAACGCATACTGACGCAACCTCTCCCTCTGTTCCAATACAAAAGTCAGAAACAATCTGGTAATCCTCCATGTCCGCCAATGCCGCTACTGGAAGCAAGCCAATGTCAATCTGATCATTTTTCAAAGACTTGACCAAATTGGATGGATAATCCAAAGCCAACCCAATGGCATCGCTTATTGGTCCATTTTGCAACCCATACAAGAGTGGCTTGGTATTCAAATAGCTCACGGCACCGATCCTGATTTTCCTTTCCACTTATATTGACGTAATTTAGCCGCAAATTACATCAATTCAGGTACACAATGGAACTCAATACACTTACCGCAATTTCTCCTATCGATGGTCGTTACCGCTCACAAGTAGAAATCCTTTCAGCATATTTTTCAGAATTTGCCCTGATGCAATACCGTCTCAGGGTTGAAACAGAATATTTTATCGCCCTTTCACAGAAAAAATTGTTCAGCCTGAGTGGCGCAAATGCGAAAAAACTCAGGAAGATTTACCTTGATTTCAGTCCGGAAACAGCCATGGAGATCAAGCAACTTGAAAAAGTGACCAACCACGACGTCAAGGCTTTGGAATATTACATGAAACAAACACTGGAAAATCATGAACTGGGACACCTGAAAGAATTCATTCACTTTGGTCTCACATCACAGGATGTCAACAATACAGCAGTACCATTGATGTGGAAGGAATCACTCGAGGGTGAATACCTCCCTGCCATCACAAACCTTTGCATTTCACTCAGGAAATTGGCCAACAGCTGGAAAAATATCCCCATGCTGGCAAGGACACATGGCCAACCCGCATCTCCTACCAACCTCGGAAAAGAAATCATGGTATTTGTGGAAAGGCTTGAAGACCAAATCAGACTGCTGAACCAGGTTCCTTATTCATGCAAATTTGGTGGCGCAACAGGAAATTTCAATGCACATGCAGTAGCCTATCCAAAAATCAACTGGGTAAGGTTTTCCAATGCATTTTGTGAAAGCAAATTGGGACTGCAACGCCAGCAGTATACTACACAAATTGAGCACTATGACCACTTGGCAGCGCAATTCGACGGAATAAAAAGGATCAATACCATCTTGGTTGACCTTTGCAGGGATGCCTGGACCTATATTTCAATGGAGTATTTTCGCCAGAAAACCAGAAAAGGTGAAGTCGGCTCTTCAGCCATGCCACACAAGGTAAATCCGATTGACTTTGAAAATGCAGAGGGAAATCTTGGCATCGCCAATGCGCTGTTTGAGCACTTTTCGGCCAAACTACCGGTTTCAAGGCTTCAGCGTGACCTCACCGACTCAACGGTGATCAGGAACATAGGAATCCCACTCGCCCATACCATGATATCCATCAACTCGATCAACAAAGGGTTGGGTAAACTTGTACTGAACGAAGATGCCATCAGGGCAGACCTTGACAGGAATTGGGCTGTGGTTGCCGAAGCCATACAAACCATCCTTCGAAGGGAAAATTATCCAGCACCCTACGAAGCGCTGAAGGAATTGACCAGGGGCAAGGGCGCCATAGACAAAAAAACAATCCACGCGTTCATTTCAACACTCAAGGTAAAAGCAACTGTAAAAGCTGAATTGAAGCGGATTACACCGTTCAATTATACCGGAGTAATGGGATAGGTTGAATGTAAATCACTTGTGGATTTCAGAACTGAAGTGGAATGTAATTCCAGGATTGTTGGCAATTTCTGTATTCAGGAACCAATCGCTTTGGGCAAGATAAACCACATGGCCATCCTTGTCAATGACAGTATTGGATGTCTTGAACCTTGTAAAATCCTCCAACTTTGATTTGTCCTCAGCAGTCAGCCAACAAGCCTTATAGAAAGGCAGTGAATTGAATTGCACTGACGCCCCGTATTCTTGCAGCAGCCTGTATTGTATCACTTCAAACTGAAGATCGCCAACGCAACCAATGATTTTTCTGTTCCCATTGTGTTGGGTGAACAATTGGGCCACACCCTCATCCGTCAGCTGGTTGAGCCCTTTTTCGAGTTGCTTGGTCTTCATGGGATCCTTGTTGATGACCTCCTTGAAAATTTCAGGAGAAAAACTTGGAATGCCTGTAAAATAAAACTCCTCTCCCTCAGTAAGGGTATCTCCAATTTTGAAATTTCCGGTATCAAACAAACCTACAACATCACCTGGGTAGGCCGACTCAATCACATCCTTGTCTCTCGCCAAAAAACTGTAAGGATTGCTGAAACGAACATCCTTGTCCAGGCGGACATGGTGAAAATACTTGTTGCGCTCAAACTTCCCGGAACAAACCCGCAAAAAGGCAATCCTGTCGCGGTGTTTGGGGTCGAGGTTGGCGTGGATCTTGAAGATAAAACCACTGAACTTGTCTTCTTGCACATCCACATGTCTTGCCGTTGTTTCGCGGCTTCTTGGCTCAGGAGAAATGCGAATAAAAGTATCCAGCAGTTCCTTGACACCAAAATTATTGATGGCACTTCCAAAAAACACAGGCGCCTTTACACCAGTGAGATATGCTTCATTGTCAAAATCGCCATACACGCCTTCAATCAATTCCGAATCGCTCCTGAGTTGATCAGCATCCTTTTCTCCAACCAGGTTGTTCAGGATGGGATCATCAAGGTTGTCGATTTGAACACTGTCTTCTGCTGTTGCCTTTTGATTGGCATTGAACAACAGCAGACTTTTGTCATATAGACTGTACACGCCTTTGAAGTCCTTCCCCATGTTGATGGGCCAGCTCAAAGGGTGCAACAAAATCTTCAGTTCCTTTTCAATTTCGTCCAACAGGTCAAAAGGATCCTTGCCATCACGGTCCAGCTTGTTGACAAAGACGATTACCGGAGTGTCGCGCATTCTGCAGACTTCCATCAGCTTCCTGGTTTGCTCTTCAACACCCTTTACACCATCAATTACCAGTACGACGCTGTCAACTGCTGTTAGTGTTCGGTAGGTATCCTCAGCGAAATCCTTGTGCCCGGGAGTATCCAAAAGGTTGATCAGTACACCCTTATATTCAAAAGTCATTACGGAGGTGGCAACACTGATTCCACGCTGCCGTTCGATTTCCATGAAATCGCTCGTTGCATGCTTTTTGATCTTGTTGCTTTTTACAGCACCCGCAGTCTGGATGGCACCTCCGAACAAGAGAAATTTCTCAGTCAGGGTTGTCTTTCCTGCATCCGGATGTGAAATGATCGCAAATGTTCTGCGCTTGCTTATTTCGTTTTCGTATTTCATGACTTTGAATGCGCAAAGGTAAGACAAGTTATTGGTTGTCGGCATGTTCAAAGAGATCAGGCAAATGGACAAAAGCATAAACTTCAGCCAAACTGTACAATTTAATGAAATCACATAAAAGACAAATCCTGAAACAGATTCAAAGACAGCCAAGACTCAAACAATCACTATTTTTGAGCTATGGGAAGAAAAATAATCCACCCAGTGAAATTGCCAGGGAAGACCATGAATTGGGTGTTCATTTTCAAAAACTGGGTCTTCATTGCCATGGGTGCCCTTTCTGCCGGTTTTGGATTGAAAAGTTTTTTGCTGCCCAGTCAGTTCATTGATGGAGGTGCTACTGGTATCTCTCTGTTGCTGACCGAGGTGACACAGCTGCCATTTTCAATCATTATCGTCGCAATCAACCTTCCATTCCTGGCGCTGGGTTACAGGCAATTTGGCCCTGGCCTGTTTTGGTCTGCACTTGCTGCAATCATTGCACTTTCAATGGCAGTGACCATCATTCCCTACCCGGAAGTCACCGAAGACAAGTTGCTCGTGGCCAGTTTTGGTGGATTTTTCCTTGGCGCGGGCATAGGCATGGCCATGCGGGGAGGAGGCGTATTGGATGGAACCGAAATCCTTGCACTGACCATCAGCAGGCGAATTTCCGCATCCATTGGGGACATCATTTTGGTGTTCAACATCATCATTTTCTTATTTGCGGCATATATTTTGGGGATTGAATCCGCACTCTATTCAATTCTCACCTACCTGGTGGCATCCAAAACAGTCGATTTTTTTATCGAAGGGATAGAAGAATATACCGCCATTACAATTGTTTCCAACAAATATTCTGAAGAGATCAGCACCATGATCATTGAAAAATTTGGAAGGGGGATTACCACTTATAAAGGCTCAAAGGGACATGGAAAAAAGGGAACGGTTCTGAGAGAAACGGATATTGTTTATACCGTGGTAACCCGGTTGGAAGTAAATAAAATCAAGAACGAAATCCTGTCCATCGACCCAGAAGCATTCATGGTGATCAACAGTGTCAGGGAAATAAGGGGCGGGATGATAAAAAAACGGCCCCTGCACATGCATTGAAGTCCGCCTGTCCTTGCCCCCATCCCTTCACCACTTTTTAAACACCGACTGCCATTAATCGAGTAAATTTGTGCCATGAGGAAAACCTTTGAAATACTTTGGAATACCTTGAAACTTGCTGTTCAGGAACTGGGCAAGAACAAACTAAGGACCTTCCTATCTCTTTTTGGCGTAACCATTGGTATTTTTTGCATCATAGGTGTCTTGGCAACCGTGAGCAGCCTTGAAAAAAACATTCAGGATGGGGTAAAATCCCTTGGATCCAATACAATCTATATTGACAAATGGGATTACCAGGGAGGCGCCGAATATCCTTGGTGGAAATATGTCAACAGGCCCAGCCCAAAACTCATTGAAACCAAACTCCTCAGAGAGAAAATCAGTGCCGACATCAACGTCGTTTTCAACTTTTCAACACAGTCTTTTATCGAATATGACAATCAAAAACTTGATGGCATCAACTACCATGGCATAACCGAAGAGTTTGATAAAATCCAGCCGATCGAAATTCAGTACGGACGTTATCTCAACCCTATGGAATTCGATTATGGAAGTGCAAGCATTGTGATTGGGTACGACAATGCAGAAAAACTTTTTGGAAATGCAGAGAAAGCTGTTGGCAAGGAAGTGGACCTGAGAAATAAAAAGGCTGTGATCGTTGGTGTCATGAAAAAACAGGGGAAAAGTTTCATTGAGGGCTGGCAGTTCGACCAGAGCATTCTCCTCTCTTATCGTTTCATGAAACAAATGCTGTTCAATGAACGGTTCAACAATCCTAAAATAATCGTAAAAGGACCTGAAAACATGAGCACAGATGCACTCAAAGACGAGTTGAAAGGCGCAATGCGTTCCATCCACAGGCTCGGCCCTGTTGAGGAAGATGATTTTGCCCTCAATGCCATCAGTGATTTCAGCAAAGCTGTCAGCTCCCTTTTTGGAAGCATCAACCTTGGCGGGTGGATGATAGGCCTTCTAAGCCTAGTTGTGGGTGCATTTGGCATTGCAAACATCATGTTTGTCACCGTAAGGGAGAGGACACCTGTCATTGGGCTCAAAAAGGCCATTGGTGCAAAGAAAAGGACAATCCTCATTGAATTTTTGCTTGAAAGTGCGCTCATCTGCATCATTGGGGGATTGATTGGAATTGTTTTGGTGGTTGTCATGTCACAGATTCTCAGCAATGTTTTTGATTTTCCCATCTTTGTTTCTGCGAATATCCTGGCTTTGGCCATCGCAATTTGTGTGAGCATTGGAGTTTTGGCAGGGATCATACCGGCGATGATTGCAGCAAAAATGGACCCGGTGGTTGCCATCAGGTCAAAATAACGATTCCGGGCATTGAGCCGCCTGAAGACGGCACGGTTTGATGACACATAAAAATGCAAGTCTCCTTATCTTCGTCCAATGAAAAAAGGTGATGGCATCTATGTTTTAGGTATAGAATCTTCTTGTGACGAAACATCTGCTTCCATCTGCCACAATGGAAAAATCCTTTCGAACATCATTGCAACCCAGGCAATCCATACACAATATGGAGGTGTTGTTCCGGAGTTGGCAAGCAGGGCCCACATGCAAAATATTGTCCCCGTTGTAGACCAGGCGATGTCTGCTGCCGGTGTGGGATTGGACCGCCTGGATGCGATTGCCTTTACACAATCTCCAGGACTCATTGGTGCATTGCTGGTGGGAGCAGGCTTTGCAAAATCAATGGCCCTTTCTCTTGAGGTACCTTTGATTGAAGTGCACCATATGCAGGCCCATGTGTTGTCCAACCTGATAGCAGAACCGAAACCAAGATTTCCTTTTCTTTGTCTGACCGTGAGCGGCGGTCATACCCAAATAGTACACTGCAAGGATGCTTTGAACATGGAAATCCTTGGAGAAACACTTGATGATGCAGCTGGTGAAGCATTTGACAAAACTGCAAAGCTGTTGGGATTACCATATCCAGGTGGCCCGCTCATTGATCAATATGCAAAAGATGGTGACCCAACAAGGTTTCATTTTCCAGAGCCTCAGATAGAAGGGCTGAATTTCAGCTTCAGCGGTGTCAAAACGTCGATCCTGTATTTTTTGCAAAAACAATTGAAGACAGACCCCGAATTCATCAACAAAAACCTGCATGATATCTGCGCTTCAGCCCAGTATTGCATTGTCAACATCCTGTTGCACAAACTCAAAAAAGCGAGTTTGAAAACCGGTATCAAAACCATTTGTCTGGCAGGTGGAGTATCTGCCAACAAAGGGCTGAGGGCCTCCATCAAAAAAATGGCTGAAAAATACCAATGGGATTTGTTTGTGCCTGACATGGAATATTGTACTGACAATGCAGCGATGATTGCCATAACAGGGTACCACAAATTTTTGGCCGGTGCCAGCAGTCCATTGTCTGTTTCCGCATCAGCAAGGGCACATTGGTAAATAAAAGATCCTCATGGGCAATTCTCATTTCAGGTTCAAACAATTCACCATCCGCCAGGACCGTTGTGCCATGAAGGTAACAACAGATGCATGCCTTTTTGGGGCATGGATCAACAGCAAGGGCATGACTGCAGAAAGGATGCTTGATATTGGGGCAGGCACCGGCCTGCTCTCAATGATGATTGCACAGGGAACAAACGTTAAGATTGATGCAGTGGAAATTGAAGAAGGCTGCTTTGAACAACTTTGCAGCAATATAAATGAATCCATTTTCGCAAGCAGCATCAGCCCCTTAAAGGCCGACATCCGCTTATTTGAAACTGAAAAAAAATACGACCTCATCGTATCAAATCCACCCTTTTACGAAAAGCAACTGAAGTCAGAGCAATCGGAAATCAATCTTGCACGACACAGTGACCAACTCACTTTGATTGAACTCTTTGTGCAAGTAAAAAAATGGATATCAGAGAATGGTCGTTTTTATCTGCTCATGCCCCATTTTCGAAAAATGGAATGCATAGAATTGGCTTCTTCCCAAGGCCTGTTTCCAACTGCAATTGCCCTAGCAAAACAAAGCATTTTGCATGAACCCTTCAGGGTCATGTTTGAATTCTCCACCTTTGGAAAAGCAACAGAAACAGAAGAAATTGTCATCAAAAAAAATGCATCAGTTTATACTGATGCATTCATTCTCCTGCTGAAGGATTATTATTTAAAATTATAATAGGCTATTTGCTTCGACCCCATCCCAGCCAATCGTTTGCATTGGCGTAGATCATCAATCCAAACAAGATTACCATACCCACGATCTGGGCATATTCCAAAAATTTCTCATTGGGTTTTTTACCGGTTATCATTTCAATCAATGTGAATACAACATGGCCGCCATCAAGCGCAGGTATTGGAAGCAGGTTCATGAATGCCAGCACAATCGAGAAAAATGCGGTAATGTTCCAGAACGCTTCCCAATCCCAACCATATTTGGGGAAAATGGATCCCATTGATTTGAAACCACCCAGGCCCTTGTATGCGCCAGTTGAAGGATTGAGGATTTTCTTGAATTGTGCAATATAAAAACCAAGCTTGTCGAATGTTTTGTTGATGCCTGCCGGGAAGGAAGCAAAAAAGCCATACTTCCTTGTTTCAAATTGGTACAATCCCTCTTGCTGCATTTCATCCATGCTGGGAACGGCAGGAAAAAAACCAATCGAGGTATCTGCATTGACAACCGAATTGATCACCAATGCGTTACCATTGCGAAGCACATGCAAAGCAATGCTGTCCCCTGCCCTGTTCATGATGGCTGGCTTGACCTGATCAAAAAAATCAATCTTGATTGAATCGATTCCAATGATCCTGTCTTTGGCCAACAAACCGTTTTTGGCAGCAGCAGTTTCGGCACCAACTTCGCCAACAATGCAAGGTACACGTGGCATCAGCAATACAGACCGCTTGCCTTTTTCAACAATTTTTTCAATAAAATTGACAGGTATCAGGAGTTCTTTTGTTTCACCATCACGTACGATGGTCATGTTCTCTCCCAGCAGCATGGCGGCATTCAGGTCCTCAAAATATTTTACAGGTTCGTTGTTCACTGAAAGGATGTGGTCACCGGTCTTCAATCCCACTTCGTTCACTACGGTATCCACCACCCAAATACCATTGGCAAGACTTTTATTGGGCAGTTTTGTTTCGCCCCAGGTATAAAGGATCATGGCATAAATAAAAAAAGCCAGCAACACGTTTACGGTAACACCCCCGATCATGATGATCAGGCGTTGCCAAGCCGGCTTGCTGCGAAATTCCCAGGGTTGTGCGGGTTGCTTGAGCTGCTCCTTGTCCATGCTCTCATCGATCATTCCAGCTATCTTGACATATCCACCCAAGGGTAACCAACCGACACCGTATTCCGTTTCGCCCTTTTTTTTCTTGAAAAGGGAAAACCATGGATCAAAAAAGAGGTAGAATTTTTCAACCCTGCAACCAAAAATTTTGGCAGGAATGAAATGACCCATTTCATGGAGAATTACGAGAATTGACAAGGAAAGGATCAGTTGCCCGGCCTGCAATCCAACTGCATTCCAATTGATATCCAACAGCACATTCAAATTCATTGTATAAGATTAGGGTGTAAATATAAAGAATAAGGGAGGGCCAACAACAGAAAAGGGATAAGTGGAATACCCTGGCTACAGATTGATCAGGGAAGCTGCAAAATTCCTTGCTTCACCATCGCTTTCAAAATACTCTTCCAGGCTGGGTTGCCCGATAAACGCTACGTTGGCCATGGTCTGTTCAATTACTTCAGTCATATCAAGGAATCCTAGCCTGTTGTTGAGAAACCCATATACAGCAAGCTCATTGGCAGCGTTCAGAATGCATGGCATATTTCCTCCCTTGTTCAATGCTGAAATGGCTAGACCCAGGTTCCTAAATGTTTTGAAATCTGGAGGATCAAAGCTCAACGTGGCTGATTTCGCAAAATTGAAGCGAGGAAAACTGTTCTGAATCCTTTGGGGATAAGCCATTGCATATTGGATGGGCAACTTCATGTCAGGCAGTCCCATTTGTGCCTTGATGCTGTTGTCTTTGAACTGGACCATGCTGTGAATGATGCTTTGGGGATGGATGACAACTTCAATTTGAGAAGGCTCCAAGTTGAAAAGCCATTTGGCCTCAATCATTTCAAGTCCCTTGTTCATCAGGGTCGATGAATCAATGGATATTTTTGCTCCCATGGACCAGTTGGGATGTGCGATGGCATGCTCCCTTTTTACATTTACCAGGTAGTTGGGTTTTCTTCCTATGAAAGGACCACCAGATGCAGTCAGGATAATTTTTTCAATTGGGTTTGCCCCCTCACCCACAAGGCATTGAAAAATGGCAGAATGCTCTGAATCAACGGGTATAATTGAAACCCCATTCGCCGCAGCCATTGACATGACAACGTCTCCTGCCACCACCAATGTTTCCTTGTTGGCAAGTGCGATGTTTTTTCCGGTTTCGATGGCCTTCAGTGTAGGTTTCAGTCCCGCAAATCCAACAATTGCTGCCATCATCAGGTCAAAACAATCCATTCCTGCTGCCTCTTCAAGGGCGGCTTCTCCTGCCATTACCAGAATACCCTTGGAAGCCAATGCTTCCTTGACAAGTGCATACTTCGAAGTCTGTGTAATCACCACAACGGCAGGCATGAACTCCAGGGCTTGTTCAATCAACAATTCATGATTGGAATGGGCCGTTAGCAAGGTTGCTGAAAAAAGAGTGGGATTTGCGCGAATTACTTCCAGGGTCTGCTTTCCAATTGAACCCGTTGATCCAAAAAGGCCAACCCTTTTGATGGCGGGCGAGCCGATGTCTTCTGCTTCAGACGGGTGAGAAAAGATGAATTCCATGTGATAAATTTATGGGTTGTTGGCCATCTTTTCAAGTTCTGCGGCAATCTTCCTGTCATTGCTCAGCCTCGGTACCTTGTTCTGACCTCCCAACTTGCCTTCTGAGCGCATATAATCGATAAAGGCATTTTTCCTCAAGGGTGTAATGACCAGGGGCTTTAATATGTTTCCCCGGATAAGGTCATCATAATAGATGTTCTTGGCGCGCATGTTTTCATCTACCTCCCTTGCAAAAGCGGCAAGGTCCCGAGGATCTTCATCAAACTCAACAAACCATTCATGGTAGGACTTTCCATGGTCTTGGCTAACCATGGGAGCTACCGTAAATTCTATGATCCGAATTCCACTTTCATTGGCTGCTTTCATCAGGCTGTACTCCACCTCTTCGCCAATAACATGCTCGCCAAAGGCAGAAATAAAATGCTTGATGCGGCCTGAAACAATGATCCTGTAGGGATCCAACGAAACAAATTTCACGGTATCCCCGATATTGTATCCCCAAAGACCAGCGTTGTTGTTGATGATTAAAGCGTAGTTCTCCCCCAGCTTTACATCTTTCAGTGAATACCTTGTAGGGTTCTCATTGAAAATCTCAGCTGCGGGGATAAATTCAAAAAAGATTCCGGAATCAGTATTGAGCAGCAGCCCTTCTTCTTCTCTGGTATCCTGAAAAGCAAAAAATCCTTCCGAAGCAGGGAATGTTTCGATGGTATCCACCTTGCGCCCGATGCTTTCCATCAGCCTTGACCTATAGGGGCTGAAATTGACACCCCCATGAACCAATACACTGAATGAGGGAAAAAGGTCTCCAATTTTTTTACCCGTCAACTCCATGAGGCGATCAAAATACATCTGCATCCATGGTGGTATGCCACTGATCAGTGTCATGTTCCTGTGAACGGTTTCCTCAACTATTTTTCCAAGTTTGGTTTCCCAATCCTCAATGCAGTTGGTTTCAAATGTCGGCAACTGGTTTTTTTTCAAGTAAGATGGGATATGGTGGTTGACGATACCGCTCAACCGGCCAGTGGGGATGCCACCAATCCTGTCAAGGGTTGGTGACCCGGATAAGAAAATCATGTTGCCATTGGCGAAATCCGCATTCCCAGAACTGGCAATATAACAGAGCAAGGCATTTCTGGCCGTTGTGATATGATTGGGAATGGAATCTGCGGTTATGGGAATGTATTTCGCCCCGGATGTAGTGCCTGAAGTCTTTGCAAGGTAAATCGGCTTCCCTGGCCAAAGTACATTGCTTTGCCCGCTCTTTATTTTGGCAATATAAGGACTCAACTTTTCATAATCCCTTATGGGGACTGATTGTATAAAAGACTGATGATCAAATACTTCAGAGAGTCGGTGTTCATTGCCAAATGCTGAAGCGCTTCCTTGTTGTATGAGATTCCCAAGTATCCGCTCCTGGTCTGACAAGGCAGATTGCATGGACCGCTGTACCTTTTTGTACACTATATTTGCAAATGGCTTGGCCAGATACGATTTGATCTTCATGTTCCGGAATTCAAGGAAGCAGCAAAGATAGCTCCCCATACCCAAACCTGTCGAAATGGGCCTGAAGATTTTTTAGTTTTAAAATTGGGTGAAACTTAAAATTTTACTACCTTCGCCATCCTAAATTTTGAATTATCATGTTTGCAATTGTAAAAATCGCAGGTCACCAGTACAAGGTTGAAGCCGGACAGCAGCTGTATGTTTCCCATATTGACGGAAGCATAGGCGATAAGATAGAAATTCCAGAGGTTCTGCTCGTTGACAATGACGGAAAACTTTCCATTGGAAAAGATGTAACAGTTAAGGTCAGTGCTGAAATCCTCAGTGAGGTTCAGGGTGACAAGGTGATTGCATTCAAGATGAAAAGAAGAAAAGGTTTCCGTAAAAAGATAGGGCACCGTAAATTGTATACCAAGCTCAGGATCGAAAGCATCGCCTGATCAATTTAAAAGTCATCATTAAAAAACAAGCGTCATGGCACATAAGAAAGGTGAAGGTAGCGTTAAGAACGGTCGCGATTCACACAGTAAAAGACTTGGAATCAAGATTTTCGGCGGACAGCCGGCCATATCTGGCAACATCATTTTGCGCCAACGGGGTACACAGTACCACCCAGGCAAAAATGTAGGTGTTGGAAAAGATTGGACCATTTTTGCGACATCCGATGGTGTTGTTGAATTCAGGAAGTCCAAAAATAACAAGACATTTGTATCCATTGCTCCTGTCGTAACTGCCGGATAATCATAGCTTAAAATATTTTTTTTTGCAGATTAGAGAAACTGTTTATACATTTACTGCGTTAAACATTTTCTAAACCATTAAATTCTAAACAAAATGGCAACTGCAAAAAAAGCTGCTCCTAAGAAAGCTGCAAAAAAAGCTGCTCCTAAGAAAGCTGCAAAGAAAGCCGCTCCTAAGAAAGCTGCAAAGAAAGCTGCTCTTAAGAAAGCTGCAAAGAAAGCTGCTCCTAAGAAAGCTGCTAAAGCTGCTCCGAATAAAGCTGGAAAGTAATCTTCCAATAGCAAAAAGTATAGAGTCCCGCTTCAAGCGGGACTTTTT
>JAURJU010000006.1 GCA_030832085.1 Chitinophagales bacterium | reverse complement strand
GTCCATTTGTTGCTTTTCAACATTCCATTTGAAGCCTGCTAATTTGAAGGGGATATGCCCCTGATCATGGTACATCGCAACAACACCGCCATAATATCCTGTTGCAGCTTTTGCAAACATCGTATCGGGAGGAACAGGTCCTTCCACGTCAAAACCCCTGTCCAACAAGGCTTTGACGGCAGGAGCAATCTCGAGGTCATCTTCCGTGCCAAAAAGACCCTGATCACCTGCATGTGGATTCAAGCCTGCAATACCAATTTTTTCATTGGTCTCACCCAGGCGCTGCATGCCATCCAACAAGAGCTCAGTAACCTGTATGATTCGGTCCTGCTTCACGAGGTCACAAGCCTGTCGCAAAGACACATGCGTTGACACATGTATCACTTTGATATGGTCTTCCACCAACAGCATCGCATACTTTTTGGTACCGGTATAATGCGCATAAATCTCTGTATGACCTGCAAAAGAATATCCTGCGTCATGAATGGCTTTTTTGTGGATAGGCCCGGTAACAGTGGCATCCAGCTTACCCTCCATCGCCAACTCAATCACTTTTTTTACCGACTGAAAAGAAGCCTCACCACATTGTGCACTCACCTCTCCCCATTGCAAATCTTCAAACGAAGCAGTATGAAGATCCAGCACATTGATGCAACCATCACCAAACCTTGCCTCTTCAATTGCTTGAATGAGATTAAAATTTGCGGGAATAGAAAGATGATTCGCAATATGTTTGAATACCTCCGCCTCTCCAACCAAGATGGGCCTGCAGATTTCATCGATGCTTGCATCCATCAAGGTCTTCACCGCAATCTCAGGACCAATGCCAGCAGGATCACCCATGGTGATGCCAATCAGGGGTAAATTATTCATAACCTTTTGCTTTAAAATCTGTGTATTGTTTTTCCAACACCAAAGCATCTGCTTCATTGCCTTTTGTGAGCGGAGGCATCATGAACGAATCACCAATGCCATGAATGCTCAACATCTCTTTCAATGCCCACAGGGAATCTCCCAGGGTTCTTCCTTGTTGGTATACCATTCCCAACTCGTCGGTGATGCGTTGATAATGCTGTGCATCATTTCCTGCAATAGCATTTTCTAAGAGTTTTGCATACCAGTCAGGTTCTATATTTCCTGCACTGGGTACGATCCCATCACTGCCATTTTCAAGCGCTAGCGAAGATTTTGCAGCGGAACCCATGAAGTGGCTGAAATCCACCCGGTCTTTCCAGCGCGACAATGCATCCATGAGCCGCGGATCGTTTTGTTCAGAGTCCTTAAAACCAGCAATATTGGGATGTTGGCTGAGTGTGTCAATCACATCAAGAGGAATACTGACATGGGTGGTGATGGGAATATTGTACAAAATCAAAGGCAGCGGACTTTTGTCTGCAAGTGATTGATAGTATGAAAACATTTGGTCATTTGTGAGTGCATAAAAATAGGGCAAGGTGGCTACTACAGCATCTGCACCATGATCAGCGGCATGCCTGGCGAGTTGGATGGAATCATCTAGTGAAAATGAGGAGATCCCAACATAGAGATCACCGTATTTTTTTTGCTTTGCTGCTACTTCAATATAGCGCAACCGCAATGGCAACGGCAGTGAAGGCGCCTCTCCGGTTGTTCCCATGATGAAAGACTGCACCCCACCTTCAGTCATGCGGGCCATCAGTTTTTCAACGGCATCCTCATCCAAATGGTAGGATGAAGTAAGCGGTGTGACCAAAGGCACTACCACACCTGAAAATTTTTTGTTCTTCTTCATCAGCATGTTTTTTCGTAAATATTGATGGCGTCTTCCAATACAACCGTTCTTGGATTGTTCTTCAGCAGACGCTGTATTTTCATGGCTTCTTGGGCCATTATCGGAATATCAGATTGTGTCACGCCCATAGAACGCAGGTTCTCTGGGACATTGCAGGCCTGCATGATTTCACGAATCCTTACAATTCCCTTCAGGGCCATTGCATGCAAGTCAGCATCAAGTGCAACACCCAATGCACCAGCAACGGCAGCATATTTTTCAACAGCAGCAGGAATGTTGAATTCCATCACATGTGGAAGCAATACGGCATTCGAGAGTCCATGTGCCACATGGAACATGGTGCCCAGCGGATAGGCCAATGCATGCACTGCAGCTGTGTTCACCGGGCCCAAACAGAATCCACCGTACATGCTACCCATCGAAAGTTTTTCCCTGGCCTCCAGGTTGTTTCCGTCTGTTACAGCATCCAACAGGTTGGCTGCAATCAGGCGTATTCCTTCCAAGGCAAATACATCTGTGAATGGGTTTGAAAATTTGTTGGTATATGCCTCAATGCAATGGGTAAGGGCATCAAGCCCTGTTGCAGCAGTCACCGATGAAGGAACAGAACTGGTCAATACAGGATCAACCAAAACAAGGTCTGGCAACAGGAAAGGGCTGATGATCCCTTTTTTTTGACCATCTGCATCATCAATCAAAATGGCATTGGGAGAAACCTCGCTTCCTGTTCCGGAAGTAGCCGGTGCACAGATGAGTTTTTTTGTTCTTTTTTTCAACAATCCGTTGCCCACCACCTCATGTACTGTTTGTTCATTGTCAAGTAATGCTGCTAATAATTTGGCGATATCCAGCACACTCCCCCCTCCGATGCCCAATACCGTGTCTGGACCAAATGGCGTAAAATAATCAACCAGCCGATCAAGGTCAGTAAAATAAGGTTCTGTAGAGATGCCCTCATCCAACAATACCTCAATGCCTGCTGCAGACAACTGGTTCAACATCGGATGGATGGAATATTGGAGTGCCGGAATCGTGACAATTGCCACACGACTGGACTTCAAGTGCACCAGCTCATCCACCATCTGTGCAATAGTATGGTTTCCAAAAACCAACCGGGCCGGAAAATTCATTTGCAGTATCTGTTGCATAAAGTCCTTTTGGAGCTGTTCAAAACTATTGATTCCATACGATATACCATCCCGAACACTCCTGACTTTTTAAAATAGCCCCAATGCTGGCCCAAACAGACATGATCAATTTTTACGCCAATCGCCTCAATGTAAAAAAATAAAATATATTCACTGAATAAACATTGATTGATTTATCCGGATGATGATGAAAAGAACATATACCATAGCCATTTTCAGCTGCCTTTTTTTCCTGCTGCATTTTAAATTCGTTGTTGCGCAGCAACAAGTGCAACAGTGGAAACGATTTGAAATTGTGCTCACCCATGCTGCTGCCGGCAACCCATTTACAGACATCCAGCTCAGTGCGGTTTTCAGCAACAAAGACACCAGTTACACGGTAGATGGATTTTATGATGGAAACGATACTTTTCGGATCCGTTTCATGCCACAAGACATTGGCACATGGACCTATGTCACGAAGAGCAATATTAAAATACTCAACAATAAAAAAGGCGGCTTTGAATGCATTCCTGCAAATGGCGATAACCATGGCATGGTAAGGGTAAGCAATACCTATCATTTCAGTTATGCTGATGGAAAACAATATTATCCTGTAGGCACAACCGCTTATGCCTGGAATCACATGGGCAAAGCCGTGCAATCATTGACACTTGCATCCCTAAAGAACAGTGGTTTCAACAAAATAAGGATGTGTATTTTTCCAAAAGACTATAACCTGGTAAAAGAAGAACCAGAGCTGTTTCCATTCATCTCCAATTCACAAACCGCAGGAGAACAATCCAACAAAAATTGGGACTATACCCGTTTCAATCCTGCATTTTTCAAAACACTTGAACAGCAAATT
>JAURJU010000085.1 GCA_030832085.1 Chitinophagales bacterium | reverse complement strand
TCATGTGGGGCTGTTTCGTTGATCGTTTAATAGACGGTAATTTACATAAAAATCATACTTGTTCTACCATTGCTTTTACGAAAACGTTATAGGAAAAAACAAGTTTTTGGTCCTTCGGTCCTTTTATTTTAACTATCTTGATGCAATATTGAATAGATCTGCTGTTTCTAAAATAACAGGTCACTGATACAAATAGAAAAAACATTTATTTATGAGCCCGAATCAACGCAGAAAATTCCTCAAACAAACCACTGGTGCAGCATTGGCGTTTTCTATTGTGCCAAGATTTGTGATTGGAGGCCCCGGTTTTACAGCCCCCAGTGACATGATCAACCTTGGTTTTATTGGAACCGGAAAACAATCCCGCAGCCTTCAGAACAGTTTCAAGGATAAGGGCAACATTGTTGCGGGTGCGGATGTTGACGCGCTCAAACTTAATTATTTTCAATCCCTTTTGGATAAATATTATGCAACTGCCAGGAAAGATGGAAAGGGGCGTGAATACAAAGGATTTACAGCTTATGAAGACTACAAGGAAATCATTGGCAGAAAAGACATCGACGCAGTGGTTATTTCAACTCCCGACCATTGGCATGCTGTTCAAGCCATTCAAGCTTCCAATGCCGGAAAGCATGTATACTGTGAAAAGCCCCTGGCACATAGTGTTGAAGAGGGAAGGGCCATGGTTGATGCTGCAAGAAAAAACAAGATTGTTTTCCAGACCGGCAGCATGCAGCGCTCCTGGAAAAATTTCAGGCATGCCTCTGAGTTGGTCAGAAACGGATACCTGGGAAAAATAAGCGAAGTTTTGGTATCTGTTGGAGATCCGCCCATGAAGTGTGATCTTCCTGCAAAGCCGTTGAGGGCAGGCTTGAACTGGGATCAGTGGATTGGTCCTGCGCAATACCGTGAATTCAGTCCTGTGCTTGCGCCTCCTGTTGAAGAGGATATCTTCCCTAAATGGAGAGACTACAAGGAATATGGTGGTGGCATGGTTTCTGACTGGGGTGCCCATATGTTCGATATTGCCCAGTGGGCTTTGGGAATGGACGAGAGTGGTCCTGTTAAGTTTATTCCATCTGAAGGAACTGCCAAAAGAGGCCTGAAAATGGTGTATGAAAATGGAGTCGTCATGAAGCATGAAGATTTTGGCAGGAGCAATACGGTACGCTTCATTGGGGAGAAAGGCCGTTTGGATGTCAGCAGGTCCATTCTTGATAGCGACCCTGCGAATATCGTTTCTGCTACCATTCAGCCAAATGAAACCAGGCTTTATGAATCCAATGATCACTACCTGGATTGGCTGGAATGCATCAAAACGGGGAAAAAACCTGTTTGTGATGTGGAGATTGGTCACAGGACAAGTTCTGTTTGCAACTTAGCCAACATCGCTTATGCTTTGCGCCGTCCGCTTGAATGGAATCCAAACAAAGAAAAATTCAAAGACGATAAAGAAGCCAATGCGCTCTTGAAGCCAAACTTCAGGGAAGGTTGGAAATTGGGATAAGATGAATGGAATAAGCATGATCCAGCTTGCAAAAGAGCTGGGGTTATCAGTATCTACCGTTTCTAAAGCACTTGGCGACAGCCATGAAATCAGTGCGGCCACTAAAAAAAGGGTGCTTGAACTGGCAAAAAAATACAAGTACAAACCCAATCCTTTTGCCAGCAATCTCCGGAAAAAGAAGGGGAAACAGATTGCTGTGATCATCCCTGATATCGTCAATAACTTCTTTGCCCTTGCAGTTGATGGAATTGAAAGTGTCACGATGTCGAAGCATTATGACACTTTCATTTACCTCACCCATGAAAACCTTGAGCGGGAGAAAGCGGTGCTGGAGCACCTTGAGTCTGGACTCATCTCCGGGCTGATCATTTCTGTTTGCAATGGCAGGGAAGGCTACTCCCATTTTCAAGAATTTTATGAAGCCACCAGGCTGCCCCTTGTTTTTTTTGATAGGGTGCCCGATCTTCTGCAGTTTCCGAAGGTGATCACCAACAATTACGAAAGTTCTTTAGATGCAACTTCCAGGCTCATCAAGGCTGGAAGCAAGAGACCGGTATTGGTTACCACCACTGAGCCCATGTTTACTTCAATGGAGAGGAGAAGGGGTTATCAGGATGCCCTTGAAAAGCATGGGATTGTTTTTACGGATGACATGATCATCCATTGTACGGATGACATGGAGTTGAATTATGCCATCCTCCGTAAAATATTTTCACAAAAAAAACGCCCTGATGGCATTTTTGCCTCCATCGAAAAATATGCCATTACCAGTTACCAGGTTTGCAAAGACCTGAAACTGGCCATTCCCAAGGATGTCAAGGTGATTGGAATGACCAATCTCCGCACTGCAGCCTTGTTGAATCCATCCCTTTCAACCCTTTCCCAGCCGGCATTTGATATGGGGAAAGAAGCGGCCGGACTGCTGATCAAGATGATTGAGAAGAAATCCTATGCAGCCGCCAATGATATCATCGTGCTACCGAATGAACTCACCATCAGGGATTCAATTTAAGATGATGCAACAATGCGAAAAGCATTGCGTAAATAAATTCCAGCTCCCTGCACCGAATGTAAAAATCCATTGCGAAATTTAAATACTAAACCTATCGTATGTCTTCATCGACCAATGGCTTTATCCAGGAAAATTTCTTGCTGCAATCCTCCCTTGCTGAAAAACTCTACCATGATGTTGCTGCAAAGCAGCCCATCATCGATTATCATTCCCATCTTTCTCCTTTTGAAATTGCGACCAACAGAAAATATGAGAACATTACCAGGATTTGGTTGAGCGAAGATCATTACAAGTGGCGTGCCATGCGTGGGGCTGGTGTCAACGAGCGTTTTATCACGGGAAATGCAACCGATGAAGAGAAGTTTCAAGCCTGGGCAGAAACCGTTCCCCAGACAGTAAGGAATCCATTGTTTCATTGGACCTACCTTGAATTGAAAAATTCTTTTGGGGTAACAGAATACTTGAATCCTGCTTCTGCTTCCCGGATTTACAAACAGTGTAATGAATTGCTCACTGGTGAGAACCATACAGCAAGAAAATTTCTGGAGCAATACAATGTGGTTTACCTCTGTTCCACGGATGACCCCTGTGATGATCTTCAATACCATCATGCCATTAGGGCAGATAAGGACTTTAATGTTGGAGTTGCCCCCTCATTCAGGCCAGACAAAGCATTTGCCATTCATGATTCTGCAAACTTCCTGGCTTATATCAGCAAGCTTGCAGCTGCTTCAGGCATTTCCATTACAGACATGGATTCTCTTTTGTCTGCCATGGAATCTCGCATTGATTTTTTTGCAGCGGCTGGTTGCAAGGTGGCAGACCACGGGCTTTCTCAGCTTCCCAAAAACAATCCATTCAATACGGCATTGGAGCATGAACTGAAAGAGTTTTTTGCAAACAATGGGGCAACACCTTTCTCAGATCCGGATGCATTTGTTTTTTATCTGCTGACATCTCTCTGCAAAATCTACCATGCCCGTGGATGGGTGCAACAGTTTCACCTAGGGGCCATTAGGAACAACAATACAAGGCTCAAGTTGAAATTGGGTGCTGATGCAGGTTTTGATTCCATTGGTGATTATTCACAGGCTGAGCGACTTTCAGCACTATTGAATTCACTTGATGCTGAAGACAAACTTTCAAAAACAATCATCTACAACCT
>JAURJU010000084.1 GCA_030832085.1 Chitinophagales bacterium | reverse complement strand
GGCTTTACAGACCCTAGAAAAATCTTATGGCCTATTTCAAGAGATGCCCTTACACGTAATGCTCTTCTCACGCAAAATGCGCCATACTCAGAATAATTGTCAACGTTTAAAATTGTATTGAATGAAAAATATACATCAACCTAGGTGTTCAAACTTAATCGCTTTATTTATTTCTGGGTTTGTACTGATTGCAGGTACCGGCTGTAAGAAAATGCTTGGACTGAAATTGCAACAAAGTGTTGATCATGTCACCTCAACGCTTGATCCCCGTATCAACAAGACTGCACTGGAGTATCTCCAAGACAGGAGTTATAAAAGTCCTTCCGACACAATCTTTACCCTGATGTACCAGGGACTCAGGTATGCAGGCATTGATACCATGGAATACGCAAAAACAAACAGAACTTTTATTTTTCTGCACAACGATGCCATCAGGAGAATTTCAGCTGGCAGGCCTACGACTGATTGTTTTTTTGGCAGGTATACAATTCCTGGAAAAACAGTAACGAAATGGTCAGATTATCCTGTTTCCTTTGTGAAGAACTATTTTCTTTACCTTATCTCTGAGGGCCAGTATACCTTCGAAACCTTGACTCCAGATAACAAAGCCATGCAAACCCTCATGCCCAAAAATGTTGATCCACTGAATCCGGATGGTTCGATGGTTTTGCGGGTTGTCAATGACAGGGATTCAAAAATCAGGGTGAATGACTTTCCTGAAACCATCTCTTACACGACACAAAGGTTTACCCTGATCAGAACAGGGGGCATCATCAGTAACAGTGGTCCAATCCACGTGGCAGACCGTGTGATTGAATACAGGGTTAAATAGTTTTGTGATATTTTATTTCAATCAATAAATTTAATTATTGGTTCATTCTTTATCTTAGTGAGCAATAGATTAATCATTACAATCAGCACAGATGAAAAAGCCTATTTTTATTAAACCAGTTCTTGTATTATTCTTTTCTTTTTTCTGCATCATGTCTCATGCTCAGACTGGCAAAAAAGAAATGGAACAGCTGATTGATCAGCAGTTCAAGCTGGCGGCTGGTCAGTATAAAATCCTGGAAAAAAATGTGCCTGATTCCATGATGCCCAAAACAGTGAACAAGAATACCGGTAAGGTGGAATCGAGCAATACCAAATGGTGGTGCAGTGGGTTTTTTCCTGGCAGCCTTCTCTATATCTATGAACATACCAATGACCAGGAGGTGTTGAAAATTGCACAAAAAAGACTGGCCATACAGGAAAAGGAAAAGCACTATACCGGAAACCACGATCTTGGGTTCATGATGTATTGCAGCTTCGGCAATGCATACAGGTTGTTCAAAAAACCTGCAGACAAGGCCACTATCGATACTGCAGCAGCTTCGCTGACCACCCGCTACAGGCCACAAATCAAGTCCATCCAAAGCTGGAACAAGAACCAGAACTTCAATTGCCCGGTGATCATTGACAACATGATGAACCTTGAACTGTTGTTGTGGGTATCCCAAAACGGGGGAGACCAACGCTTCCGTGAGGTGGCCATCAACCACGCCAACAGCACCTTAACCAACCATTACAGGCCTGATCACAGTGCTTTTCATGTATTGGATTATAACCTGGAGACCGGGAAATTTATTGGAAAGAATCACCAGGGCTACAATGATGCCTCTGCCTGGTCACGTGGTCAAGCATGGGGCTTTTATGGGTTTACCATGATGTATAGGTTTGTAAAAGACGAGAAATACCTTCAGCAGGCTCGTGACATTGCGCAATACCTCTTGAACCATCCGAACATGCCAACGGATAAAATCCCATACTGGGATTTTAATGCGCCAACTATTCCAAATGCATTAAGGGATGCATCAGCCGCTTCTATCATCGCTTCAGGATTGCTGGAATTGTCGAGGTATACCAAAGGAAAGGAAAGCACCAATTATGTTGATGCCGCAAAACAGATTATCGTGAAACTGGCATCAGACGAATACCTTGCCAAGCCTGGTGACAATGGCGGATTCCTGCTGAAACATGGGGTTGGATTTTTCAATGCCAATTCAGAAGTTGATCAGCCGTTGACATACGGAGACTATTACTTCCTGGAAGCCATGCACCGCTACAAAGAGTGGATCTTGAAATGATCATGGCCTAGAGGCCTTTCATGATGGTTTTGATGGTTTCCTTGTGTTGTGTGCTCACACCTACCACGGGTAGGCGGAAAGTTTCCTTTGTAACCCCTAGTTCTCCAAGATAGGCTTTTACTCCGCTGGGGCTTCCTTCAGCAAACATGGATTGTATAACGGGAAGCATTTTTTCGTGAGTCGGACGAGCTGCTGCAAACTTGCCTTCGAGGCAGAGATTGACCATGGCTGAAAACTCCTTGGGATATGCATTTGCCAAAACAGAGATGACTCCGATTGCACCGCAAGCGATGAGTGGGAGGGTGATGCCATCGTCTCCGCTGATTACTTCAAATCCTTCAGGTTTGTCTTTGATGATTTGCATGATTTGCTCCATGTTCCCAGAAGCTTCTTTTGTAGCAATGATGTTTTTACAGGCATTGGCAATCCGAAGGGTCGTGGCAGTGCTTACATTCATCCCTGTTCTTCCAGGCACATTATACATGATCAATGGCAGGAGGGCTGCATCACTGAGGGCCTTGTAGTGTTGGAAAATTCCTTCTGCATTGGGCTTGTTATAGTAGGGGCTTACAGAAAGAATTGCACTGTAGCCTGTAAGGTCAAATGCTGAGAACGCCTCAATCACTGCCCTTGTATCGTTCCCACCTATACCTGCCACAAGTTTTACCCTTCCCTTATTGAATTTGTTTACCAGGGTAAATACCAGCTGTTTTTCTTCTTTATTCAAGGTGGCATTCTCACCTGTTGTTCCAAGCGCCACGAGGTAATCCACTTTGCCATTGATGAGGTGTTCCACCAACCGCTCCACTCCTGATTGATCGATATCTCCGTTTTCTAAAAATGG
>JAURJU010000083.1 GCA_030832085.1 Chitinophagales bacterium | reverse complement strand
AAACGGGTATCCAACAAATAAACATCTGTTCGCCCGGTTCTTTTAAAATCAAAAGAAATGTCTGGCGTTGAAAAGGAAGCATATTCCCAGGCTGCAGGCAATCCTGGACGAACCAGTAGCTTCTTTCCCAATGCATCAGGTACAATACCAAAAAGTCCTTCCACCAATGCCCTTGAAAATATTCCAACTGGATCAGCAAAATCCCGATAAGATTCTCCCCTTGCAGCATCAGTTGCAGAAATCAACACAAAATTCCCAGGGCTTCCTCCCATGTACATGGACTGAAGGACTTCACTTTTGAATAACTTGAATGCCTCATCAGGCCTGTTGGCCTGCCAGTTGGCCAATGCCGTGTGGATGGATTCAGCCAACACAACGTTGTTCAACGACCATACGTATGGCATCCAGTTGGTGGTGGAAATGGTATAATATCCCCCATCCGCCATGCCTTTGGGCCGCAACGGAATATGGGGCAGCTGATGGTCAACATAGCGCATCATTTGGTAGGCCTGAAATTTATCCGGCACTTCCGAATCAAGGCTGTGGTAGATGGTCCAGAGTGCAGCTGCATCATGCAAGCGCCTGTTGCCGAGCAAATCCCTGAACTCTGCATAGGTTCCTTGTCCACGCAACCAGAGCACACTGTCCATTGCTTCCTTTATTTTTTTTGCTTTCAATAAATAAGGAGCAGGATCTTCCTTCATCAAAGCCGCAAGAGTTGCCGTTTTCTTGAAATGAAAATAATTGTAGGCTGATGTATGCGCCACATCACCGCCACTGTATTGCAAAGCATCACTGGCCCAGATGGCTGCATAGGCATCGTACAAATGATTCTTGTCTGCATCAAAATTTCTTGTTTCCCAATCAAGATGCCTTTTGATAACAGGCCAGGTTTTTCTGATGAATGCAGTATCCCCTGTCCAGTCAAAATGCCTCAACAGACCGTCAATATAAATCAGGTTCATATCATAATGATGGGGCTTCATGGCCTCTGCGTTGGGCAGTCTGCTGATGTACCCGCTACTGAACATGCCCACATCGTTCTTCTCCCAACTGCGTGCAAAATGCATGGCAGAATCTGGAACAATGGGACCAATCGCAGGGCTGGTGAACTGCGACAAGGCATAAGCATTAAAATGTGTTTTCGCCCGATCGTGCCAACCCAAGGGATCCGCAGTATAGGGACCTCTCCAGCCATTGAGGCGCATGCGCCAGCCAACAGCACCGTGCATGTAAGAAGGTGCTTCCCAGATAGCATTGGATGCAATGCTGAGGGCACCACCAATGGTATTGATAAATGGATCCGGTGTAGTTACCACGATCCTGTTGGCAATTGTTTCTCTTGCTTTTTCTGCTTGTTGAAAAACAGCACTCAGGTCATTGTATGCAAATGATTGTTTTGAACGGGGATTGTAGATGGAGAAATACTGCTCGCACCCTTTGCTGATGGACATTTTACCAACCACGACTGGCGCAGTTACAGCAGTAGACTGGAAAAGCAAAGATGGCGAAGCCAGTTGCTTTGCATCACCCAACTTTAGTGTTCCATCAGGAGCAAAGACCCCAGTCAATTCAAGTTCTTTTGCCGGCTTTGCAGGCTGGTTGAGGTCTTCCACAAAATACCGTCCATCGGGTCCTACCTGCAAACCAGAGCCGTAGGTCAATTGAAAGCGATTTTTTTCATCAAGGACAAAGCGATTGTCTTTACAATTTTCTGGCTTCAAGTAAAAAGAAGATTCCGGATCTGGCCCCATGTCTCCATCCCTTGAAAATTTTTTCCCTGTAGCACCACCAAATGCCCAGTACAAATCAATCGGCACAGCAGTATTCTCAAGCCTTGTCTGGATGACAAATCCTTCTCCATCAGCCAATGCTAACATTACCACAAACAATTTTCCTTTTCCCAACAATGAATCTTCAATTGTATACAACATGGCCCCGGGACGATACCTTGCAGTAATTGTATTGGCCTGGGTAAGCCATTTGCTTTGCTGCTGGTTGCCGATTCCAAATTTGAAATTTCCGCCCATGCCCGGCATGTACAAGGCAAACTCAGGTCTGTCGCCGGCTTCCAACCGAAAGGCAGTATTGGTTCCGTAAATAGCCCTGGTAAAAAGTCTTTTCCCGTTGACAATTACAAAGTCCCTGCCATCGGGCTTATAACGCAACTCCTGCTCCTTGTTGTGCCATTGATTGGAAGAGAGTTTGATAGGATACAATTCCTGTGAAAAAACTTGACTGCTTGCTATGATGCAGACCAACAAAAGAGAGATTGCAGTAAAACGAAACATGATCACTGGTGATTGAATGGTTGACGAATGTGCATAGCATATACCCCGGTCAAATTGCCGGTACAGTTGGCTGTGTTGGAGTTAACAAGCGCTGATTAAGCCCTTGAAAAACCAGGCCTACCCAAAAGCCTTTTTAATTCAGGCAGTTGTTGTGTGTAAACCTCTCGCGGAGAAACATTCTTCTTGATGCAAATGGATGCTGCCTTGCCTACAACCTCTCCCATCATTCCACAGGTTTTCATCACCCTTACAGGGCCAAGGCCAGTCTTTGTTACGCTGATGCACCTGCCTGCCATGAAAAGGTTT
>JAURJU010000082.1 GCA_030832085.1 Chitinophagales bacterium | reverse complement strand
TGCATCATAATCACCAATGCTTTCTTTGGGAGTACCATTCCAGAGCAATTCTTCTGGTATGATGGCTTCGTTTACCAATGATTGGTACATCGCAAAAACATCCGATGCTTTTTGTGGCTCATAGGTACACATGCTGCCTGGAGCATGCAACAACCCTGGAGGAACGTCCCATCCGGTGCCGGGTTCAAGGCGATAGGCCTGAGAATAATTGGTGAGTTTGTTGTCACCTTTGGTGAAGTTCACCAGGCATTCTTTGATGACTTCTTTTGGTGTGCCTGGTGCAATACCGATAAAAGTATAAGGGAAATCACCGCCGTGGTTGTTGAGCTGAGGAGGAAAATAATATGCCTCTGGCTTTCCTTTTTGTCCAATCAGTGCAGCTTTTTCATCGTTGTGGTGAACATGGTGAGGGAGTGGTCCCATGTTGTCAAAAAACTTGGAATACATGGGCCAGCTTTGGTATTCATTCCAGAGCCTGTCTCCAATGAGTTCACCTTTCAGTTCATCCACCGCATCTTTCAGCAGGATCTGGTGAGTAGTTCCGCCATCCTGGTAGACCACTGGGCTTAGTCCTTCATTTTCACCCGTCAAAGGGCCATTTTTTGCTGGTGTTGTAGAGGAAAGCCAGCGCTCATCAATGCCACCTCTTTCTCCTCCAAGTATATAGTAGTCATCTGGATGCAATTTGATCCTTCTTCCAGGTACACAAAAAGATCGGGGTACCCATGTTGGGGCTAATCGAAGAATTCCTTTGCCTTGTTCAAGTGCTTTTTTTGCAATGCTTTGTTGTTCCATATCGGCTTGTGTTAGGGTTAAATAATCATTGAAATATTTTGTGGATGTTTTCATTTCCTTGAACTGCTTGAAAGGAAAGATTGTATCGTACGCGTTCACCCGGAGCGATGAAAATCAAGGTTTCATTTTCCCTGGCTTTGGATTGTCCTATGGGGGGATGAGAACCGGGCTCAATGCCTGTAACATATTCACCTTTTCCCCAGTGCTGCCAATTGGTCATCCAGGGCAATTCTTGCTTGTTGAATTGCAGTGCAACTGCCAGTTCAAGTGCAGTGTTATGAATACCGCAAATGCATTGGCCTCCTTCTGATGCTTCGATATCAACCACAGCCACTTCCTCACCATTTCCATTGTGGTTGATCAGGGTGTCCGGACAGGTTTTGAAAGCTTCTCCATTGGGAAAATCATTTCCATCACGGGTGAGCATTTTCCCCTTCCAGATGAGTTGGCTTCCCTTGTCTGCGAGCGGCCATCCGAAATTACAGTGGTAGAGTATCATGTGTGGCGCCGGTGTGTTGCCCTTGTTGGAAATCTCATCATGAATTTGGAAACCGGGTACTCCCAGCGTGGCAGAAATGGTTCTTCTGAGTTCCAGTGCCGGACCGAAGATCCTTGATTCCCTGATAATGCCGGTAATGCTCATCTCCATGATTCCATTTTCAGGATCTGGCTGCACAATGGAGACAATTTCAGCAGGGATATTGCTGATGTTACCGTGGATTCCCCTTTCACCAAATGCATCTTTCTCCGGCCCGCCTACATGCGACAGACCGCAGGTGTTCACGAGCCCACCTCCAAATGTTCTGAGCCAATCCAGGCCCTTGTCTGACAAGGGTTGTGGCGGTGTGAAACCAGCGTGGTTCAGCCAGGCCAGGTTGAATTGATTATGAGTAGCATCGGCAATGTCCATTGCCCTGTCTAATAAAACTTTGATACGAAGCCCTGCTCCAGTATTGATCCAAGCAATGCGCATGCCTCTGCTGATGCCATTGTCAAGCACTGCAGTTTCAATACCACCCACCTGAGATACATTCCCAACCTTATCGCTCCATATTTGCTGCTGCATCGTTGTGTTTATTTGGATGAAGCGTAAACAGGATGCATCGGATTTCCTCCAGATTTCAAGTAGGCCATCAAGTCTTTCAGCTCTTCGGGGTTTAGTCCATTGATCATGCCCGGCAACATAGGAGAAACCTCAGATACACGGGTTCTAACTACATTCTTCTTCAAGACTTCTTTGATGGTTTGTGTATCAAAAGGGTTTTGTGAAATATAAAACTTTTCACTGTCCTGGCGGATCAATCTCCCCATCAGCGAGCCTCCGCTTTTTAGGTAGAAAACAGTTGAACCATATTGGTCTGAGATGGTCTTGCTAGGGGAGATGATGGCTTCAAGCATGTCCTTGTCGGAGAAGCGGGTTCCCAGCTGGGTAAGATCTGGTCCGGCAACTCCGCCTTCACCCCTGACCTGATGACAGGTGCGACAAAGCGAGGCTGCAAACATGGCCTTGCCCTGCTCAAAATTCCTTGTGCCATTTGCGCTGTCTACGATGGCCAATGCATCAGCCAGTTTCCAGCCACGCCCGGGCCCTTTTGGCCTTATTGGGCCGATGTCAAGTCCTTTTCTGGCGAGGTTGACAATAGAATCACCTGAAATTTTATTGTACAATGCAAAGCTTTCTTTGGGAAGGTTTTCCAATGCATTTTTGCGAGCCTTATCGATAAACCCGACATAGCATACACCTCCTTTGTAACCAAATGCTGTATAGTACCATTGGAAATATTTGTTCCTCAACTCAGTTGTCCATCCATTTTTGGCCTGGCTCAGCACATTGGCGTACCAGGTCTGCGTAAGAGGAGGCATTTTGGACAGCATGCCTGCAATGTCCATACCATATTGTGGGTTGCGAAGGATCAAGTCAGCTGATTCAGAAACAGTTTTCTGTGCGGTCATGTCATCTTTGGCGGCAGTCAAAAGGGCCATTGTTTTTTCAACAGCTTTAGGTGCGTCTACATAGACCAACAGCTTGCTAAGCTCCTTGTTGAGGTCATTGGTGGCGGCCGGAAAAATAGGATTCAGCAACTTGGCTACAGCCTCTTTTTCAGCAGCATCTGGGGCTCCCATTCGTGTAAATACGAGTTCAATGGCACGCATCAAATCCAGCTGTTGGGTTGCGGTGAGCAAGGATAGATTAACAGTTGTGAGTGCTGAGAGCAGCGGCTTTTTCACTTTCGCATCACCACGCCTTGCCAAACCAATGGCTGCATTGGTGAGGATTACCGGATCTTTTTCATTGATTGTTTTGTCTGTCCATTCGCTGAGGGGCTGTGCTTCAATGGCAATGCGTGCAGCGTAGCGGATGAAACGATCTTTGTCTTTCAAAAATGGCCAGGCTTCATTCACTGCACCTGCTGTTGGTTTTCCATGAAATGCCTCCAGCTTTTTGCGGGTTTTTTGTGCTTCGTTCAATTCAACTTTTGCAGCAACAGTATTTTTCGTCTCACTTCCAGTATAATAAACACGGTACATGTCTGACTCCAGCCTTCTGCCTCCGGTAAGGAAATACATTGCGCCATCAGGTCCTACCACACCATCGGTCAATGGAAGAGGGGATCCAGAGATGAACTCTTCTCCTGTAGCAGTATAGGACGCACCATTTGATTTTGGATAGATGGCATAAATGATACCAAAACTCCAATCGAAGGCAAACAAGGCATTGCGGTATTTTTCAGGGAACTTTGCATTGGCTCCAGACACGAAATTGGTAGGAGATCCCTGTCCTACATTAACTGCCGCAGGAAGATTGTCGGGATAATTGGCATTCCATTTGTTTGTACCGGGCCTCCAGCCATATTCACCACCACTGGTTACATGCAATATTCTGGTAGGGCGGTACCATGGTGTACCAAAATCCCATTCCATGTCGGAGTCATAGGTAAACATTTCTCCGGCATTGTTGAAGGCAAGGTCAAATGGATTGCGAAACCCTGAAGCAAACATGTTCCATTTACTACCGGTTGAATCGACCTGTGCCACCCATCCACCATGTGATTCGACAGTGTTGTCATGACCGTTCGGGTCTTTGATCAGTGGGAAAAGGTTGTCAAATTTTCCATCTGGAATATTCTGATAGGAGTCCAGTTTAGGAATTTTTGTAAAGTTGCCGGAAACAACAAACAGAGATTGTTTGTCTGGAGCAAGTACAATGCTGTGTGGCCCATGTTCTCCATCTCCGTCCAGCAATTTAAGCAAGGTGATTTTATCAAACTGGTCGTCTCCATCAGTATCCTGGAGGCGGTAAAGACCACTGGTTCTTTTTAATTTGGCATTGCCCCGATGATTGATCATCACATACAAGCTGTTGAAAGCATATAGAAGGCCATGTGCGTAGCCCATGGAAACTTTCCCTGTTGTGGTATCGGTCATGAAAGCTGGATCTTTCAGGACTTCCAGTTTTTCAACCTTGGTTTTATTGGTGGTGTCTCCTATCGTCGGTACACTCAATCGGTAGAGGTATCCGTACTGATCCGAAGCAATGATTCTGCCTTTGTTGTCAAAGGTCATGGAAACCCAGGATCCTTCTCCATGCTCAGAAGGGCCGTAAAGCCTTTCAGCTTTGAATCCCTGGGGCAGTTTCAGGTTGGCAACTTTGGGGTCATCAGCAATGAAAAATGCATCTTCAGTTTGAATGGAAAAAGATATGACCAGGGCAATGGGAAGCAAAATGACCAATAGCCTGAACATCGGCACTAAGTTTTTTTTCATGTTGGCAGTTTTAGTTCGGCAAAATCAGCATCCTTGTTTGAACCATTGAATGGTAAGTTTACTTAAATTGCCTTGGGATTTATACAATCGTAAAATAGGCCGAACCCTTCAATAAAAAAAATATATCGGGTAAAGTTTATGCACGGTCTTTAATAGATAAATCTCCAAAGCCGTGCCGGTACACCAGTGAGATATTATGAGCAAATCACCTAAGCAATCAATTTATAACAAGCGACTCTTTTGGGTAGGCATTTCCCTGACCTGGATTTGTATTTTTGCCGTATTCAATACGATACAAATTACAGGGTCAGGGCAGGATTTAATAGGGTCTCTGGCGTGGAAATTAATGGGGCGTCTCCACCCGATTGCAGTTCATTTGCCTATTGGATTGATTCTTTTTGCTGCCTTTCTGGAAATATTGATCATGTTCAAAAGGCATGCCGATTACAGGCAGGCCATTCAGTTGAGTTTGTTGATTGGCCTCATTTCAGGTCTGTTTTCTGCCGTCTCCGGATTGATGTTGGCCGCTGAGGGAGACCATTCCAACGCTTTGTTGCTCAAGCACCAGTGGTTGGCCATGGGTGTGTTGTGTTTGAGTGGGTTGGCTTGGTTCAAGCATGCTGACCTCTTGCAAAACCCAACAAACCGGGCCATTGCAGGCTTTCGGATC
>JAURJU010000081.1 GCA_030832085.1 Chitinophagales bacterium | reverse complement strand
TGAGGTTTTTGGAAAAACAAGCGTGGCCTCTCCATCCAACAAAGCTGCAGTCTATGCTGCGGTCATGGAGAAAAACTGGATGTGGCACAATGACTACAAAATCCCCAACGGTGTGCATGTTTTTGGAAGAAGGTATGACCCCTTTGGGCCAGACAACTATCCCGCAGAACAAAAGAAAATCAGGGAAATGACCCTGATCAGGGATACGGCCATCTGGATGGCGGCCAATGGAAAAAAAATGGACCTTGCCTCAGCAGATGCCAAAACATCTGTACTTCCACCTGTACAAACCAATTACAAACCCAAGGACCCCAATGCAGCACTTCGCTATTTGTATGGACAGGAGGCATTGGATAAGTTTACAATTGCTCCTGGCTATAAAATAGATTTGTTTGCATCAGAGGTAGAATTCCCAGACCTGGCCAACCCTGTTCAAATCTCTTTTGACAACAAGGGAAGACTATGGGTTGCCGTGATGCCTACCTATCCCCATTGGAAACCAGGTGACCCTAGGCCCAATGACAAACTGATCATCCTGGAGGACACCAACAACGATGGAAAAGCAGACAAGCAAACCACATTTGCTGATGGGTTGCAATTGCCACTTGGTTTTGAATTGGCCCCAGAGGGTGTTTACCTTTCACAGGGAACCAATTTCATGTTGTTGAAGGATACCAACGGGGATGACAAGGCGGACATCCGTGAAATCCTCCTGAGCGGTTTTGATGACCATGATACCCATCATGCACACCATGCTTATACAACAGATGCATCCGGCTCCATTTACATGGGTCAGGGTGTATTCCTGGCCAATGATATTGAAACATCTTACGGGCCTGTTCGTGGCACCAATGGTGGATTCTTCCGTTATGACACCAAAAAGAAAAAACTGGATCGCATTGCACAGCTCTCCATACCCAATCCATGGGGCATCGCCTTTGATGAGTGGGGACAGGTATTCTATGCAGAAACTTCAGGCCCTGACGTAACCTGGATGACGCCGGGAACAGTAAAATCACGCTATGGTGAAGCGACTCCAAAACCAGCATCGATCATTGAAGAAAAACACCGTGTAAGACCAACTTCAGGCCTGGAATTTGTTTCCAGCAGGCATTTCCCTGATGAAGTGCAGGGAGACATGCTCATCAACAATACCATCGGGTTCCTCGGCACCAAGCAACACAAAATGATGGATGCCGGAGCTGGCTATTCCACCCAACACAGGCAAGACCTGGTCAAATCCAGCGACATCAATTACCGACCAGTTGATCTTGAGTTTGCACCAGATGGATCCTTGTACATTGCCGACTGGCACAATGTGCTGATTGGTCACATGCAACACAATATCCGGGACCCATTGCGCGATCATTCCCATGGTCGCATTTATCGGGTCACCTACCCTTCCCGGCCATTGGTAACGCCTGCAAAAGTAGACGGTGCCACTATTCCTGAATTGATGGAAAACTTGAAGTTGCCTGAGTACCGAACTCGCTACAGAACACGCCGTGAATTGAGGGAACATCCTGCAGCAGCTGTACTTCCTGAATTGAAAAAATGGATCAGCCAGCTTGACAAAAATGCTCCGCAATACGAAAAACTATTGCTAGAAGCACTCTGGGTGAGCTGGGTACAAAACAAGGTAGATCAACCACTGCTTCGCCAACTGCTCAAGGCCAAGGATTACCGCATCAGGGCCGCAGCTGTGGAAGTAGTGCGGTTTGCTGGCAACGAACTGCCTGACAAGGCAGCCCTCCTGATGGCTGCTGCAAAAGATGATCAAGGCCGCGTTAGGATTGAAGCCATCACAGCAGCATCCTGGCTGAGCAAGGAAAAAGGATTGCCCATCATCCTGGAAGCAGGGAAAAAACCACTGGACTCCTGGATGGACAAAGCACATGCCACAGCTGAAGCCCATATCAATGGCCGTGGGTATAGCAACAAGAAGCAAGAGCAAGCTGACAAGGCGCCAACTGCTGCAGGGATAAAACCCGAGGTGTTGGCAAAAGGAAAAGCCATCTACATGCGGGATGGGTACTGCAATACCTGTCACCAAGGCGATGGCAAAGGTCTTGAAGCAGCTGGCTTCCCTCCTCTCAGTGGTTCACAATGGGTTACAGGGAGCGAAGACCGTTTGATCAAGTTGGTCATGAAAGGACTCTACGGCCCCATTGAAGTGAAAGGAAAGCAGTACCCCGGCCAGGTTCCCATGACGCCATATGCCGGTATGCTCAAAGACGATGAAATGGCTGCAGTCCTTACTTATGTTCGGAATGCCTTTGGAAACAAGGCCCCTGCGGTAACGACAGAAAAAGTCAAAGCAGTTCGTGCAGCCATCAAGGATAAAAGCGGATTCTACACACCAGAGGAATTGCTCAAGCTTCATCCAATGGAGAAATAAAAAACATGATTTTTCATTACCTTGAAAAACACAATTGACCAACGATGAATAAACATACCATGCTAAAAACAGTCTCATTTTTCTGTTGCATCCTGCTCTGCATGGCAACAGGATTCAGTCAAAACCAAAAGGGAAAATCCAAAAAACCCCTGATTGTTTTTGTTACAGGTGATCATGAGTACAGTGGTGAAGCAACCCTGCCAATTGTTGCGGCGGAACTGGAAAAAAACTATGGGTTTCGCACCAAGGTGTTGAAGGCATATCCAGACCACAATGCAGAAGAGAACATTCCAGGACTGGAAGCCCTAAAAGAGGCTGACATGGCTGTATTCTTTCTCCGCTGGAGAAAGCTCCCTGCTGATCAGGTACAGTTGATTGAGGATTACCTCAAGACCAAAAAACCATTGGTTGGTTTTCGTACCACTACCCATGCATTCAATTATCCCAAAGGACATCCGCTGGAAAAATGGAATGCATTCGGGGAGTTTGCGTTCAATACCCCTCCCGGCTGGGGTGGCGTCAACAAGCATACCCATTATGGTCATGAATCATCCACCGATGTTACCATGATTGATTCGGTATCCAACGACCCCATCCTTACTGGCGTAGGCAAAACTTTCCATGCCCGTTCTTGGCTC
>JAURJU010000002.1 GCA_030832085.1 Chitinophagales bacterium | reverse complement strand
TCAGACAAGGGTTTGGACTGGCTCAGAACCTTTGGCGGTGGTCTTGTGAACACCTGTGGCCTATCCCATGTAGGTGGGCCCGAAAAAGATGCTTTTGGTGAAAGGGGAATCCATGGCAACATCAGCAATATTCCTGCAGAAATTGTTTCCATTGTACAGCCAGATCCTGAAAATGGAAACATGGAGATGAGCATCACTGGTATCATCAGGGAATCAAGGATTTTCGGTCCGGCACTGGAACTCAGAAGAACCATTTCTGCTACACTGGGCATACCTGGATTTCAGATCCATGATGAGATTTCCAATAGGGGCAATACTCCGGCACCACATATGATACTTTACCATTGCAATTTCGGATGGCCCCTTGCAGACAAGGGAAGCCAGCTGGTATGGAAGGGTAAAACTGTCACCCGTGATGGCCTTGACTTCCCGGATCTGGATGCCTTCAAACAATGCCCTGACACTCTTGACAGCCATGCAGGCAATGGCGAACAGGTGGCTTTTGTAGACATTGAATCATCCGAAAATGGTCAATGCATTTGTGGCATCCACAATCCTACATTGGAGCTGGCTGTTGCCCTGCAGTTCAACAAAAAAGAATTACCCTGGATGACCAACTGGCAGCATTGGGGCAAAAACGAATATGTTACAGGCCTCGAGCCAGGTTCTCATCCGCCCATAGGCCAATCCAAAGCCAGAGAAAATGACACCTTGATTTTCATCGCTCCGGGTGAACGCATCCAGTACAACCTTTCATTTCAAGCCATCCAAGGAAATCAAAACATCGTTTCAATATTTAATTGATTATTTAACCCTTATACAAGCCAATATGGAACAACAGAGCATTGCAAAAAAAGCACTTGAACAAGGCAAAGGAATTCTTCGATTAGCGCCAACCTGGGTACCCCGATCTTTTTGTGTACCTGGAAGAAGGATCAAATTGCATCCGGATGATTACTATATCCTGGGAGGAGAAAGGGGCGGCATTGATGAGCGCTGGCTTTCCTCTACCACTCCTGCAAAAAATGGCCCTCTGACAGGTGAAAATGAAGGACTCAGCCCAGTGGTTTACCAGGATGGCGGAACTACCCATCAGATCCTGCTGAAAGATGCTGTTGACGAGCTGAAAGGTGATCTCATCGGAGACAGGCTGTGGAATGAATACCAAAGCTGGCCCATGTATTCCAAGTTTTTTGACAACATGGGACCACTCCCCCATCACGTTCACCACAACGATGAAAAAGCTGCACTGATAGGACAAAAAGGAAAGCCTGAAGCATATTATTTTCCTCCTCAATTGAACAACCATGGTGGTGATTTCCCTTATACCTTTATTGGCATTGCTCCAGGTACGCCCAAAGAAGTCATAAAGGAATGCCTGGTGAACTTCACCAAAGGTGACAACAAGCTTACCAACTATTCTCAAGCCTATCGCCTTGAACCCGGCACAGGATGGGACGTTCCTCCAGGGTTGTTGCATGCTCCAGGCAGCATGTGTACCTATGAGCCTCAAAAAGCGTCAGATGTTTTTGCCATGTACCAATCATTGGTAAACGAGGCCATCATACCAGAAGAATTGCTCTGGAACGGCACGCCCAAAGAAAGCATTGGTGATTATGATGCATTGATGGATGTATTGGATTGGGACCTCAATGTAGATCCCAATACCATGGCCAACCGTTTCATGGCACCCAAGCCTGTTCATGACCTGGAGGAAATGAAAGCCAAGGGTTATGTTGAAAACTGGATTTGCTACAAATCAGAAGCATTTGGTGCAAAGGAACTGACTGTTTTCCCCGGACAGACTGTAACCATAAAGGACAGCGCCGCATATGGCATGATCGTCATGCAGGGCCGAGGAACTTTTGGTGTTTGGGAAATTGAAACACCTGCCCTGATCCGTTATGGCCAGCTGACCAACGACGAATACTTCGTCAGCGAAAAAGCGGCAATGGAAGGTGTTAAAATAGTCAATACCTCCACCACTGACCCTATCGTTATCCTGAAACATTTTGGCCCCAATAACCCTGACATGGTTTTGTAAACCAATTTTGACATGAAAAAAAATAGCATCAAGCATACATTCAGGTTCGCAGGCCTTGCACTGGTTGCAGCCATGATAGGGATATTTTCCTTCATGATGCCCGGATCCACCAAACTCAGCATCAGCAAGGGTTCCCACATCATCCTCATCGGCAACAACCTCGGATCCAGGATGCAGGAATTTGATCATTTTGAAACAGAGTTGCAGCTGCGCTATCCAGACAACAACCTCTATGTTCGCAACATGTGTGATGGGGGAAATACGCCTGGATTCCGTCCACACTCAGGAAGAAAAACACCGTGGGCATTCCCTGGTGCCGAAAAATTTCAGACCGAACTGGCCAAGCCTGCAGGCATGGAAGGTTTCGTTGAGTATCCTGATGAATGGATGACAAAACACAAGGCGGACATCATCATTGCTTTCTTTGGCTACAATGAGTCATTTGAAGGAGCCGCCGGACTGGCCAACTACAAGGCAGAGCTGGATGCATTCATCAAACATACCCTCTCTCAAAAATACAATGGAGCAACTGCCCCTCAGTTGGCACTGGTTTCACCCATTGCATTTGAAAACCTATCAGGAAAATATGACCTTCCCAATGGAAAAACGGAGAATGCCAATCTCCTGCTCTATACGCAGGCCATGAAAGAAGTTGCTGCCAAGAACAAAGTACATTTTGTGGATGCCTTCACCCCCAGCAAGATCTGGCTGGATGATCCTGCTACCGAGTTGACCATTGATGGTGCACAATTGACCAATGATGGTTATGCAAAATTTGGTCCTTTCCTGGCCAATGAGGTTTTTGGAAAAACAACCGTGGCCTCTCCATCCAACAAAGCTGCAGTCTATGCTGCGGTCATGGAGAAAAACTGGATGTGGCACAATGACTACAAAATCCCCAACGGTGTGCATGTTTTTGGAAGAAGGTATGACCCGTTTGGCCCAGACAACTATCC
>JAURJU010000080.1 GCA_030832085.1 Chitinophagales bacterium | reverse complement strand
GAATTGTTGAATCCAGACAAGGTGCAGTTGGAACTCATCACTGACAACAATGCGTTGGTCAAAGATTTGTTGGCGAATACAGCATGGTCAAAAGGCTTGAGAAATTCTCCTGATCAAAAGGTGTTGGTTGACACAACAGCAGCTGCAGTTCCATTGCTGGCCAAATACCTGGTTGAGCAAAATATTGGTATTTCCAGCCTGCGTTCCATGAATTCTTTGGAAGCTTATTTTCTTTCTTTAACATCAGGCAATGAGGTTGAGTAGTATCGTCTATATTGAGTTGTACAAGATTTTCCGCAAGCCGCGGACCTACATTGCTTTTGGTGCCATAGCAGCTATTGTTGGATTGATTCAGCTAGGTTTCTATGCAGATGGCGAGAGTTACATGAAATTCGGGATGCAGTCCCTTTCTGATTCCTTTGATGTGAATGGAAATATCATGAATGGGTATCTGATGGCCTTCATCATTTTGCAAACCTTGCTGGTGCATGTGCCGCTCTTGATTGCATTGGTAGCCGGAGACATGATCTCTGGAGAGGCCAACCAAGGCACGCTAAGGCTGTTGCTGACAAAGCCTGTGAGCAGGGCAAACTTAATCATTGGAAAATTCATCGCTTCATCCATCTATACGATTGTATTGTTGCTCTGGATGGCAGTATGGGCCCTTGCTATTTCCATCATGATTTTTGGAGCGGATGACATGTTGATTTTGAAAAGTGACATGGTTACCCAGATCCTTTCTTCAGACGTGATGTGGCGTTATGTAGCGGCCTTTGGTTTCGCTGCACTCGCCATGTTGACCGTATCTGCACTCAGTTTTTTCCTTAGCCTTTTTGCTGAAAATTCCATCGGACCAATCATGGCTACGATGAGCATCATCATTGTATTTACCATCCTCAATACCTTGGATCTGCCTATTTTCAATATTGTAAAGCCTTATCTGTTTACCAGCCACATGTTGGGATGGAAGGGCTTTTTTGATGTGACAGTCAACGAAAACAACGAGCAAATCATAGGATCCATTGAGAACCTTCCTGCCGTGCTTTTATCAGCAGGGGTATTGTTTCTTCATGTCATTGGATTTCTTTTTGCTTCTATACTTGTTTTCAGGCGCAAGGATATCCTGTCCTGATTGAATGGCCTCGGCCTTGCATTGCAGCGTTGGGTGAAAAAGGGTAAAATAAATTGCTTATTTTCATTTCGTAAAACGCTCCACATGAAAAAAAGCATCTTCATTTTATCTTTTCTGCTTTCCACTTCAATTGCCATTGCAGATGTTCGCCTTCCGGCGATCATTGGTTCCCACATGGTTTTGCAACAAAAATCTACTGTGAAACTATGGGGCTGGTCAGGCCCTGCAGAAAACATTGCAATCAACGTAGGGTGGGATACCACTACCTACAAGGTTACGGCCAGTCGCGGTGCAAGGTGGGTTGCCGAGATCAAAACACCAGTTGCAGGAGGACCATATAACATCACCATCAAAGGACGCAACAAGATTCTGCTTGAGGATGTTATGGTTGGCGAGGTTTGGGTCTGTGGTGGACAGAGCAACATGGAATGGTCTGCTGATCAGGGTTTGAAACAGGCCAAGGATGAATCCCCCAATGCAACCAATCAGAAAATCCGTTTTTTCTATGTGCCCAAATCCACTTCCACCACTCCACAGGATGATGTGAATGCCAGATGGGTTGTTTGCAATCCAGAAGACATGCTGCATTTCAGTACCATCGGATATTTCTTTGGAAAGCAGGTCAATGCCAGCACTGGCTTTCCGGTGGGGCTGATCAACAGCAATTGGGGTGGAACACCGGCAGAAGTATGGACACCAGAAGAGATCATCACCCATGACCCAGACCTCTTGCATGCTGCAGAAAAATTGAGTCCGGCAGCTTGGTGGCCGCATATCAGGGGAGAGGCCTACAATGCCATGATCTACCCACTCACCCAGTTTTCCATTGCCGGAGCCATCTGGTACCAGGGGGAAAGCAATGTAACTACACACTTCATGTACAAGCGCCTTTTCACCAGCATGATTGACAGCTGGAGAAAGGCCTGGGGCAAAACCTTTCCGTTTTATTTTGTACAGATCGCACCCTATACCTATGGTGATACCCATATCAACGGTGCTTTACTTCGTGAAGCACAAACACAGTCTGCAGCACATCCCAAAACAGGGATGGTGGTGATCAGTGATTTGGTCGACGATGTCAAAAACATTCATCCCAACCTCAAGAAAGAGGTTGCTACAAGGCTTTCCAACTATGCCCTCGCTGAAACCTATGGGATTCAGGGATTGGCTTACAAGAGCCCAACCTATGTTGCACATGCTGTTGAAAAAGGAAGCATCAGGATTCAGTTCAAGGATGTGCCCACAACACTAATAAGCAAAGGAGGAGAATTAACCGAGTTTTTTATTGCAGGAGCAGATGGTGTCTTTGTTCCTGCAAAAGCAACAATCGATGGGAAAACTGTTGTGGTCTCAGCCAAGTTGGTGAAAGATCCAGTGCATGTAAGGTTTGGATTCACCAATACAGCCATGCCCAATTTGTTCTCAGCAGAAGGGTTGCCGGTAAATTTATTTAGAACGGATAAATAAAAAGAAAGGAGGGTTATGCCCTCCTTTCTTTTTATAATTGAACTTAATTACTCAATCAATAAAACCTGGTCACGCCTGGAACGGCAATCTTGTATTTGCCATCAGCATCCGGAAGTGATTTTGGCAGGGTATCCCAGGTATAGGCAGCCGGCTGAAGGTTCATGCCACAGTTGAGGGCCTTGTCCCACTCCACTACCTGTCCACTGTAAGTGGCCATTCTTCCGAGGATGGAGGTCATGGTGCTTTTTGCTCCATTCTCGGCGTCAGCGAACTTGTATTCACCTTTGGCAATGGCTGCAAAAAGTTCCACATGCTCGTTTTGGTATCCGTTGTTTTCTGTTTTCTTGTCGAACTGGTACATCACGTTGCCCTGGTGGTCCCTGATGTTGGCAGCACCACAGAATATTTTTCCTTTTGTTCCAATCAGGAGTTCATCCACTTTTGCTGAAGTCTTGGGGATATGGCGGCACTGGCTGTTGAGGATGGATCCATCGGCATAAGTGAATTCCACAAAGTGATGATCAAAGATCTCACCATGGTCTTTTCCTTTCCTGACTTCTCTTCCTCCCATTCCCTGTGCTTTCACGGGATAGCTGCCTTTGAACCAGTTGATTACATCAAGGTTGTGGATATGTTGTTCGGTGATATGATCACCACAAAGCCAGTTGAAATAATACCAGTTGCGCATTTGGTATTCCATTTCGGTTTGGCCCTCTTTTCTTGGTTTTACCCACACACCATCATTGTTCCACCAGGCCTGGGCAGAAGTGATATCACCAATCATGTCCTTGCGTTTGAACAATTCTCGGTAGGAGTTCTGGTAATGGCGCTGAAGACCCACCACCACATTGAGTTTTTTTGTTTTTGCTTCTGCAGCAGCAACCAACACACGCTTGACTCCTTCAGGATCAGTTGCAACTGGCTTTTCCATGAAGATGTGTTTTCCCTGCTTCACCGCTTCTTCAAAGTGGATGGGCCTGAAACCGGGAGGTGTTGTCAGGATCACCACATCAGCGAGGGCAATGGCATTTTTATACCCATCAAATCCAACAAATTTTCTTTCTTCCGGAACGTCAATCAATTTTTTGATATCGCCTGCAATACCTGCTTCTGAAAGGTCGCCGGTAATGCTTTTGTACGCATCATCCAGCCTGTCGCGAAAGGCATCCGCCATGGCAACAAGTTTAACGTTCTGTTTGCTGAGCAGTGCCTGAACTGCAGCACCTGTGCCACGTCCGCCGCAACCAATCAAGGCAACCTTGATTTCATCACTTGCTCCTGAATGAAAATTTGCATTGGTGATCAGTGGCGCAGCAAGTACCCCACCTGAGATGATTCCGGTCTGTTTTACAAAGTCTCTGCGACTCTTGCCGGAAAATGGCATGTTGTTTTGCATCGTTGTTGTTTTAAGAT
>JAURJU010000079.1 GCA_030832085.1 Chitinophagales bacterium | reverse complement strand
TTCAGCAGCATTTGCCCAGGGGTCGTAGATGTCCACATCCATGCCAAAGCCTTTTAATTCACGCGCGATGTTGGCGACTTTGCTGTTGCGGATATCCGGGCAATTTTCCTTGAATGTTATGCCCAACAACAAGGCCTTGCTTCCTTTGACTGCATTGCCTTTGTTGATCAGCAGCTTTACGATTTTGTTGGCAACGAAAACAGGCATGGCATTGTTGACCTCCCTGCCGGACAAGATCACTGCTGGTCGATATCCCAAGCGCTCAGCCTTGTGGGACAGGTAATAAGGGTCCACAGAAATACAATGCCCACCCACAAGCCCTGGGGTATACCGCAGGAAATTCCATTTGGTGCCTGCAGCAGCAAGCACATCCTGCGTGTCGATGCCAGCCCTGTCAAAGATCAAGGCCAGTTCGTTCACAAATGAAATGTTCAGGTCGCGTTGTGCATTTTCAATGGCCTTTGACGCTTCTGCCACCTTGATGGATGGAGCCAAGTGCGTGCCTGCGCTGATGATTTCTTTGTACAGGTTGTCAACAACAAGAGCAGTTTCAGGTGTTGATCCGCTGGTTACTTTTTTTATTTTGGTAAGGGTGTTCACCTTGTCTCCCGGGTTGATCCTTTCTGGAGAATAGCCGCAGAAAAAATCCTTGTTGAAAACCAATCCGCTCTCTTTCTCCAACACAGGAACGCAATCTTCTTCTGTGCAACCCGGGTAGGTCGTGGATTCATAAATGACAATGTCTCCTTTTTTCAGGTATTTGCCAATGGTTTTTGAAGCGGCAATGAGTGGTCCCAGGTCAGGTGCATTGTTGACATCAATGGGCGTTGGCACGGTGACAATATGAACATTGCATTTGGACAGCGATGCATTGTCTGAAGTGAAATGAATCCCGCTTTCAATCGCAGCCTCAAGTTCTTCGGCACTCGCTTCCCGGGTGTGATCCAGTCCTTTTTTCAATGCATCAACCCTTTTTGGGTTGATGTCAAATCCAACTACAGGGTACTTTTTTGAAAATGCGATTGCCAATGGAAGACCCACATAACCTAATCCGAGAACGCTGATGGTGTGTTGCTTCATATGGCGAATATATTAAGTTTTGTAGTCGGTTGGGGAGCCCGCCTTAACTTAAATGGACCTAAATTTGCGAATAAAAATCTTTTCGCAACAATCCCCCTGAACCGCAATGCCAACATTTTCACAAGGTCAAAAAGGTGCACAAATCCTGGAGGCTTCGCTCGCAACAATCAATGAATTGTTATACCTCAGTCCGCTTGCTGTCTTGAATCCAGACAAGCCGATTCGCGGTGGCATTCCCCTGATGTTTCCGCAGTTTGGTGATTTCGGTCCATTGTCCAAGCATGGATTTGCCCGCGACATGGATTGGATCCTTGTTGATGCAGTGCATGAAGGCCATATCAAAAGGGCTGCACATGAACTCCGCATTGGATCTACTGATCTCCTTGAATGGCCACATGCTGCAGCGCTTCAGTTTGTGGTATTAACTGATGAAAACGGCATTGGCCTCGATTTTTCGGTCACCAATACTGGTGACAGCCCATTCAGTTTTACAGGAGGATTTCATCCTTATTTCAGGATTTCATCCCGGGCTGATGTTGAAATCAAAGGGTTCGAATCGCTTTCCCACAAGGACAGTTTTCCGGGAGATGATGCGTACCTGTTGCAATCCGACAAACTTGTTGAAAGGCAATACTTGGGTAATTCAGAAGTTAATTTGTTCAACGGCACTGCTTGGTTAAAGCTGGTTGCAACTGGATTTGATTCCTGGATGGTATGGAATCCTGGAAGGGAAGGTGCTAGAAAAATTTCAGATTTGCCGGATGAGGATTGGGATAAATTTATCTGTGTTGAGCCCATTGTTCTTTCAAATCCCATCCAGTTGGAGCATGGAAAAACAATCAATTTTAGGTTGCAGATTTCATTGCAGAATGTGTTGTGATAGCCAGGCCAAATGCTGATTGTAGCATGAATGAATGGATATGCAACAAATAATTGCAGGCAGGTTACAACCTCGCCTTGATCATCCCAATAACATCCTTCTCAATCATTTTCGCAGCAATATTGATCATGTTCATGAAGGCCTTTGCGTGGGATATCCCATGTCCGATGATGACGGGTTTGTTTACGCCCAACACAGGCACGCCACCATATTGTTCAAATTCGAACATGTCGAAAAATTCGTCCTTGATGTTCCTCCTTTGTGCGAGGCCATGAATGCTTTCTGCCAATTTGAGGATGACGTTTCCGGTAAAGCCATCGCAAATCATCACGTCAGATTTGTCGAGAAAAACATCCCTTCCTTCAATATTTCCAATGAAGTTGATACCGGTTGATTCCTTCAGCAGGGGATAGGCTGCCTGCGCCAACAGGTTTCCTTTTCCTTCCTCTTCGCCAATGTTGATCAATCCTACTTTTGGATTTGGAATGTTCAGCACTTGCTCGGCGAAGATGGATCCCAACAGTGCAAACTGCACCAGGTTCTCTGGTTTGCAGTCTGAATTGATTCCTGCGTCCAACAACCATCCCAGCTGTCCATTTTCGCGCGGCATATAAGCGCCTATCGTCGGCCTTTGGATGCCTTCTATCGCCTTGATGCTGAACAATGATCCTACCATCATGGCGCCGGTATTTCCAGCGCTGATGAAGGCATCGGTCAGTCCTTTTGCAAGGTATCCGAACCCAACGGCGATGGAAGAATCCTGCTTTTCCCTGAAGGCTTTTGTGGGATGCTCGTGCATGTCAATCACCTGGGTGGTATGAACAACATGAATGCCTGCTTTGTCGACACCATTTTCCGCAAGCATTTGATTGATTACGGCTTCGTCTCCAAAAAGGGTCAATTCGATGTCTTTCACCGGGCTTCTTTGGCCACCGGATGACGCCGCTTGAGAATGCTGTAGCTTTTCCCTCAACAGCTTGATGCCCTTTACTGCTTCCAACGGGGCGAAGTCGCCACCCATCATGTCAAGACCAATGTTCATGCGCTAATCGTCATTAGAAATCGTTAAAATAAAAAATTCCAACTCCTGCTTGTTGGGTAGGAGTTGGAATGTATAATGTTGATACTTCAGGGTTTAGTTGATCGGGGACTTCTCCGCTACAACCTTTCCTTTGTACATCAATTTACCTTCGCTTACGTGCGCGCGGTGGCGAACGTGCATTTCACCGGTTGTTGAGTCTTTGCTCAATGTTACGGTCTCAGCCTTGTAGTGTGTCCTTCTCTTTGCGCTTCTTTGTTGAGAGTGACGGCGTTTGGGATTTGGCATCTTATTTTATTTTAGTTGTCTTTATTGTTATGCCTTTCGGCTTTGATCAGTTGTTGTTGGGTCTCATTCTTGTTTTGAGAGGGAAATTGACCTCTGTTGGAATGGCGACTCAGTTGTCTTTGAACTTGTCCAATCCTTTCCAGATTGAATTTTCGTTCTTTTCATCGTTTTGCTTGAAATTGTCAAGCATGTCAAGCACTTCCTTGTTGCATTTGCTGCTTCCGTTTTCATCCTCTCCACACTCGGGGTGGGTGGGGATGCTCAGTTGAACAAATTCAAAAAGCCAGTCTTTGATGTTCAAATGGCTTTCTGTTTTTGAAATGAAAAAAACATCCGGATCATCATTTGTGTCATTCATTTCGACAGGATTGTCGACCATTTTTACAAGGATGTTGAAATCATCCCATAAATTGACCTGAAGGGGGTTGCCACAACGGGTGCATTGAACATCTGCTGTTCCACCGATTTCAAACTTCAGCTGCATGAAATCCGAGTGTTTATCCAAGGAAAGTTTCACGGTAGCGTGGCAGTTTTCGAAATCAACGGGCTTTTCAGCCTCAAAGAACTCTTCCCCCAGTTCATAATCAAACTCCGTTACTCCGGATTTCAATCCTACAAATGCAATCTCAAATTCCCGTGGAACTGACATATGAACTTTTAAGGGATTGCAAAAGTATGTTTTTTTGGGGAAATGCCAAAATAAAAAGGGACCGGCGAAACTTAATTCCGTCCCACAAGGTGAACTTACAAATGCCTGTTGCAGACATGGGCGAAGCAGCTTAAGTGCTGTGGCAGATTGGTGCTTTGTTTACATATTAATGCGATGATAATCAATAGGGTGGAAATTTTAAACTTAATTGTAATTTTGAACATCCATGAAACCATTGAAGAAATACGGATCATTGATTGTATTATCACTTTTGATAATATTTTCTAACTGGTTCATATCCAGTCAACAACGTGTAGAAGAATATTATTCAAATGGACTCTATCCGTACATTGCTTTGGCGCTGCGCTGGACCCTGGGTTGGATTCCGTTCAGTGTAGGTGATTTGCTTTATTGTGCCGTGATTGTTTGGTTGGGGCTCCGGTCTTGGAAATTTCTTTCTCATGCATGGAAAAGGGGTTTCAAGCAATGGCGTGTAGATCTTCCATCCCTGTTCATTCTTGTGCTGAACGCATTGACGATATTGGCATGGACCTGGCTGGTTTTTCATGCCCTGTGGGGGTTCAACTACTACAGAAAGGGGATGCCCGAACAATTTGGCCTGAGTGCAGAAAATCCTTCCAAAGAGGAATTGAGCAAATTTGCCGGATATCTTTTGCGCGAAACAAACCGTTTTGCAGTGGAAACAAAGGTGGCGTCTCCCGAATCCGCTCTTTTTTTCAATCAAGCTGAATTGTTGCGATTGGGCGAAACAGGTCATCCGTCGATGGAATCGAATCGCCCCGCTTCATCAAAGGTTGCTGATGAAGCCAATCATCCCCCAAATCCCCAACCACCCTCTTTCAAGTCATCTCTTTTTGGTGTACTGGGCAATTACATGGGCTATGGGGGATACTACAATCCTTTTACGGGCGAGGCACAAATCAACACGCACATGCCATCATTCATGTTGCCCTTTATCGCTGTTCATGAAAAGGCGCATCAATTGGGATATGCTAAGGAAAGCGAGGCAAACTTTATAGGGTATTTGTCAGCAATCGATTCCGGGGACAGCAGCTTGAAGTATGCCGCTAACCTTGAAATGTTCATTTATGCGAACAATGCACTGCGGCGTCTTGACAGTCTTGGCGCAAGAAAAAATTTACAGTCTTTGTCGCCCATTGCCATCAGGGACATCAGGCAATACAGGGCCTTTGTGAAAAAGTACCAGGGTCCGATCGATGCATTCACCACCTGGTTCTACACAAAATTTCTCCGCTTGAACAACCAACCCGAAGGGATGTACAGCTACAACAAGGGGATGCTCTATGTGATGCGGTATATAAACAAAAAGCCGGCATAAGCCGGCCTTTCGAATCTGTTGTGTTGGCAATTAGTTTTCACTGGCCCTGCCATTCCTGAAAATGGTTCTCATCATGTCTCCGCCAGAACCCATTGGTTTGATGTCGAATCCTTTGGGCACTTCAAATGTTTTGTCATCAATCTGTGCATCCAGCTGCACTTTCATTACAGTCATGTGCATCTTGAACCCGTTGCCCCTTGTCATTTCATATTCCATGGGGAAACCGTTGATGAGGTCCAATCCAGGGATTGAGCCGCCCATCATCGACATGCCGCCGCCTCTTCCACCGCCACCACCAAATCCGCCGGGGTTGGCAGATGCTGCGGTTGACTTTGGCGAAATCTTGAAGTCAGGGTTGTACCAGATGACATTTTCAGAAACCTGACCATTTTGTCCGGTTGTTTTGATTGTTACTTTTTTGCAAGTGAAACCTGAAACTTTCTTGGTCTCATCAGCGTAAATCAACTCGGGTTTGTTGTCCTTGAAGCTGATGCCAAGGGTGGCCAATGAATCCCTCCTGAGGTTGCGCATCGAATCCATCCTTGCCCTTTGGGCCTCTGCTTCAGCATCGGTTGAGAAAAACCCGGTTTTCCTTCCCATGGCTTCGATCAGGGTGGTTGTTTTTTTGTTGATCCTGTCCGTGATCACAATGTTGTTTCCAAAGTCGGTAAGGCTTTCAACCCGCATGAAATCAGGAGTATAATACATGGTGGAGTTGGTCTCCATCTCACGTGGCATTGCCATGGTCATCACTTCACCGCCACCGCCGCCACCTCTATCGCCGCCGCCGCCACCACCTCTGTCACCGCCACCGAAATTTTCGGGGAAAATAATCTCCGTTTTGACCTTGACAATTGCTTTGTCAACCACCTTGGGCTGGGCAAAGGCAGCTGTTGCGAGGAGCAAACATGCTGAAAAGCTTAGAATTTGTTTCATATGAACTTGTTGTAATTTGATTGATTAGACGGCAAATTTACAGGGTTTCCTTTGTTGGCAGTGTTAAAACCTGAAAAAGCTGGAAAAACCTCTTATTGGCGGGGTTATTTTCACTACCACATACTTGAAGAGTTCATGAAATTTGACTCCATAAAAAAAGGATTTTATGCCTGTTATTTGTTATTTCCATGGAATATACATTTCAATGTATTTTCTGGATACCAAGAGACATTTTGTTCCCCATATTCATGTTAACTTTGTGGAATGTGAAGCTGTTTATAGTATTCCACTTGGCAACAAGCTTGATGGATTCATGCCTTTGAAAAAAGAAAAATTGATTAGATTGTGGATATCTATAAACCAGGAGCAATTAATGGACAATTGGGCAAAAGCAGTTAAAGGGCTTCCTTTAACTGCGGTAAAACCATTAAAATAAGAAAATGAATCCTAGGGTAAAAAATGCCGAATATTTGCTCGGCAACAAATTGAAAATTGAATTCCGCAACGGGGAATGCAAGATTTTTGATTTTTCTTCCTATTTGGAATATCCGGTGTTTGGCCCGTTGGCGGATCCTGAATTCGTTAAGACACTTACTGTTCAACAAGGAACTGTTTGCTGGGGCAATGAAATTGATTTCGACCCAGATACGCTTTATTTGGATTCCACCCCTTTGATGGAATTTCAAGCGGATTGATTTATTGGGGGGGATAAGCAATATCAGTGAAGGGGTCTGGAGCAAGTTAAAGCCCGATGGTAGAAATTTTGTTAACTTGCTTCAACAACCAACTTTCATGAAAAAGTCACTTTTTGCCCTTTCGTTTTTTCTTTTCTCTGTCGCAGGGTTTTCGCAAAACAACAAGATTTCCATCATCCCCCAACCGGCGGTATTGCGGCCTGGCGTTGGCTCTTTTCAGGTCAATAGATCCGTGGCGATTGTTATTGCTCCGAAACAACCTGAATTGTTGAAGATTGCAAACATGTTGAACGCAGCCTTGAGCAAAGCAACGGGCTTCACCTTGAACATTGAAAATGCTGACCGGAAAGGTGCCATTCATTTAACGCTTTCTCCAGACGAAGCACTGGGCAAAGAGGGTTACAACATTTCGGTAACTCCAGAAGCCATCAGCATTATTGGCAATGCGCCTGCAGGACTTTTTTACGGCATGCAAACATTGTTGCAGTTGATGCCCAAAGAAATTGAGAGCAAAAAAGTTGTTGCTGATGTAAAATGGATGGTTCCTGCTGTCCAAATCAACGACAGGCCTAGGTTTGGATGGAGAGGATTGATGCTGGATGTTTCCCGCCATTTCTTTACGGTTGACGAAGTAAAGGCTTTCATCGACGACATGGCACGGTACAAGTACAACCTCATGCATTTTCACCTCACCGACGACCAGGGGTGGAGGCTCGAAATAAAAAGTTTACCAAAGCTCACTGAGGTGGGTGCCTGGAATGTTAAAAAAACAGGTCGATTCAATTATTTTTCAGCACCTGCAGACAACGAACCCCGTGATTTTGGTGGATTTTACACGCAGGAGCAAATGAAGGAGCTCATTAGATATGCAAAGGACCGTTATGTCGACATCATGCCTGAGATAGATGTGCCGGGGCATTCACTGGCTGCCATTGCGTCCTATCCTGATCTTTCTTGCACCCCTGGAACCTACAAGGTAAATTCAGGCGATCCCTTCATGGATTGGCACAATGACGGCACGTTTACTGCCCGCATCGACAATACACTTTGCCCTGCCAATGAAAAGGTGTACAATTTTCTCGACAAGGTTTTCACCGAAGTCGCAGCATTGTTTCCATTCGAATACGTGCACATGGGCGGAGATGAGTGTGCCAAAAACTTCTGGGAAAAAAGTGCAGAAGTGAAGGCACTGATGCAGCGCGAAAAGTTGAAAGACATGCACGAGGTTCAAAGTTATTTTGTTGGACGGGTTTCAAAGATTGTTGGGGCAAGAGGAAAGAAGATGATGGGATGGGACGAAATCCTTGAAGGCGGTCTGGTAAAGGATGCATCGGTCATGAGTTGGAGAGGAATGAAGGGCGGAATCGAGGCTGCAAAAATGGGGCATGAAGTGGTCATGACACCAACTACACATGCCTACCTGGATTATATGCAGGGCGACGCTGCCATTGAGCCCCCTGTCTATGCCACGTTGAGGTTGAAAAAAGCATATGAGTTTGAACCATTGCCTGAGGGTGTTGATCCAAAGCTTATAAAGGGTGGACAAGCGAATCTTTGGACTGAACAGGTGTACAATACAAGGCACATGCAATACATGCTATGGCCCCGTGCGATGGCCATTGCAGAGGCGGTATGGTCGCCCAAGCAATCGCGCAACTGGACTAATTTTGTGGGAAGGGTTGAGTCGCATTTTGCCCGTTTTGATGTTGCCGACCGCAAATATGCGCCCAGCATATATGATCCGGCAATAAAAGTTTCTAAAAATCAAAAGGGTGCATTGCTGCTGGACTTTGAAACAGAAATCGAAGGACTCTCCGTTCATTATAGTTTCGACAATTCATTTCCCGATAACCATTACCCGGCATACACCCGCAGTTCCGTTGAAGTGCCTGTTGATGCAGCGCCGCTCAAAGTGGTTACATACCGCGCCGGAAAACAAGTGGGGAGGATGATGGTGGTGGGTATTGAGGATTTGAGGAAGAGGGTGAAGTAGGGAACAGCCAGGGATGAGGGAAAGACAAAGGGATGAGGGAACAGCCAGGGACAGGGGACGAGGGGAGAGGATGGGTCAATCTGAATTTTAAAATAAACATTCATGGGATCAATCAGATGGGGGATTTTGGCTTGTGGGCGGATTGCGAGAAAGTTTGCTGCTGACTTGCAATTGGTGGACGGCGCTTCGCTTGTTGCTGTGGCTTCGCGTGATATCGAAAGGGCCAGGGAATTTGCAGCGGATTTTCCTGCCGAGCATGTATTGGGTTCGTATGAAGCACTTGTTGCATTGCCGGATGTTGACATCATCTATGTCGCCAGCCCGCACAGCCATCACCACGCGCATACCATGCTTTGTTTGAAACATGGCAAAGCGGTTTTTTGTGAAAAGGCCTTTGCGCTCAACAGCAGCCAGGCCTGGGAAATGGTGGAGCTTGCACGCAGCAAAAAACTGTTTTTGATGGAGGCTTTGTGGACAAGGTTCCTGCCCCATTACATCAAGGTCAGGGAAATGATCAATGAAGGAATGTTGGGAGATTTAAAGGGCATCGTCGCCAATTTCGGCTTCCTGTCCACCCAAACACCTGATCAGCGCCATTTCAATCCGGAATTGGGCGGTGGCAGCCTTTTGGATATAGGGATCTACAATGTTTTTCTTGCGCAAACATTGCTTGGAAAACCCGATCAAATCCTTGCTTCCATGACACCTGCTTCAACAGGCGTGGATGAACAATGCGCAATAATATTCAAGTACAAGAACGGCAGAATGGCCACACTGTTTTCCTCTTTCGCTTCCAACCTGGAAACCGATGCAGACATTTTCGGCACGAAGGGCCGCATCCGCCTCACCAACCGTTTTTACGAACCTACTGCTACCATTCAATATTACCCTGATCAAATCGACAGCCGCACGCTCATTCCCATTGATCGTGAGCCGGGTTGGGGCTATCAGCATGAAATCCGCCACGTGGTAGACTGCCTCAACAAGGGCTTAACAGAAAGTCCAATTTGGGGGTTGGATGATACGATGGCGTTGATGGGGACGTTGGATGAAATAAGGGAAACAGCCAGGGACGAGGGACGAGGGACAAGGGACAAGGGGGACAGCCAGGGACAAGTGGGACAGCCAGGGACAAGGGGGACAGCCAGGGACAAGTGGGACAGCCAGGGACAAGGGGGCAGCCTTGTCTAGGGTGAAATGACGGCTTAATTTGTTTAAATCCACATTCCCTAGAAAGATGGCCTCTTTAGCTTTGTCAAATGGGATCAATAAAAACATTTGAGGATTTAATCATCTGGCAGAAAGGCATTGCACTAGCAAAAATCATTCACCGAATATCAAAAGAACTTCCTGCAGAGGAAAAATTTGCACTAGGAGATCAACTGAGAAGGGCGTCTATATCAGTGCCGAGTAACATTGCTGAAGGATATGGTCGGCGGACAACCAATGATTACAGAAAATACCTGCACATTTCGCTTGGATCATTGTACGAGATCCAAACCCAACTTAGAATTGGTTTAGAAATGAACATAATTTCGATAGGAAGTTTTTCCGAAGCAAATAACCTAGCAAAGGAAATCGACCGTATGATTTATGCAATTACCAAGAAACTCTAAACATTCTTCAACCCGAGCTATTCCCCTCGTCCCTCGTCCCTTGTCCCCCGTCCCTCGTCCCTCGTCCCCCGTCCCTCGTCCCTCGTCCCCCGTCCCTTGTCCCTGGCAGCCCCCTGTTATTAACTTTGTTAACAACTAGTGGATAACCCCATCCCTTCTAGCCTTATATTTGTCGCCTGACCAAATTGAAAGAAAGTGAGATTAAAGAGTTTAGAAATCAAGGGGTTCAAGAGTTTTGCGGACAAGACTGTTCTCAATTTTGACGAGGGAATCACTGGTGTAATTGGGCCCAATGGTTGCGGAAAAAGCAATATTGTGGATTCGATCCGCTGGGTGATTGGGGAGCACAAAATCAGCAACCTGAGGAGTGAAAACCTGGAAAGCCTCGTGTTCAATGGTTCAAAGTCGCGGGGTGCGAGTGGTTTGGCTGAAGTGAGCCTTACTTTTGACAACACAAAAAACCTACTGCCTACAGAATTCAATACGGTAACCGTTACCAGAAAGTTTTACAAGAGTGGAGAAAGTGAATACCGGCTGAATGATGTGCAGTGTCGCCTGAAGGACATCCACAACCTGTTCCTCGACACGGGCGTCAGCACCGACAGCTATGCCATCATGGAATTGGGAATGGTGGATGACATCATCAAGGACAAGGACAACAGCCGTCGCAAAATGCTCGAACAGGCAGCAGGCATCAGCATTTACAAGACCAGAAAAAAGGAAGCCAAACTCAAGCTGGAAGCCACACAACAGGATTTGGCCAGGATTGAGGACCTCCTTTTCGAGATCCACAATCAACTCAAGATGCTGGAAAGCCAGGCCAAAAAGGCGGAAAAGTATTTTGAAATCAAAAAAGAATACAAGGTAAAGTCAATCGAGTTGGCGAAGGCGGCGTTGGAGGGTTTCAACATCCAGTACCGTGAGTTGACAGATCAACAGCAACAGGAGTCAGACCGCAAAATCGGCATCGACACTAAGATTACCAACGAAGAGGCAGACCTTGAAAAGGAAAAACTTCAGTTTGTTGAAGAGGAAAAAGCATTGCAGCTTTTGCAACAATCCTTCAATGAACTCATCAACAACATCCGCAGCAAGGAAAACGACAAGAGTCTTTCTCAGCAAAGGTTACAGTACCTCCGTGAAAAGGAAAAATCATTGAATGATTTTCTTTCAAAGGCAGGTGGGCAGTCAGCAGGATTGGAAGAAAGCATCAGGTTTTCTTCCGTTCAAATCACCGAGGAAGAGGCGAAGTTGGCTGCACTGCAGTCCAGCATCGACCAGTTGAAAACCAATGTTGACCTGAACAGAAAGGCATTTGATGAAAAGCGTGTGATGGTGGATGAGCTGAGGAGAAAAAACCAGTCTGTTCAGCGCAGCCAGTTCGAAGCGGAAAAGAATGTGGCCATCAGGGATACATCCCTGATGAACATTGAGAAATCCATCAACCACATCAAAGAGGAACAAGCGCAGCGTCAGGCCCAGTTGGCGGAGCTTTCCACCCAGCGTGAAGAAAATGCGGGTCAATTGGATGGCGAGAAAAACAACCTGGAAAAGCTGCAAAAGCAGCATGAAGAGGTGAAAGGCCAAATCCTGCAAACACAGTCTAAGCTTGAAAACCTGCGTTCGCACCTTGCGGATGAGAACAGAAAGCTAGATTCAAAAAAGAATGAGCACGCATTGCTCAAGAGCCTGATCGATAAGATGGAAGGCTATCCTGAGAGTGTCAAATTTCTGCATAAAAATACCGGATGGAGCCACAGCTCTCCAATCCTCTCTGACATCATTTATGTGAAAGAGGCTTACAGGGCTGCGGTTGAAAATGTCTTGGAGCCCTACCTGAATTACTATGTGGTGAACAACCTTAGCGAGGGTCTGCAGGCAGTTCATTTGCTCGATGCGAACAAGAAAGGAAAGGCAAACTTTTTCATGCTGGACAAGCTTGATGCGGAGTATGCTTCCAAGAGCGTAAAGACAGAGGCAATAGCTGGCACCATTCCTGCTACGGATGTGGTGGAACATGATCCCCGTTTTGCCAACCTGGTCAAATATCTTTTGGGAAATGTGTTGATTGCTGAAGATGAATCTGCACTTGAAACCAGCACCAACAATGTGATTCTTGAAAAGCATGGAAAATATGTGAAAGGGCAGTATTCACTTACGGGTGGAAGTGTTGGTCTTTTCGAAGGAAAGAAAATTGGTCGCGCAAAAAACCTGGAGAAGTTGTTGGAAGAGATTCTCGTGCTTGAAGAGGCTGTAGCGGTCATCAAGGCCGATATACAGGCGCGCCACAACGAGGTCCTCGAATACAACAACCAATTGCAGGAAAGGGCCATTGCTGAATCCCAAAGAAAAATTCAAGAACTTACCAACAAGTCTTTTGGAGTGAACAACCGCATCGAATCACTTCATTCCGCAGAACAGACTTCGGCAAATCGTGTGAAAGACCTTGAGCAACAATTGGCGCAGGGCAAGGAGAGCATTCAGTCGGACAAGGTCAAGCTTGAAGAATCCAACAAGGCACTTGCTGAACTCTCTTCCCAAATTCAGGTCGTTGAGTCTGATTATGCTGCAGCGGAGCTCGCTTACAATGCTATCAATGCGCAGTACAATGAATCCAACATTCAGCTGGCAAAGCAACAGGCAAAAATAACGGCCGTCAAGCAGGAATCTACCTTCAAAATGAACCAGCTGGATGAATTGAAAGTGCAGATCAAAAGCAGCACTGTTCAATTGTCCGAAGCCACTACAACCATCACCGAAACCGCATCTGCCCTTCAGTTGGTGGAAGACGAATTGGTGGCACTTTATCGCCGCAAGGAAGAGGATGGAAAATTGCTCAATGAAGCTGACCAGGCATACTACATCAAAAGAAATACACTCAACGAGCGCGAAAGTGAGTTGAGGCACCAAGTGAAGGAGAAGGAGCAGATTGATCAGTTGCTCAACATGATCAAGGACAAGATCAATGAACTTCGTCTGCAACTGGCCGGTATCAAGGAAAGATTGAATGTTGAATTCAAGGTCGATATTGACCAAATCCTAGACGAAGCCAGGCTCACCGATGAGCCGCTGGAAGACCTTCAAGCGGATTGTGATAAAATGAAAAAGCGTCTTGAGAACATTGGGGAAGTCAATCCAACAGCGATTGAAGCTTTCACTGAAATGAAGAAACGCTATGAATTTATTGTTGAGCAAAAGAATGACCTGGTCAATGCGAAAGATACATTGATGCAAACCATCCAGGAGGTGGAAGCCACCGCCAACCAGAAATTCCTTACCACCTTCAACCAGGTAAGGGAGAATTTCCAAAGGGTGTTCAAGGCCTTGTTTACGGAGGAAGATACCGCAGACATGGTTCTCGAAAATCCAGATGACCTTGCGGAAACAGGCATTGATATTGTGGCCAAGCCAAAGGGCAAAAGGCCCACTTCTATAACACAGTTGAGTGGTGGTGAAAAAACACTCACAGCAACTGCTTTGTTGTTTGCCATTTACCTCATCAAGCCTGCGCCATTCTGTATTCTTGACGAGGTGGATGCCCCGCTGGATGATGCCAATGTGGGCAAGTTCACCAACATGATCAGGCAGTTCAGCAAGGAATCGCAGTTCATCATTGTGACCCACAACAAGACCACAATGGCTTGTGTGGATGTTATCTATGGTGTGACCATGCAGGAACAAGGCGTGAGCAAGTTGGTGCCGGTGGATTTCAGGAACCTGGGCTAGTTTTTTCTGATTGATGTGGTCCGGTTCTTCAGCAAGGATCAAACATGGATCACCATCTGGTATCTTTGGATTGGTGCCCTTTTCCGGAAATCAATCCCAAAGCACTTGAATTGCAGTTCAATTGATGAAATCAATGCCAAGCGCCTTATCTTGCTGTTCAATTAAAGAATACAAAGGATTACAATGGGAGCGGAACATCAAGACAAGGGTTCGGGGTCCGATGTGCAACATGTGGGATTCGCAAAAAACAATGCCCGTCATTATTTCTTCATTGGCATTGCCGGTACCGGGATGAGTGCCATCGCCCAATACCTGAAAGCCGCAGGAAATCAGGTGTCTGGTTCAGACAGGCAATTTCAAAAAGATATTTTCAATGAGAGTCGTGCAGCCCTTGTTGCTGCAGGCATCCCTTGTTTTGAACAAGGTTCGGGCGGCATCGATGATGGGGTTGATGTCGTAGTAGTATCAACCGCCATCGAAGACACTGTCCCTGAAGTACAGGATGCAAGACGGCTTGGCAAACCTGTTCTCAAACGCAGTGAGTTGCTTGCCCAGATTGTCGAAACCAAAAAGACCATTGCTATTGGTGGAACATCAGGCAAAAGTACCACTGCTGCAATGTTGTATGAAATTTTGTATCACGCAGGGATGAAGCCTTCTATCATTGGCGGTGCAGGCCTGACCCGTTTGATCCGGGAAGGAAAGATTGGCAATGCTGCACATGGTGAAGGGGATTGGTTGATCATTGAAGCCGATGAGAGTGATGGATCGATTGTGCAGTATACACCAGAAATTGGACTTTTATTGAACATCGACAAGGACCACCAGGACCTTGAAGAACTGGAAAGGCTGTTTCGGGTTTTTAGGACAAATTCCAAACAATTCATTGTCAACCTGACGCATCCACTTTCTGCAAGGCTGTCCAAAGGGTCAGTGTTCGATTTTGATTGCAAGGAAAATTCTTCGGCATTTATGCATGCCAGCGGATTCCAGCAAAAAGGGCCCGTGATTGTGTTTCATGTTGAAGACCATTCTTTCCTGGTGCACAGTCCTGGAAGGCATACCATGGAAAATGCGATGGCCGCATTGGCTGTTGCCCATAGCCTGGGCATCCACTGGGAAGTTTGTGCAGATGCATTAAGACAGTTTGAAGGAATTTACAGAAGGCACCAGGTATATGGTGAAAAAAACGGGGTGACATTGGTGGATGATTTTGCCCACAATCCCGTGAAATGTGCAAGGTCGATTGAAGCATGTCAGCCTTTTTCACAAAAATGCATAGCCTGGTTTCAGCCCCATGGATATGCGCCAACACGTTTTCTGCGGCACGATTTTGTCAAGGAAATTGCCAAGGTCATCCGTCCCCAAGACGAAATATGGATGAGTGAAATTTATTATGCAGGCGGCACGGCAGTAAAAGATATTTCTGCCAACGATTTGATTGAAGACCTCAAGGCGCTGGGTGTCAATGCCTATTTTGTTGCAGACAGGAATGATCTGCTCGCATCCATGCGGCCTCATTTTACCCCATCCACTACACTCTTGCTCATGGGGGCAAGGGATCCCTCCTTGGGCGATTTTGCGAAGGAAGTGTGGAGGGGGGTTGGAGGGAACAGCCGGGGATGAGGGAACAGCCAGGGACAAGGGACGAGGGACAGGGGACGAGGGATAGGGGACGAGGGACAGGGGACGAGGGATGAGGGGTGAGGGAGCAGCCGGGAGCAATGTTGCCTTGGGGCAATAAACCTTTTTTCTTATCTTAGGATCATGTCCCATTTCCATTATTACACCAGGCAGGAATTGTTGAGTCATGTCAAGCTGAGAAAATACGAAACCAAGCTGGGTGAACGGCTTCGCGTGCTTGAAACGGGCATCGATGCTTTAAGCCTGCATGCTGGCGCAAAATATGTTTGTTTTGGCATTCCGGAGAGCATCGGAATTTTGGGTGATCATGGTACCCGTGGTGCGGAGAGCACCTGGTTTCATTTTGTAAATTCCTTCCTTAACCTCCAAAGTTCAGACCAGTGCAGTGGTGATGAAATCGTCCTCGCAGGATATTTTGATTTCAGCCCCGTGGTGAACATCATCGAAAACAATTTTAACGACTTCGAAGAGCGGATCAATGCGTGCAGGCATGCAGTGGCCAACATCATCGATGAGGAAGTGGAGGATTTTGTAAAGCAAATCGTACTCGCTGGTAAAATTCCCATAGCCATTGGTGGTGGGCACAACAATGCATATCCAATCATCAAGGCAGGATCCAAGTCTTTGTTCAAACTGGAAAAAACTAAAAAGGCTGCTGTAAACGCCATCAATCTGGCGGCTACAGCTGATTACAAGATCATGGAGGGAAGGCACAGCGGCAACCCCTTCCGCTATGCCATGGAAGAGGGATTTCTCAACCGCTATGCGGTAATTGGGTTGCAGGAAAATGTAAATCCACAGAGCATGATGGATGACCTGTATGGCAATGTGAACATCCACTACCATACCTATGAGGAAATTTTTGTTGAAGAACGACTCAATTTCATCCAATCCATTTCACAGTCCTTCTCTTTCATCGACGATGATCCGATTGCCATGGAAATTGATTTGGATGTGGTCAGCTGTGTGAATTCCAGTGGACAAAATCCTTCCGGCATTTCTGTGAATGAGGCAAGGCAGTTCGTTCGCTTTTCAGGACATTATCCCAATGTTTGCAGCCTACACATTTGCGAAGGTGCTACAGCCCAACTCCATGGCGATTCTCAGCAGTTGGCCAAGCTCATTTCTTTTCTCGTTACAGACTTTGTGAAAAGCAGAGGGTAGTGTTCGATGAGAGGCGTTTTTGGTTCCTCAACATTTTCCACAAAACCTCCAATGAATTGAATAATTCAGTAATTTCCATCTTCATAAAAGTCTAGAAAAAAACTGTCGAAACATGCCGGATTTCTCAATAAAAAAAACGACCAAGGAATATGATGTTGTGATTGTAGGTTCTGGAGCCGGAGGTGGAATGGCGGCTTATATGCTGGCCAACCAGGGCTTGAAAGTTTGTCTCCTGGAGGCAGGCGCTGACTATGATCCTGCAAAAAACATCACCCAATTGAAAAATCCCTGGGAATCACCACGCCGTGGTGCCAGCACAAAATTCAGGCCTTTCGGTGATTTTGATGCGAGTTACTGGGGTTGGGAAATTGAAGGTGAGCCATATACCAAGGCCGCTGGAACACAGTGGGATTGGTGGAGATCAAGAATGGTCGGTGGCAGAACCAATCACTGGGGCAGGATTTCACTCCGGTTCGGTTCAAAAGATTTCAAACGCAAAAGCATTGATGGCCTTGGTGACGATT
>JAURJU010000078.1 GCA_030832085.1 Chitinophagales bacterium | reverse complement strand
GGAACGCCTTCCATTTGGAAGGCGTTCCGCGTTAGATCTATGTCAGCAATGATTACTTCGGATCAAGTGCGTTCTTGATTCTTTCCGCAACATCCTGCAAATGATATTTGCTCATTGCATCAGGATTACCTGCCGCAGCAGTCTGTATTTCAGACCTCAGTGAGGCAAGGTGTGCACGAACAACTGAGGTGATATCGGTTTTCTTTGTATCAGGGCCCATGCTCATTGCACCACCCATTGACAATGTGATACCTCCGCCAGCATTATTGCCCAGCAGGGAAATCATTCTTTCAGCATATGCTTTTTGAAGATTTCTTCTCGTTCCATCAATTTTCTTTTTGGCCGCAAGTTCAGACCAGACACCTTTTTTCAGGTCAGAGAACAGCTCATCAATCGTATAGGTATTGGCAAACCTGTTTGCTGCAGTGGTCATTCTGGTAAGACGTGAAGTAGACAGGATGCTGCCAAGCACATTGTCCTGGATGGATCCGAGTTGGTCTGCAGTTGGGCTGCTGATCTTGTCAAGGATATTGTTGTCCAGCATCCATGTTGGTGTGGTAAACAATTGGGTATTGACAAAAGCAACCGCATCTTTTTGCATGGCTTTTGGTGTTGCTTCAAACACGCTTCCGGCTTGCTCAACACTTTTTTGTGTTTCGTAATATCCGCCAATGTTGCGCACCACATGGCCAAGGTAACGGTTGAACTGGCTCACCACTTGTCCATACATCTGGGCAAGGTTGGTATAGCGATCGCCTTCCTCTTTTGTCCACTCTGGAAGGTTGGTGACAATCCTCTTCAGGTTTTTGATGCCATATTCACTGGCCCTCATTGCATTGTCTCCCAAGTCTTCGCTTTGTGTCCTGGCATCAGCAGTATTTCCATATTCATAAGTGCCAAACCAAATGCGTGGATTTTGTGCAATCCTTTCGTTATAAAGTTTGTTGCGTTGTTTTTTATCAGCCTCTTCTGTATCTGCACCGTATCCATAACCCCATTCGATGGCCCATTTGTCGTAGTCACCAATGCGAGGGAACATGCCTACTTTGCTGATCTTGTCTTCTGGCTGTGCTACATAGTTGAAACGTGCATAGTCCATGATGGAGGCAGTGTGGCCATTGGCTTCAACCCATGTTTTGTCGCGGAGTTTCTCCACTGGAGTTTTGCTGCTGGATCCCATGTTATGGCGAAGGCCAAGGGTATGCCCTACTTCATGTGATGATACGAAACGGATGAGGTTGCCCATCAAATCATCATCAAACGTCATTTTTCGTGCATCAGGATCTACTGCTGCTGCTTGTACAAAATACCAATCATGCACCAGGCTCATTACATTGTGGTACCAACCAATATGGCTTTCAATGATCTCACCACTGCGGGGATCATGCACGTTGGGTCCGTAAGCATTGGCAATATCTGAGGCAAAATAACGGATCACAGAGAATCGGGCATCCTCAAGGCTCATGGTGCTGTCATTCTCAGGCCAATCTTTACCGATAATCGCATTTTTGAAACCTGCTTTCTCAAATGCTGCTTGCCAGTCATTGATACCTTTGATCAGGTAAGGCCTCCATTTTTTGGGTGTAGCTGGGTCAATGTAGTATACAATGGGTTTTTGGGGTTCAACCAGTTCGCCTTTTTTCCATTTTTCTACATCTTCTTTTTTGGGTTGAAGATTCCAGCGAACGATGAAATTCTCATTTTCAACCTTTTGCTGGTTGTCGCTGTAGACGGTATAATCATCTGCGAAATAGCCAATACGCTGGTCATTGTTCCTTTTCTTCATCGGAGTTTCAGGAAGCAAAATGAAAGAGGTATTGGTTTCCAGTGTCACTGCACCAGCAGCACTGGCTGCAGGCAGGCTCGCTGAAGGAAAGGGTGAAGGTGCTGCTCCCATGCCACCACCGCTGGAGGCGCCAAATGTTTTTACCGTGCGCACTTCAGTATTGATGGGGAAAGACTTGATTGTCTCAATGTAGGAACGATCTGCCATCAACATGGTCAGGTTCAACCTTCTTTTGGAAGTGGCATTCAGGGATACTGCCTGGTTGTCTCCTTTAAAAAAGTCGGTTACATCAATAACAGCTCCGCTGGAATCCTTTCCAAGAGACTTGACATCAAATGCAGCTGCAATGGGGTCAAGGTTGGAGTTTCTTACAGCCTTGTAGATGGGCTGGGTTGAATCAGCGACGCTGATAACAGTCACCACCCTCATGAAAACGTTGTTGCTGGGGCCTTTTTCAAATTTGATCACTTGTTGGTTGGCCATTTCACCGCCATAAAGGCCGCCACCACCTGCAATTTTTGAAAAACGGGTGATTGCCATGATCTCCCTTCCGAAAAGGGATTCATTGATTTCAAAATAGAACTTGTCGTCCACTTTGTGCACAGTAAACAGACCTTTTGTGGATTTGGCCTTGCCCGTGATGACCTCTTTGTAAGGCTTTGGACCTGTTTTTGGGGCACCCATTGGAGGCATCGCAGGTGCGCCAGCACCAGGGGCTGCTGGGGCTGAGGCAGGAGTTGGAGGGGGCTGGTCTCTCCGGTTTTGTGCAACCGAAAAGAACTGCTGGGTCAGGAAGATACCGGCTATTGCGGCTGTCCTGATAAATTGGGTTGATCTCATTTTTCTCTTTTTTGTGGAACGTAAATATATGGTTTATGTATAATAAAACACCAGAAAG